>JACKEJ010000007.1:0-300000 GCA_020633055.1 Sandaracinaceae bacterium | reverse complement strand
GACGTAGGAGGCCGGCCACCGTGAAGCGCCCAATCAGGCCCGTGCCCCCAGTAATGAAGACGTTGGTTGTCGCTGTGGTCATGACGTGATGCTGCGCGCCTGGGAGGCTCGAGGGCAGGGTGTCTTTCGGACGCCACGGGGTCATTTTCGGCCAGCGTGCCCCTCGTGAACGGCCTAGGATGAGCAGCGATGAGCTCGCAGGGCCCGCGCGCGACACCCATGGTGACCCCCTACACCGAGCTGCTGGTGCGGCACTTGGTGGAGGCCGGCCACCCGCGCGACGCGCTCCTCGCGGGCACCGACATTGCGCTGACGGACGTGGCGGAACCTGGCCGTCCGATTCGCTTCGAACAGCACCAGCGCGTCGTCCGCAACGCCCTCGCGCTGACCGGCAACCCGGGCCTCGGCCTGTGGTTCGGCAAGCAGCTCAAGCTCGCCTCGCTGGGGCTGGTGGGCTACGGCGCGATGAGCAGCCGCACGCTCAGCGAGGCTGCCCTCCTGATCGCGCGCTTCCATGCGCTGCGCGTGCCCAACCTCGAGCTGAAGATCGAGCCCCCGCCCGTCGCCGACCCGCGCGCCGCGCCCAGCTTGAGGCTCGAAGAGACGCGCGACTACGGCGACATCCGGGTCTTTTCGATCGAGTCCGTGCTGCAGTCCGTGAGCGAGCTCAGCACCATGCTGCTGGGGCACGCGCCTGCGACGCTGTCGTTCGACGTCGCGTATGCGCGACCGGCGCACTGGGACGACGCGGCCTTCGCGCACCCCGTGCGCTTCGGGCAGGACCACCACCGCATCCACATCGGCGCCTCGGCGCTGGCAGCGCCACTCCCCAACGCCGACCCGGGTGCGGCGTCGGCCATCGCAGCGCTCCTTCAGGCACAGTTGGATGCGCGCGCTTCGTCCGGGCCACTCCAGCAGCGGGTACGTCGGGTGCTCGCGGCCTCGTTCCGTCGCGATGAGCGTGAGTTCCCTGACGCGGCGCGGGTGGCCGAGCAGCTCGGGTGTTCCCCTCGTACGCTGAGGCGCGATCTCATGGCCCAGGGCACGTCGTATCGGGAGCTGGCAGACGAGGTGCGCTGTCGCCTCGCGATCGAGGCGCTGCGGAGCAGGGAGCTGACGGTGGCCCAAGTGGGAGAGCGGCTCGGCTACCGAGACACCGCGAACTTTCGGCGCGCCTTCAAGCGCTGGACTGGACGCGTGCCCGCCGACTACCGCGAGGGGTGAACGCACGGTGGGGAGCCCTTTCGTCGAGGCCCGTGGTGTGCGAGAAGCGTGGGCATGGTTCCGAAGCAGTCTGGTGAGAGCCCGCCCGTGGAAGTGGGGCGCATCCTGATCGTGGACGACGAGCCGCTGATCGCCGCGCGCGTGGCGACGATGCTGGAGCAGCTGGGGCACGTGCCGATCGTGGCCCACGACTGGAGCAGCGCTCTGGTGGCCTATGACGACGACGTCGACCTCGTGCTGCTCGATCTCGTCATGCCCAAGGTGGACGGGTTCAAGCTCGCGCGACTCGTGCGGTCGCGGAGCAAGGTCTACACACCGATTGTGTTCTTGACGGGGCGCACCGACGACCAAGCACGGCAGAAGGCGCTCGAGGCAGGGGGGGACGACTTCTTGGTCAAGCCCATCACGCCGCTCGACCTGCGGGTAAGGGTGACTGCCATGCTCCGTATCCGTCGGCTGACCCAAGCCCTCGTGCGGCAAACCAGCGCGGATCCGCTCGTCCGCTAGCGCAAGGGACACGCGGCGCCAGCCTGCCTGCCGTTGCCGGCTTGGGGGGTGACGGTCCACGACGGTACGCTGTCGACCATGGACCCAGCGCTGCGCCATGTCACCGAGCATGAACCATGACATAACCGACGGATGTCCGAGCAGCTGCTGACGAACACGGTGGACGGCGTGACGACGCTCACCATGAACAACCCCCGCCGTCTGAACGGCTGGACCACGGAGATGATCGCGGACCTGAAGGCTGCGCTCTCCCGCGCCGCCGCCGACGACGCCACGAAGGTGGTGGTGCTGACCGGTGCGGACCCGTACTACTCGGCGGGCGTCAACCTGGGCGGGTCGCTCCAGCTCGGGCACCCCCGCGAGCTCCACGCCAGCATCGTGCAGCTGAACGAGGCGCTCTTCGATGCCTTCATCTCGTTTCCGAAGCCGATCCTGATCGCGGCGAATGGCCCCATGATCGGCGCCTGCGTCACATCCGCGACTGTGTGCAACGCCATCGTGGCCTCGGAGAAGGCGACGTTCTCGACGCCTTTCGCTGCGCTGGGGGTGCCGCCCGAGGGCTGCTCGAGCGTCGTGTTTCCGCGCATCCTGGGCACCGCCGCCGATCGCATGTTGGGGCCCGAGGGCTGGAAGCCGACGGCGCGCGAGGCGCTCGACGTGGGGCTCGTGCAGCACGTGGTCCCACACGATCAGCTGCTGCCCGAGGCTCAGCGCATCGCGCGCGCGTGGATCCGAGACGGCGTCGAGCGTGCGTACCCTGCGGGCCTCACACGCGACGAGCTGCGCGCCGTCAACGCACGCGAGTCGGCCCAGGTGGCCAGCGCGTTCCTCAGCCCGCCGTTCCTCATGGGCCAGTACCGCTTCCTACGCAGCAAGCAGAAGTACGGGCCTGCCGCGATGTTCCTCGCCCTCCGGGTCACGCACCCGGCGTGGTCCCGGTTGATCTGAGCGCGCGCGCTGGGTGTACGCTCGGGGGATGGCCCACGTCCAGATCCCTCCCCCCGAGCTCGTCCCCTTTGGCATGCGTGCGTTGAAGTGCGTGGCGATGGCCGACGGGAGCTTCGCGGAACCCGAGCGGGCGCTCCTGGAAGCCGCGCAGCAGCTCTTCCGGGTCAGCGTGGACCTCGACGCCCTGGCTCCCATCACACCCGCGGAGCTCGCCGGAGCGGTGGAGGATCCGGCGCTGCGGCTCCAGCTCGTGCGAGCGATGCTGATGGTCTCGTTGGTGGACGGTGAGGCTTCGCCGGCCGAAGCGGCGCAGGTGCGCGCCTTTGCCGACGCGCTGGGCATCGGCGCCGAGGAGCTGCGAACGTTCGAGAAGATCTCGGAGGGGCACCTGCTGACGGCGCGCTTCGAGGTGCTGCGCCGCTTCTGGGCGGTGCCCCACGTCAGGGCGCGCGTGGAGAAGGAAGGCCTGCCATGGCTGGCCAAGACCCTCGCCGCGTTCGTGGGGCTGAGAGAGAACACGGCGCTGGCCGAGCGGTATCGGAAGCTCCAGGAGTACCCCAGCCACACCCTCGGACACGCCTACTTCCGCTTCGTGCGGGACAACGGCTTCTCGCTCCCCGGAGAGAAGGGCAGCCCGCCCGAGCCGATCATCTTGCACGACCTCACGCACGTGCTCTCGGGCTACGGCACGGACCCGACGGGGGAGATCTGCGTGACGGCGTTCCACGCGGGCTACCGTCAACAGAACCCGTTCACGTTCATCCTCTTCTCGATGATGCAGTTCAACCTCGGCATCCGCATGGTGCCCATCGCGGCCGCCGCCAAGCAGCAGGTGGACCCCGCCCGCTGGCTGCAGGCGGCCCACCGCGGATCACAGATGACACGCGACATCACGGACGGTACGTGGGACTGGTGGGAGAACCTCCCGCGCGACATCGAGGAGGTGCGCGCGGAGCTGGGCATCCCGCCGTTGGCCACGGGCTGAGCTGCCGAACGCGGGAACAGCTCAGCCCACCAGAAGGTGGGCGAGCGCGCCAAGCGCCGCGCACCCCCCCAGGGTCACCGGCATGCTGGCCTTGATGCGGAACACGGCGACACAGGCCACGACCGTGATGGCGACGGCGGTCACGTTCACGCTCGAGACGTCCGGGACCAGGAGGTGGGCGACACCGTGGGACCGCTCCGCGACCTCGCGGAAGAGCGTGTGCACCGCGAACCACAACGCCAGGTTCAGGATCACACCCACGACCGCAGAGGTGACAGCGGAGAGCGCGGCGGTCAGCCACGCCTTGTCCCGCAACGCCTCGATGAACGGCGCTCCAAGGAAGATCCACACGAAGCACGGCACGAACGTGACCCAAGTGGTCACCACGGATCCGAACAGACCCGCCACCAACGGAGGAACGCCGTGCAGCTGGCGATAGGCCCCCATGAAACCGACGAACTGGACCACCATCACGAGCGGGCCAGGCGTGGTCTCGGCCATCCCCAGCCCGTCGAGCATCTCTCCTGGCAGGAGCCAGCCGAAGCGCACCACCGCCTGCTGCGCGATGTAGGCCAACACGGCGTACGCGCCCCCGAACGTGACCGCCGACGCCTTGCTGAAGAACACGCCTTCTTGCGCCAGCACGTGCTCGGGCCCGAGCAGCACGACCAGCGTCAGGACGGGACCGCCCCACAGCAGCGCGCCCACGGCGAGGACTCCCAGTGCCCGCGACCGAGATGGAATGGTGTGGGCAGGCGGGTGCTGGTCGAGCACATCGGCCACGGAGTCCAGCTGCGAGGCGTGGGCTTCCGCGGTGCCCTTGCGTCCCTCGACCACCGCGAACGCCCTGGGATGCACCTGGGTACCGAGCAGGCCGATGACCGCCGCGCCCAGGATGATCAGCGGGAAGGGCACCTGGAGTACGAAGATGCCCACGAAGGCGGCGACCGCGATTGCCAGCATGGCGCGGTTCACGAGGACCCGCTTGCCGATGCGCAGGAGGGCGTCGAGCACGATGGCCAGGACCGCCGCTTTCAGCCCGAAGAACACGGCCGCGATGACCCCGACGTCTTGGAACGAGGCGTAGACCATGCTCAGCGCGAGGATGGCGACGAACCCGGGCAGCACGAAGAGCCCCCCGGCGACCAGCCCGCCCCGATACCCGTGGAGCAGCCAGCCGATGTACGTCGCCAGCTGCTGGGCCTCGGGTCCGGGGAGCAACATGCAGTAGTTCAGCGCATGCAGGAAGCGCGACTCGCTGACCCACCGCTTCTCGTCCACCAGGATGCGGTGCATGACCGCGATCTGCCCGGCGGGCCCGCCGAAGCTCTGAAGCCCGACTCGCACCCAGACCCAGAGGGCCTCCCGGAACGGGACCAGCTCGGCCGGGCTCATCAGCCGGTCCACCGTACGAGGTGGGCACAGTGCGAGTCCCCTTCGGACACGCAACGCGTCGTCACCGAAGTCACCTCAGCCAGGCCCATCGCACCATAGATCACCAGGTCCGAAGCCGTACACATCTCGCAGAGCACGCGGTGGTGTGCGGGCCAATCCCAGTAGGCGACCTCGGCTGCCGCGGCGCCCATCGAGGTCACTACCACCCGGCCCCCGTCGAAGTGGGCGTCCCAGAGGCGCTGCGCGAAGCGCCTGTGCAGGTCGGGCGACATCACCATCCGTAGGAGCGCACGGTGCACGCCCCGGAGCGTGACGTTCAGAGCCGCGATCGACCCGGCGTGTGCGAAGCGCTGCATCTCGGAAGCGCTCATGCCCCGCACCACCCCGTCCATGAACGCGCTGGTGAACTCCCCCGCGTACCAGGCCGAAGGGAGCACGCCGAACGCCTCCGTATCCGCGTCGATCGCGTTCCGAAAGGCGGGTGGGAGCCCCCGCACGACGGCGCTCGCGGCCTCGGCCCCGAGCTCGCGGCGCATCCAGATGGCGAACTCGCGAATGGCCGCGCCTTTGACGCGACCTCCGGGATGGCCCGACGGTGGGAACACGGCGTCGCTCAAGGTATGCTCGTGGATGGGGGACGTCGGGGTACGGGCACGCGGGGTAGGGGCCACCGTGGATCGGCGGAGGCGAGGGGGCAGCGCGGGAGTACTATGACTGGTTCCCCACGACAGCACCACCGTCCGGCGCACGGAGAGGCACCGAAGGAGGGCATCGACGCCAGCGCGGGGCGCCTCGGCTTCAGCAGGAAGTCGACGAACGCCCGCACCGTCGACAGCCCATGGGCACGCCGGGGTCGAGAGGGGAATTCGACACGGGCATGTCGGCGGAGCGGTGCGTCGTGCGTCGTTCCGGAAACACCCAAGCAGGAAACACGCATGACCTTCCAAGCCTACCTCGACAACATCGAAACCAAGACCGGACTCGGCCCCAGTGACTTCAAGCGCCTCGGGGCCGAGCGCGGATACCTGAAGAGCGGCAAGCTCGCACCTGGCGTGAAGGCGGGCGAGATCATCGCGTGGCTGAAGGCCGACTACGGCCTCGGTCACGGGCACGCCATGGCCATCTTCGCGCTCTTCAAGGGCAAGGAAGAGTAGCCAGGCGCAGGAGGGCCCGTCGTTCGACCGGCTGCCTGACGCGGCCCCCGCGGTGGTAGCGTGCCCCGATGGACGCGTTCCTCCACCGTCTCCCCACGTGGCTGAAGGACCCCACGGTGGGAAAGCTCGTCGCCGCGGTCTTCTCTGTGCTGGTGGTCATCGCGCTCGTGCGCCTCAGCCAGCGCGGGGCGACGCGCTACATCCACGACTCGACCGCCAGCTACAGAGTGCGCAAGGCGCTGAGCGTCATGGGCTACGTGGGCGCGCTCTTGGCCGTCGCAGGCGTGTTCAGCGACGGGCTCGGGCAGCTCACCGTGGTCTTCGGTGTCGCTGGAGCGGGCATCGCGTTTGCGCTCCAAGAGGTCATCGCGAGCGTGGCGGGGTGGATCGCCATCTCGTTCGGTGGGTTCTACAAGGTGAGCGACCGCGTGCAGCTAGGCGGTATCAAGGGTGATGTTATCGACATTGGCATCCTTCGCACCACGCTGGCCGAGCTGGGCGTCTGGGTGGATGGCGACCTGTACAACGGCCGCATGGTGCGTGTGGCCAACAGCTTCGTGTTCAAGGAGCCCGTGGTGAACTACTCGGGCGACTTTCCGTTCCTCTGGGACGAGCTGAAGGTGCCCATCCGCTTCGGGAGCGACCTCGACCTCGCGCAGGCGCTGATGACCCAGGTGACCGAGGAGGTGTGCCAGGCGTACGAAGCCGAGGCCGCGGCGATCTGGAAGGGTATGGAGAAGAAGTACCCGCTGGAGCCGGCCACCACCAAGCCGCTGGTGACGTTGGCGTTCGACCAGAACTGGGTGACGTTCACGGTCCGCTACACCGTGCGCTTCGACCAGCGCCGCATGACCAAGCACCGCATCTCGTCGGGCTTACTGAGCGCCATCGACGCGTCGGCTGGCAAGGTCAGCGTGGCCGCGGCCGCGCTCGAGTTGTTTCCCATGAAGCCGTTCGAGACCCGGTAGAGGCTTGCAAACAAGCGTCAGGCCGCGGGATGGGGGCTCCCCCGCACCCGACTTCGTTGTTTGCGCAAGGTAGAGATGTCCGGTTGCGCGTAAAGTAAAGATGTCCGCTGAACAGGGGAGCAGGGCGCGAGGCGGAGGCTTGCGAGGGAGTGGTTCGCGGTGACACACCGGTTGGCGGACGATTCGTCAAGTCGCCATGGCACCTGCAGCGCTATGATCGACGCCGACCATGGAAAAGACGACATACCACGTGGCCGAGATGGATTGCCCCTCGGAGGAGCGAATCATCCGGCTGCGGATGGAGGCTATTGCAGGCGTTGATACTCTCGTCTTCGACCTGACGGGCCGCCAGCTCGACGTCTACCACCACGGCGCCCGCGAAGCGGTGGGGCGGAGCCTGGACACGTTGGCGCTTGGCGCCGAGGAGATCGGCCATGAGGGTGACGTGCAGCTTCCCGACGGGCGACGACCCTCAGAGCGGCACGCACTGACGTGGGCCCTCGCCATCAACCTCGCGCTGTTCGCCGGCGAGTCTCTTGCGGGGCTCATCGCTGGCTCGATGGGCCTGGTCGCCGACTCTTGCGACATGCTGGCCGACGCGGCCGTCTACGCGCTGAGCCTAGCAGCCGTTGGCACCTCGGCCCTGCGTAAGACTCGGTTGGCCGCGATGAGCGGCTACCTACAGCTCGTCCTAGCGCTTCTCGGCGTAGCCGAGGTGGCGCGCCGGTTCGTCTGGGAACAGGCGCCCCCGGACGTGCTGACAATGGTCGTCGTCTCATGCGTTGCCCTGGCGGGGAATGCGGCCACGCTAGTGCTTCTCCGAGGAACTGATCGAAAGGAGATCCACATCCAGGCGAGTTGGATTTTCACGTCCAACGACATCAAGGTAAACGTGCTCGTCATCGCCGCCGCAGCTGGTGTGGGGCTGTCGGGCTCCCGGGTTCCGGACCTGGTTGTCGGAGCCGTCATCTTCCTGATCGTGGCATCCGGCGCCCGACGCATACTCAGGCTTGCACGCGGTTCGGCAGCCTGAGGGCCTAGTGGGTGCCACCCACAGGAGGGCGTCACTCACTTCCTACGGCAACCATCCGCTTCTGCGCGAGCCTCCAGTCCCGCTTCGTGCGCGAGAACTGCGCGCGGTCGTCTTCGGATTCGATCTGCTGTTCCCGCGCGTACTCCAGCACACGCCCCAGCGGCTCGTTGTTCACGACTGCGCCGGGCTGAATGCGTGCTCGCGGCACCTTGTCGACCGGCTTCGCCGGGAGCTCGCTGCATCTCGGTGCCGCGCCCGCCAAGGACGCCTCCCAGGCTCAGCCGACCACGGTCTGAGCGACGCGTAAGGCGGCGCGGTCATGACTGAGTTGCTCGCGCCCGAGACGTGTGCCGAGATGCCCGACATCGGCGGATCGTTGGCGAGCCCCTGCGCGCCAAGGACCGGCGCGGGGAGCGGGCGGCGCGCCATTGGGGTCGCTCGACAAGCCGCCGAAAGCTGAAAACGTGAGGGCGCCTCCACGAGCGGAACCAGGCCGACCGAGGCATCGGTAAGACGTTCCTTTGGCGCCAAGGGAGTCAGCGTCCATCATCAAGTGTCCCCGGACCGACTTCATCGGTAGCACTCCCCGGCGCTACTTGGTCTCAGAGGCCGCGATACGGCTCGCCGCCAAGCGCCGCTCGCGCTTCGTCCGCGAAAGCTGTTCGCGCTCCGCCTCCGCGTCCTGCTGCTGTGCCCGCGCGTACTCCAGCACGCGCCCGAGCAGCTTGTCCTCCACCACAGTGCCAGGCTGAATCCGCGCCCGCGGCACCCGATCAAAGGCCCGCGCGTCGAGCTCGAACCCAGACTCGGTCCGAATGCTCACGGCCCCGTCGGCATCCTCGTAGACCAGCACCTCCTTGCCCATGACGGCCCGCGCCGCGTCGGACTTCTCGAGCACGTAGAGCGTCCGCTGGTAGTTGATCGTGAGCCGCTTCGTGACCTTCCGGCGCGCCTGGAGCTTGAAGATGTCCTCGATCGGGGCGGACAGTAGGAGAGGGCGATGCGCGTCGTGGTCGCTCTCTGGGACCCGTGCGAAGCGCGCGTTGAAGTCCTCTCGGAACTGCGCGTCGAGGAACTCGTTCGCCGTCACCATGTCGCTGATTCCTTGGAGCCGGAGCTCCTTTACGAGGCGGTCCTGGAGCGTCCGGTTCGCTCGCTCGACGCGCCCCTTGGCGGGGGCGGTATTCGCGCAGAATACGTCGATGTTGAGGTCGTCCATCGCGCGCCCGAACTGCGTGAGGCCTGAGCCGCCGTGGTCGTTGCGGTTGACGCGAAAGATGCTCGCCTTGTCGCTGTAGAACGCGACAGGGCGCCCGTGGCGTTTCAGGTAGCGCTGGACGCACTCGAAGTAGCCGAACGTCGTCTCGCCTTCGACGAAGCGGAGCTCCATGAGCTCGCCGGTCGCGTCGTCCACGAAGACCAGCAGGACGGCCCGTGGCGCGCGGTCCTCGAACCATTCGTGGTCGGAGCCGTCGATCTGGACCAGCTCGCCGCGGCAGGGTCGCCGCCGGCGCGGTTGGTGGATGGCTCGGCGCTTTCGACGCGGTGTCCAGAGCCCGAGCTCGATCATCCACTTGCGGACGGTGGGTACGGAAACGTCGAAGCCGTGGAGCTCGGTCAGCTTCTCGGTGGCGAGCGTTGGCCCGAAGTCGGCGTAGTGGGCCGTGAGCAGCGTTGCGGCAGCGCGGCGGAGCTCCTCGGGGGTTCTGCGGTTGCTGCGGCGACCGCGGTGCCGGGAGATGAGGCCTGCGGGGCCATGCTCCTCGTAGGCCCGGCACAGGCGCCTGACCGTCCGCGGGCTGACGCCCAGCTGGCGGGCGGCGTCACGCTGTGAGAGGCGACGCTCCAATACCCGCACCACCACCTGGGTGCGGTCCAATTCCTTCGTGCTCATCCGGATGACCTTGGCCATGCGCCGGATCGCAACAGGGCGAACCGGACATTTTTAAGTTTCGGAAACCGGACATTTCTATATTTCTCCTACATTCGTATTTCGCAGAATACATATTATGTAAACTTAATGCAGCGGGCCCACCCATGCGTCGACTCGATCATGTCGAGTTCGCTACAGTCGGCTCGTGCATGGGCTCCTCGCGATGGGTCTTGTCTTCGTGGTTTGCTGGCTGCCGCTGCTGGGTGTGGTCGTCGCGTCGCGGACGCGCCATACGAACGTCGCGAGCGCGTTCGGTCCCAACCTTGGCTTCGTCAGCCTGTGGCTGATGTTCAGCATCACGAACTGTTGGGTCTTGCCGTTCGCGAGTCGGATGTCGGGCGACACGATGCTCGGCCTCTCGTTCCTCCTGTTGCTCATCAGCGGCGCGCTCATCAGCGGCTACGTCGTGGCGTCGGCCCCTTCGCCGAGCGTCCCACGACCTGGCGGCGAACGGCGCCCTCGTCAGGACTGACGCGCGACGAGGTCGTTGAGGAGCCCCGCCGCTGTCTCGGCGTCGTCCACGGTGACGGCGAACACGCGACTGCCCTTTAGCTCGAGGCGGATCCCCGGGCCCTTTCGCAGGACGACCGCGGCCTTGCCCATGAGGAACATGCTGCCCCGATAGCCCCATCCCCCCCAAGCCATCGGCTCGACGTCGATGGCTTCGGCGCGCGTGATCTCGGCTAGCGGGATGCTGTGCCGCCACAGTCCGAACGAGCCCCAACGCATGGTCAGGCCGCCCTCGTCGACGGTGACGCGGCAGGTGGTCATCTCGACCAGGATCATGCAGACGACGACGCCCCCAAGGGCGAGCGCGGGGACGTCCCCCCATAGGCCATACGCCACCATTCCAAGCTCAGGCACGACCAGGAGGTAGACCCACGGCGCGGAGATTCGGCGCGACCACACCGCCCGTTCGTCGGGACTGAGACCCACGGTCGGGCGGGCTCCTCCGACGTAGGGGTCGGAGAAATCCCCTGGCCACCCCACGGTCAGATGGCCTAGGAGCTGGCCCATCAAGGCGCTGACTGCCGCACCCACCAGCAAGGCGCTCAGTGTCATGTCCGGGGCGTGGCGCCAGGTCGGGAGCCCACGTTGAACCCAGGTCGTCCACAGCAGGAGGCCACCGAGGACACTTGCCAGGAAGCCCCCAAAGACTGCCAGGTTCCTGCGTGTGTCGTGCTTCATTCGTCGGACCATCCCTGCGCTGGCGATCAGCGCGGTCGCAACGACGAGGTGGAGGCCGAAGAGCGCCATGAACCCGCCCACGCCCATGGAGCCATCGGCACGGCCCGTCATGCCCCAGTGGCTGGCCATCGGACGTGGCAGCTCGTCGGCCCAGTAGACCGCGAGCCCAAGCGGAAGCGCGCCGAGGATCAGGGCCGACACCACAAGCACGATGCGTCGCGCCGTGACACTCACAGCTGCGTCCTCACCAGCTCGAGGATGGCCTTGTCCGCGAAGCCCAGCCTTCGCGCACCGCGCACCAGCGCTGCGGCCAGCTGCACGACCGACGCCTGCTCCTCGGCTCCGGCCAGCACGGTGACGCTGCGTCCGCGGCGCATCTCGATCAATCCCTCGTCGCGCAGCACGGCGTAGGCGGCGCGTACGGTGTGCATGTTGACGCCCAGGGACTCCCCCAGCTCCCGCACAGGAGGCAGGCGCTCGCCCACCGTCAGCTCGCCGCTGGCGACGGATCCGCGGATGGCACTGGCGATTTGTTCGAACAACGGAACGTCGGACCACGGGTCGACTCGTATGAGCATGGTTCTAGCGTGAATAGAACCATCGACGCATGCAAGGAAAATCGCTGAGAAGCGCCACGCGCGCCCAGCACTGGCTCAGAGCAGTGTCGTCCCCGAGTCCGCGGCCTGGTCCACCAGCCGATGCGCGTACGCCACCGCGGCCTTGGTCGACGCCAGCACCTCGGGCTGCTCCCTGAACAAGGCGTCGGCTCCGAAAGCTTCGACCAGGTCGGCGTTCGCGAAGGTCTGGTACATGCCGACGCGCACTCCGCAGAGCACCAAGCGCCCACCCACGTTGCGCGCCTTCGCGGCCACGTCCCCCAGCGCCTCCGCCACGGTGACATCCATGTTGTAGGCCTCCTGCACACGGACCACCAACACGCGGCCAGGAGCGACGCGGCGGCCCAGCTCGGCCTGCAGCTCCTCCGCGGCCGCGAAGTAGAGCTCGCCCTGCAGGTTGAGCACCACCACCTTCGCGTCCGGATCCTCGGGCAGGTCCGCGTCCTCCCGCAGGCCGCCCTCCGGGGTCTCGCTCAGGGCCCGCAGCTTGAAGCCCTCCGCCCGCCGCAGCGCCGAGTACATGGAGGTGGCGATGCCGACGAAGAGCGCCTTCTCGAGGTGCTCGGCGAACACCACCGCGATGAACGTGACGACCAGCACCAGGCGGTCGCCCGAGGTGGTGCGGAAGAGCGCACGCAGCCGCGCCACATTCACCAGCTTGATGCCGATGTGCACCAGCGTCCCGGCCAGCGCGGCGATGGGGATGGCGTTGGCCTGCGGCGCGAACACCAGCACGATGACCAGCACCAGCGCGCCCGAGAGGATGCAGGACACGCGCGTCACGGCCCCGGCCTCGTGGTTGACCGCCGTGCGGCTGAACGAGCCCGACGACGCGAAGCCACCCACGGCGCCGGCCGCGAGGTTGCACAGCCCCTCGCCGATGAGCTGCTGGCTGGCGTTGAAGGGGTGCCCTGCCCTCGTGGCCAGCGCCTTGCCGATGGCGATGGCCTCGACGGCGCCCATCATGCCGATGGCGAACGCGGGCCCCAGCAGCTCGCGCCACGAGATGGTGCGGAAGGTGGGCCAGCGCGGCCCCGGCAGGTAGCGCGAGAGGGGCTCGATGTCGGCGATGACGCGCACGCGGTGAGCTGCCCCCGGGTCCGACAGCCCCAGCGCCCAGACGGCGACCGTCACGCTCACGACCGCCACGAACGGCCCCGGCAGGCGACGACCGATGCGTGGCTCGAAGTGCTGCAGGGCCCGCACGATGAACAGCGTCGCCCCCGCCACCGCAGCCGAGACCCAGTTCACGCCGTGCAGCGAGCGCAGGAAGCGCATCAGGTCGAAGGCCGCGCAGCGCGGGGGCACCCAGCCCCACAGGTCAGGCGCGATGGCCGTGCGGTCCACCCCGAAGAACGAGCCCAGCTGGTTGATGATGATGTAGAGCCCAGCCCCCGCCGTGAAGCCTGTGAGCACCGGCTCGCTGACGAAGCGCGTGAGGGAGCCCAAGCGCAACAGCCCCGCGCCCACCTGCATGAGCCCAATCATGAGCGTCAACAGCACGATGGCCTCGATGGCGTTGCCCTGCGCGGCGAACAGCGCCGCGTTGCCCGCGATCATCACGACGATGGCGTTGGTGGGCCCGTTGATGAGGAACTCGGAGCTTCCGAACGCGGCGCCAATGATGGACGCGGCCACGGCCGTGGCGAGCCCCGCGGCTGGCGGGAAGCCCGCGATGAGGGCGTAGGCCATGCCCTGCGGGATGGTGAAGAGCGCCGTGGTGAGCCCGGCCACGAAGTCGGGGCGCAGGTTGCCCCGCTGGTACTCCCGTAGCGTCCGCATGAACGGGAAGGCCCGGAACCAGCGCGGCTCGCCCGCCTTCAGCAGGGGCGGCTTGGGGTTCAGCGGCGGCGGGAGCACGGAGAGGTTCATCGTCGCCTCAGGCGTGCGGACTCGGCGCGCTCTCGGCCCTCTCGTCGGGCGCGGCGCCTGCTTCGGCGTCGCGACGCATCACGCGCTGGCTGAGCCGGATGTACGCGAAGAAGCCGATGGCCAGCACGGGCAGCCCGTACACCCAGTTGGCCCGGATCATGTCCTTGCCCCCATGGACCAGCTCCGCATAGCTCATCTCGGCCGTGTGGGTGCCCATGAAGTACCCGATGGCCGTCAGGATGATCACCCACAAGCCCGCGCCGAGCCCCGTCCACAGCGTGAAGCTGCCGAGCGGCATGCCCGAGAGGCCGGCCGGGATGCTGATGAGCTGGCGGATCCCCGGCAGCAAGCGGCACACGAACGTGGCGCCGGCGCCGTAGCGGCGGAAGAGCTCTTCGGCGCGCTCCAGCTTGGCCGGCGGCAGGAGCACGAAGCGCCCGTAGCGCTCGAGGAAGGGCTGCCCCAGCTTCGCGGAGAGGCCGTAGTTGACGTACGCGCCCAGCAGTGAGCCCACCACGCCGGCCAGCACGGCGACGGTCGCGTCCAGCAGCGGCGTTCCGAAGCTCAGCTCGCCGCGTGCCGCCATGAAGCCGGCCGGGATCATCACGACCTCGCTGGGGAACGGGATGAACGAGCTCTCCACGGTCATGAACAGGGCCACCAGGGCGAAGCCCCAGACGGGTGCCCACACGGCCACGACTTCGATGTATCCGATCAGCGCGTCGGTCATTTGCTCTCTGCTTCTGCGGGTACGGGGCGAAGGACGCGCGGAAGCTAGCACGTCCCTCTGCGCCGCAAAGCCGGACGTTCAAGGGGGTTCGTGCGTGCCACGACAGCTCTGTGACGAATTGTGGTGCGGAAATTTGGCGTGCCCTGGGACGTGTGAGAGAGTGTGTCCAGATGTAGGACAAGGTGGTTCTGAGGAACACATGTCCGCACCCAACCCCCGTGTGAGGAGCAGCGCCCATGTCCAGAGGTCCGAAGTTCTACAGTTCCATGGCCGAGTTCGAGCGTGAGGAGATCCGCCCCGGTCAGAAGATGGGCTGGTCCCTCGATGACCTGTACGCCGAGGCCTCGTTCAACCCCGGCGACGACGACTCGCTGTTCGACGACGCCAAGCAAGAGCTGAACTTCGACTTCTAGGGGCACAGTCGGCGGCCCTGCCCCGACTGTCACACCCCCATGAGATGAAGAGCCGAGCCGTCCCGCTCGCCCGCGTGACACCCGGCTCGGTCCCTGCCGCTCATCCTCCGGCACGGACCTCCTAGCTGCCTCGAGCGTCGCCCCGCGAGAGACAGCCGAGCCCGACGAGTCGCCCCTCGTCGGGTTCTTTTTTTTGTGCAGCGCACCGCTTTGAAGGCCTACTTCGGAGGGCCCTCGCCGGGACCCGCGCGGTGTTGCGTTGAATGATGCGGGCGACGCTGGTACAGCACAGGCCACATGGGCCGCGTCGTCGCCATCGCGAATCAAAAAGGGGGCGTGGGTAAGACCACCACCGCCGTCAACCTCGGTGCGTCTCTCGCCGTGGCCGAGCAGCGCGTGCTGCTCATCGACCTCGACCCGCAGGGCAACGCGTCCACGGGCGTGGGCTGCGCGCCCGGCTCCGTGGTGCGCAGCAGCTACCAGGTGCTCCTGGGCGAGGCCGCCGTAGAGGACGCGGTGCTGGAGACCGAGCTCGAGCACCTGCACGTCATCCCCAGCTCGCCGGACTTGGCCGCGGCCGAGCGAGAGCTGTTCGGCGACGATGCCTGGGCCACGCGCTTCCGTGACGCCATCGCGTCCATCCGGATGCAGTACGACTTCATCCTGGTGGACTGTCCCCCGTCGCTGGGAACGCTCACCATCAACGCGCTCACCGCGTCGGACCTCGTCGTCGTGCCCCTGCAGTGCGAGTACTACGCGCTCGAGGGGCTCTCGCAGCTCACCAACACCATCGAGCGCGTGCGCAACGGGCTCAACCCCGAGCTGGCCATCCACGGTGTCGTCCTGACCATGTTCGACCCGCGCAACAACCTCGCCAACGACGTGGCCGCCGAGGTGCGCCAGCACTTCCACGTGTACGAGACGGTCATCCCCCGCAACATCCGGCTGGCCGAGGCGCCCTCGCACGGCAAGCCCGTCATCCTGTACGACGCGGCCTCCCGCGGCAGCTTCCAGTACCTCAACCTGGCGCGCGAGATCCTCGACGCCCTCCCCATCCAGGCAGCCTGAACGTGGCCACTCGTCGACTCGGTCGGGGCCTGGACGGCCTGCTCCCCTCTGCGCCCAGCGCGGCCCCGCGCCCCAGCAGCTCCGCGCTCATCGAGCAGCTGCACCCCAACCGCGATCAGCCGCGCCGGCACTTCGACGACGAGGCCCTGCAGGAGCTCGCCGACAGCATCGCCGCGCACGGCGTGCTCGAGCCCATCCTGGTGCGCAAGCGCGAGGCGGGGGGCTACGAGATCATCGCGGGCGAGCGCCGGTGGCGGGCTGCGCAGCGCGCCGGCGTCCAAGAGCTGCCCATCCACGTACGGGAGCTCAGCGACGCCGTGGCGTTCGAGGCCGCGCTGGTGGAGAACATCCAACGCGAAGACCTGAACCCCCTCGAGACGGCGCGCGCGTTCCAACGGCTGATCGACGAGTTCGGGCACTCGCAGCAACAGGTGGCCGAGCGCGTGGGCAAGAGCCGCGTGGCGGTCACGAACGCGCTGCGCCTGCTCAAGCTGCCGGACGAGGTGCTCGATCTGATCGACAACGGCCAGCTCAGCGAGGGTCACGGTCGCGCCGTGCTCACCGCCCCCGACGCGGGCACCATGAAGAAGCTCGCCCGGCTGGCCGTGGCCAAGCGGCTCAGCGTACGCGAGCTCGAGAAGCTGGCCCGAGCCGCCGCAAGCGGCCGGAAGCCCGAGGCGGCCACCAAGGCGCCCAAGGAGAAGTCTGCCAACGTGCGCGACCTCGAGCGGCGCCTGTCACACGCGCTGGGCTCCATGGTCAGCGTCGAAGACGGCCCCGGCGGCAAGGGCGAGGTTCGCATCGCGTACGGCAGCTACGCCGAGCTGGACAGGCTGATCGAGCAGCTCACCTGAGGGCACGTTCCCTCACCATCACCTTTGGATTAAATCACTCTCTCGATCATCTTTACATGATGGCGAGTGCCCGATATCCTGAAGATGATGAGCACCCCCGCGACGGTCATCCAGCGCTCCTCGGATCTGAGCCGCCTCGTGCGCGAGGCGCGCCTCCAGCAAGGCATCACCCAGCAGACGCTCAGCGCCGGAGCGGGCATCGCTGGCCCGGCGCTGTCCAACATCGAGCTCGCCAAGGTGGATCCGAGGCTGGACAGCGTGCTGCGCATCCTCAGCGCCCTCGGTCTCGAGCTGGTGGTTCAGTCACGCCCTAGCGAGCTCCGACCGGGAGACGTCTGGAAGTAGGGGGCATGACGGTGGACACCCTGTACGCGAGCATCAACGGGGTCCACGTCGGCGAGCTGCGGCGAGGCGCGGGTGGGCTGCTGTCGTTCACCTACGCGCCGACGTGGCTGACCGATGCGCGTGCCACCCCCATCTCCCTGTCCATCCCGCTCGGGCGTCGCGAGGCGAACGGCCCGGCGGTGCAGCACTACTTCGCGGGCTTGCTGCCCGACCGCGACGATGTGCGCGCCCTGCTCCGTCGCACGCTGAGCGCCCGCAGCGAGCGCCCGTTCGATTTGCTGGCCGCCATGGGGCGTGACTGCGTGGGCGCGCTCGAGCTGAGCGAGGTCGCCCCGCACGACGTCGCGCTCGAAGTCCCCGCCCAGGCGCCGATGCGTGACCGGCGCGCCGCCCCCTCGGCACAGGAGGGCGCGCCGCTCGGGACCCGCCTGACGCGGGCCCAGGTCGCGAAGCGACTGGCGCAGCTCGGTGAGTTCCCACTCGGCATGGGAGAGGCCGACGTGTTCCGCCTCTCGCTGGCGGGTGCGCAAAGCAAGACCGCGCTGCTCCTGCACGAAGGAGTCTGGTACGCGCCGACGCCCCCCACGCCCAGCACCCACATCCTCAAGCCCCAGATGGGCGTGTTGGAGGTCCCACGGGGGCGCGTGTCCATGCACGACAGCGTCGAGAACGAGTGGCTGTGCCTGCGCCTCCTGTCGGCACTCGGGTTGCCCACCGCGACATGCACCATCGAGACGTTCGCGCGACAACGCGTGCTGTCCGTGCAGCGCTTCGACCGAAAGCTGCGCGTCCAGGACGGCGCGGCGTCGTTCGTGCGGTTCCCCCAAGAGGATCTGTGCCAAGCGCTCGGGGTTTCGCCGCACGACAAGTACGAGAGCGACGGAGGGCCCGACATCCCCACGTGCATGGAGCTGCTGGGCCGGGTCAGCACCGCACCCGACGAGGACCGGCGTGTGTTCTTCACCGCGCAGCTGGCTCAGCTCCTGCTCGCGGCACCGGACGGTCACGCCAAGAACTACAGCCTCTTCCTGCTGCCTGGGGGCCGTGCGTCGCTCACACCTCTCTACGATGTGCTCTCCGCGTACCCCATGGTGGCCCGCGGTGAGTGGCCCGTGCAGCGCGTGGACTTGGCCATGAGCTTTCGCGGCAAGAGCAAGCACTACCGTTGGCGCGATGTACGGATGGACCACGTCCGACAGACGGCCGAGCGCTGCCGCGTGACACGCGAGACGGTGGATGGGTGGATCGCAGACCTGCTGGCGCGCGTCCCGCGGGCTCTGGCGGCCACGCGCCGTGCGCTGCCCAGGCGCTTCCCTCCCGAGGTGGCGGATCCCATCTTCGAAGGCGTGACGAAAGCCGCCGCGCGTTTCGGGCTTCCCTAGCCTGCCCCCGGCTGCTACCTCCGTCGCATCATGGCGGACCAAGCACAGATCATCGACGGTAAGGCGCTCGCAAAGACGGTTCGGGAGGAGGTCAAGGTCCGCGCCGAGGCCTTCCTCGCCCAGCATGGGCGGCAGCCCGGGCTGCACGTGGTGCTGGTGGGAGACGACCCGGCCAGCCAGGTCTACGTGCGCAACAAGGAGCGCGCCGCGGCGCAGTGCGGCATCGCCGGTGAGGTGCACAGGCTGCCGGCCGACACCCGTATGGAGACCCTGCTGGCCAAGGTGGCGGAGCTGAACGCCGCGGCGGACATCGATGGCATCCTGGTGCAGCTCCCGCTCCCCAAGCACCTGGACGACCAGACCGTGGTGGACGCCATCGACCCGGCCAAGGATGTGGACGGGCTACATCCCGTGAACGCGGGCCTGCTCGTGGTGGGCCGCCCTGGCCTGCGCCCCTGCACGCCCAGCGGCTGCATGCGCATGCTGGCCAGCGTCGGCGCCGAGCTGAAGGGCAAGCGCGCCATCGTGGTCGGTCGCAGCACGCTGGTCGGCAAGCCCATCGCGCTGATGCTGCTGGCCGAGCACGCGACGGTCACCATGGCGCACTCGCGCACGGTGGATCTCGGGGCACGCGTGGCCGAGAGCGACATCGTCATCGCGGCCGTGGGCGTGCCCAAGCTCGTGAAGGGCGAGTGGATCAAGCCTGGGGCGGTGGTCATCGACGTCGGCATCAACCGCCTCGACGACGGTACGCTGGTGGGCGACGTGGACTACGAGAGCGCCCTGCCCCGCGCCTCCGCCATCACCCCCGTGCCGGGTGGCGTGGGCCCGATGACCATCGCGATGCTGCTCAGCAACACGGTCGACGCGGCGGAGCGCCGCGTGTGATCATCGACTGCCACGCGCACTTCGACCCCCAGCTGCTGGACGCGCCCACCGCGCTCCGGAAGATGGACGCGGTCGGAGTGTCCCGCGTGGCGCTCATCCCGGCCATGAACGGCCCGCTGCCCGAGACGCCCAAGCGCCTGCTCGCGGTGCTGCGGCACGTGATGAACTCGCCTGCCCGTCCGCTGGCCGAGCTGCTGCACCGGCACATGATGGTCGACGGAGGGGTCAAGCTCGGGAAGCTCACCTTCCCCATCTTCCCGCTGCCGGACAACGACCCGGTAGCGGAGCTGCTGCGCGCACACCCCACACGCTTCCTGGGCTGGATCTTCCTCAACCCGGCGGCCGACCCGACGCCGCTGGACACCCTGGAGCGCTACCGCAGCGTGCCCGGGATGGTCGGGGTCAAGCTCCACCCGCACTGGCACGACTACACCACCGACGTGCTGGGTCCCATCCTCGCCCGCTGCCAGGAGCTCGGGCTGCCGGTGCTCATCCACCTCGGCTTCCGCAAGGGCGGCGACTTCCGCGGCATCTGCGCGCAGTACCCCAAGCTGAACGTCATCAGCGCCCACGCCGGCTTCCCCTTCTACAAGGATCTGTGGCGGTTCAAGGACGAGTGCCCGAACCTGCACGTGGACCTGTCGAGCCCCTACATCGATGAACGCCTCGCCCGCGCTTCGGTGACTGCCATGGGCGCCGAGCGCTGCCTCTACGGCACGGACGCGCCGTACGGGTTCCACGAGGAGGACAGCAGCTACGACTACGGGGAGATCCTCGGCTGGATCGCGCGCATGCCCCTGAGTGAGCGCGAGCGGGACGCCGTGCTCTCGGGCAACAGCCAGCGTCTGCTCGGGCTCTGACAGGAGCACGCTCCCCTGGTTCGCTACGGGTTCGCGCTCAACACTGCGCCGCGGGCCTCGGCCCGCTCCCAGACGCGGACGTACGCTTCGGCCGAGCGGAACACCGCTTCGATCTCCTCGTCGGTCACGCCGTCGTGGCGCGCGTCCTCCACCAGCTCGGGCAGCATCCCGATGTGCACGAAGCCCTCCGTGTTGAAGTCCACGGTGCGGTTGGCCAGCTGCGGCTGCGTGAAGCTGACATCCCCCGCGAACGACGAGAACGGATACGTGATGGGGTTCGTCTGGGGCGTGCTGCAGCCGTCGTCGCCGAAGCGCGGCCCGGGGGCGCCCGCGAAGCCGTTGAGGTCGAAGCTGAAGCCCACGCCGGGATAGCCCCCGTGGTCCGCGATCAGCGCCAGCCGCGCGCGCAGCGGGTCACCCATCGCCCCCACGCGGTCCGGCGCCTGACAGCGGCCGAACATGTTCGCCGACGCCAGCCCGCCGATGTCGTAGACGCGACCCGAGTGCGGGTTGTTGTGCGTGCTCACCGCGGGGTAGTCCGCCGCCTCGAGCAGCTCGTACGCGCGAGCCACCGAGTGGTTCGGGAGGTGCGCGATCTCGATCAGCATCCCACGCCTCATCATCTCCGCGAGGAGCACCTCGCCGAGAGGCTGCAGCCCGGCGTTTTGACAGAACGGGCCGTCCGTGAGCGCGGGCTCGTCGAGCACCGAGATGAGCGGCGCGAGGGTGCCGCTGGCGGCCGTCCCCAAGCCCGAGAAGTCGAGCGGCGGGTCCGAGAAGTACGCGTCGCGCGGCGAGTTCAGCCCACCGAACTGGACCGACCCGCCCCCGTCGAAGTTCGTCGGAGCGCTCGGGTCGCAGGCCGCCGTGTAGTTGTTGTAGTGCCCGCTGTTGAGCACGTTGGCGACCTCCATGAAGCCGCGTTGTCCATCGCCCGGCGAGAACGCGTTGTCGAACTTGTGGACCGGGAACAGCGCGCGCACCCCGAGGTCGTGATAGTGCGCGAGCCGCGCGAGGACGTAGGCCTCGTCACACGTCGGGAACCCCTCGCGTGGCGTCACGAAGCAGTCGAACAGGTTCGAGGTCTCGATCCCGAGGACGACGGCCATCTTCCCGCTCGCGATGACCGCGCGCGCCTCGGCAGGCGAGGTGACCACCCGGAACCAGCCGCGTCCTGGGCCACCCGACTGCGCGTCGATGTAGCGCTCCATGACCCGGATCTCTTCGATCTGCCGGTCCACGGCGACCATGTCGTTGCACGAGTAGCGCGCCCGCTGGGCCCGGGAGCCCACGCTCAGGTCACACAGCACTTGGTTCGAGACCGCGTGCTGCACCACCAAGCGTAGGCCCCCGAGATAGGCTCGTTCGAGCCACTTGTAGTACTGCACTTGGTGCGTGGACCGTCGGTGAGCATCCGGCCACTCGGTGAAGTCTGGGTAGCCCGCGGTCTCGTGCACCGGCATGGTGAGCCGCCCGAAGATCACGCCGAACGCGAGCATCTCGAAGTTGAACTCTCGTCCGTTGTCGAAGACCGCCCCCATCAGGTCGCGACGCCCCTCGGGCCCATGATAGATGCTGCAGTCGGGGAGCGCGGCCTCCACCCCCAGCCGGTGGAAGGGCGCCCCGTGGACGACGCCCCCTCCGCCAAAGCCGAAGTTGCCCAGGATGTGGGAGTGCGTGTCGACCATGCCGTACAGGTCCCCATCTTCGAAGGACGTCCGAACCACCTCGCCCGTCGCGTCGGTCGTGAGCTCTGGGAACACCTCGCAGCCCTCGGCTGGAGACAGGGTGATCACGGCGGCACGGGCTGGATCGGTGGTGGTGCCTTCGCGGCTCATGTAGCGCTGCGTGCGGCGGCTGCGTAGCGAGAGGCGCTCGGCGTCGTACTCGGACGCGCTCACCTCCCACTCGGCGGGCGAGATGAACGTGTCGTCCACGAGGGAAATGTCGGAGTCCAGCGTGACGGCCGCGGACAGCTCGTCCAGCTCGGACACGACGTAGCGGCGCTCGGTGTCGTACAGCAGGAACGTCCCGAGATCGGAGGCCCTGAAGCGCAGCCGCACAGCCTCCTCGGGGGCGCGACCGGTAAACACGAACGCGAGGCCATCTTCGGATGCCACCAGATAGCGGGTGTCACGCTCGCCTGGGTTCACCGCGTCGAGCACGAAGCACCCGTCGCGCAGCGCGTGGACGCTCTCGATCTCCAAGGGGTCTGGTTGACGCACGATGTCGTCTTCACAGCCGGCGGCCGTCCAAGCGAGAGCGAGTGAGAGCGTGGCGCAGCCGAGTCGGAGCGACCAAGGAGCCGAGGGGCGCAAGGGGGCGAGCGAAGTGCAGAACATGTAGGTCTCTGGGGGGAGCAGTCGGTTCTCGTGTGGCGTGCACGCCGGCACGCCCCCGCGCAAGTGGACGATGAACGTATCAGGCCGTTCACCGGCTGGTGAGGACCGCCGCGCCTGCCGTGGAGGCCACTTCGGTGCGCCTTTGAAACCCGCGCTCGCGGTGGTACACCGCGCCATCATGGCGTTCCGTCCGGTCAGTCCCAGCGTGAAGTTTCCCGAGCTCGACGAAGAGCTCCTGTCGTTCTGGGAGCGCGAGCAGATCTTCGAGAAGACCCTCGAGCCGCCCCCCGGCGAGGACACCCGCCCGCCCTTCGTGTTCTACGAGGGCCCGCCCACGGCGAACGGCATGCCCCACGCGGGCCACGTGCTGACGCGCGTCATGAAGGACGTGTTCCTGCGGTACCGCTCCATGTGCGGCTACTACGTGCCGCGCCGCGGCGGCTGGGACACGCACGGTCTACCCGTCGAGGTGGAGGTCGAGAAGGCGCTCGGGATCAGCGGCCGCGACGCCATCGAGGCGTACGGTGTCGAGGAGTTCAGCCGTCAGTGCATCGACTCGGTGTTCCGCTACATCGAGGAGTGGCGCCGCATGACGCGCCGCATCGGCTTCTGGGTGGACCTGGACGCCGCGTACGTGACCTTCCACAAGACCTACGTGGAGAGCGTCTGGTGGGCGCTGTCTTCGCTCTTCGAGCAGGGGCTCCTGTACCAGGGCTACAAGGTGGTCTGGTGGTGGCCGCAGGGGGGCACCGCGCTCTCCGCGGGCGAGGTGGGCCAAGGCTACCTGTCCGTGGACGACCCGTCCGTGATGGTGCGCTTCGGCGTCGTCGGCGAAGACAAGACGTCGTTCCTGGCGTGGACGACGACCCCGTGGACCCTCCCCAGCAACGTCGCGCTCGCGGTCGGCGCCGGGCTGGACTACGTCACGATCGAGACGGGTGAGGGAGACGCGCGCGAGCGGCTGATCCTGGCCGAGGCGCTCGTGGCCAAGGTCCTCGGCGACGTGGAGCACACCGTCGTCGCACGCCACAAGGGCGCTGACCTCGTCGGCAAGCACTACACGGCGCCGTTCAGCTACGCCGTGCCCGAGGGCGGACGTGCCCACGAGGTCATCGCGGCGGACTTCGTCTCGCTCGAGAGCGGATCGGGCTTGGTCCACCTGGCCCCCGCGTTCGGCGAGGACGACTACCGCACCTGCCAGGAGCAGGGCATGGGCTTCCTGCAGCTGCTGAAGCCGGACGGCACGTTCCCGCCCGAGGTCACGGACTTCGCGGGGCGCTTCTGCAAGGAGGCCGACAAGGACATCATCCGCAACCTCAAGGGGCGCGGCCTGCTGTTCAAGCAGGAGACCTACAAGCACGACTACCCCTTCTGCTGGCGCAAGATGAGCGACCCGCTCATCCAGTACGCGCGCCGCGGCTGGTTCATCCGCACCACGCAGGAGATCAGCCGCGTGCAGGCCAACAACCAGGACGTGAACTGGGAGCCGAGCCACATCAAGGACGGGCGATTCGGTCAGTTCCTCGCGGGCAACGTGGACTGGGCGCTGTCGCGTGAGCGCTTCTGGGGCACGCCGCTGCCCGTGTGGATCAACGACGAGACCGGCGCGATGGAGTGCGCCGCGTCGGTCGAGGCCATCCTCGCGAAGAACCCACGGGCCTTCGACCACTTCGAGGCCGCCCGCGCGAAGGACCCCACGCTGCAGGAGCACCTGATGGTGCACAAGCCCTGGATCGACGCGGTCACGTGGCAGAAGCCCGGCGAGCCCGGCACCTACCGGCGCGTCCCCGAGGTCATCGACTGCTGGTTCGACAGCGGCTGCATGCCCTTCGCGCAGCTGGGCTACCCCCAACACAACCAGGCCGAGTTCGAGCGCACCTTCCCCGCGGACTTCATCACCGAGGCCGTGGACCAGACGCGCGGCTGGTTCTACTCGCTGATGACCATCAGCACGCTGCTCTTCCCCGAGAAGAGCACGCCGCACCCGTTCCGCAACTGCGTGGTGCTGGGCCTGCTCACGGACGAGCACGGCAAGAAGTACAGCAAGAGCCTGAAGAACTACACGGACCCGATGGTGCTCATGGAGCGCGTGGGCGGCGACGCCGTGCGCTGGGCGCTCTACTCGGCCACCGTCCCGGGCCAGAACACGCGCTTCTTCGACCAGGCCGCGACCGACGCGGTGCGCGAGTTCCTGCTCAAGATCTGGAACGTCTACAGCTTCTTCGTCACGTACGCGAACATCGACGGCTTCACGCCGGGCAGCGCCCCCGCCGTGGCCCAGCGCGCCGAGCTCGACCGCTACATCCTGGCCGAGCTGGACGACACGGTGGGGAAGGTGCGGGCCGAGCTGGACGCCTACAAGAGCCACCTCGCCGTGCGTCACCTCCAGAGCTTCGTCGACGCGCTCAGCAACTGGTACGTGCGCCGCAGCCGCGACCGCTTCTGGGCCCCCGAGGGCGAGAACCCGGCCGACAAGGCGAGCGCGTTCGCGACGCTCTACGAGGTGCTGGTGGACCTGACCAAGCTGGTGGCCCCCTTCGTGCCGTTCATCGCCGAGGAGATCTACCAGAACCTCGTCACGACGACGGGCACGGTGGACGGCCAGCCCGTCCCCGCGTCCGTGCACCTGGCCGCCTTTCCGCAGCCGCTCGCCGAGCGCGCCGACGACGAGCTGCGCGCCTCGGTCGCGGCCGTGCGCAACGTGGTCAACCTCGGGTCCCGCGTGCGCAACGACGCCAAGCTGAAGGTCCGCCAGCCGCTCGCCGAGGCCATCGTGGTGGTCGCCGACGACGCGGAGCGCGCCCGCATCGACCGCTTCGCGGCAGACGTGCGCGAAGAGCTCAACGTGAAGGCCCTGCACTTCACGCAGGAGCCGCGCAAGTACGTCGAGTTCGACCTGCAGCCCAACTTCCGCGTCCTCGGGCCCAAGCTGGGCAAGCAGGTCCCGGCCTGCAAGGCCGCGCTCCAGAAGGCCGACGGCTCGGCGCTGCATGCCACGCTGGAACGCGAGGGCAGCATCACCATCGACGTCGCGGGCTCGCCCGTCACCCTGGACCCGAGCGAGCTCGAGGTGCGCTTGCGCGCCAAGGAGGGCTTCGCGGCCGCGTCCGGCGGAGGCCACGTGGTGCTCATCGACACGCAGATCACGGACGCCCTCCGGCGCGAGGGTCTGGCGCGCGAGGTGGTCAACCGCATCCAGCGCGTGCGCAAGGACCGCGACCTGGCCTATGACGCGCGCATCGACGTGACCTACAGCACGGACGACGCAGACCTGGCGTTGGCGCTCACGGAGCACGCCGACGGGATCGCGCGTGAGACCCTCGCGACGCGCTTCGAAGCTGGGCAGGTGGCCGACGGAGACGCTAGGGTGCAGGCCGACGTCGACGGCGTCGCCCTGGCCCTCTCGATCCGCTGATGTACCCGACCCTCTTCACCTTCTTCGACTACCCCGTCCCGGCGTACTTCACGCTGCTCATCATCGGGTTCTCCGCGGCCACGTTCCTCGGCGCGCGTGTCGCGAAACGCGGCGGGCACGACCCGGACACCATCATCGACCTCGGGCTCTTCTCGCTCATCATGGGCGTGCTCGGGGCCCGCGTGCTGCACGTCTTCGCGGACGGCTTCTTCATGCAGTACGTCTACCAGTGCGTAGACCCCACCCAGGTGGCGTGGCCCATGCCCGAGGCCGAGTGCCTGGCCATCGAGGGCTGGCGCTGGAACGCCGAACTCAACGGCTGCGCGCCCCTCGAGCGGGACTGCTTCGCGTGGGCCAAGTTCTGGCAGGGGGGACTGGCCTACTACGGCGGGCTCATCGCGGCGAGCGCGTTCGGCATATGGTTCCTCAAGCACGACAAGTACCCCGTCCTCAAGGGCGTGGACATCGCGGGCATGGGCATCCCGCTCGGGCTCTTCTTCGGGCGCATGGGCTGCTTCCTCGGGGGCTGCTGCTTCGGCGTGGTCAGCGACAGCCCCTGGGCGCTGGTCTTCCCCCCGGGCTCGTCTGCCTCGCGAGAGCAACACGAGCACGGGCTGCTCGCCAGCGTGAACATGGAGTCCTTGCCCGTGGTCCCCGCACAGCTCTTCGAGGCCATCGGGTGCCTGGCCATCGCGGCCTTCACCATGCTCTGGCTGCGTCCGCGCAAGCGCTTCGACGGGCAGCTCATGTTGGTGTTCCTGGTGCTGTACGCGTTCCTGCGGTTCGGCCTGGAGTACGTACGGGCGGACGACCGTGGCGACTTCGGCTGGTTCACCACCTCGCAGTGGATCAGCCTCGTCATCGTCGCGTTCTGCGCGGTGGCGTGGCCCCGCCTGCGCGCGCACGCCGTGAGTCTCATGGCCGCGCCCGCTGCTGCGGGCCCAGAGGCAGCGCCCGAAGCCCCCACCACAGACGGCCACGCGCCAGACACGTCAGAGCCCTCCAAGCCGCCAGCTGCCGACGCGTGATGGCGTTCCACGGCGTGAGTCGAGGTCCGACTCACGCACGCCCACGCTCGTGGAAAGCAGGTCGGTGTTCGACCTGTCGCGCAATGACACGCGACCAGCGACTCAGGATGGCTCGGTGGCCTCGTCGTCGCCGTTGGCCGAGCTAGCGGCCTCGACTGGGGGCGCGGCTGCGGCGCTCTCGGCGGCCAGACGCTCCTTCTCGCGACGCGCCTCGGCAACACCGTCGAGCAGGATCAACACCACCCCCACCGTGATGTGGATGTCGGCCACATTGAACGTGGGGTACTCCCACCCCGGCTGCAGGAACAGGAAGCCGTCGCGGAAGTAGAAGCGGATGAAGTCCACGACGAAGCCGTGCATCACCCGGTCGTGCAGGTTCCCGAGCGCGCCGGCGAGCACGAAGGGCACGCTCCACACGAAGAGCCGTCCCCCCTGGCCACGCGCCAGCATGAACGGCAACAGCAGCACGGCGAACAGCGCGGCGGGGAAGAAGATCAGCCTGCGCCACGAGACATCGCGCAGGAACCCGAACGCAGCGCCGCAGTTCTCCGCGTAGCTGAGCTCGAGCACCCCATCGACCAACACGACGGGAGCCCGTCGGCGCCGCTGGTTTCGAATGTACCCGTCTTCGTCCGCCTCACAGACCGGGCCAGCGGGCACGAAGCTCTCGGCCGACAAGGTGTCGAGCGCCCACTGCTTGGAGCCGAGGTCCAAGAACGTCAGCAGCGCGGTCGCAGCCAGGCAGACGAGCAAGACCTTGGGGGAGCGGGGGGTACGAGCTGGCGGAGTCACGCACGCGACTTGCCTCATCACAGCGCCAGCGGCAAGGAAAATGCCTCCGGGGGCAAGCGCACACCAAACACAATGTGTTACAAAATGCGACGCCAACCGATGTTATTTCGGAGTTCGCAAAGTAAATACCTGTGATTGCTACAAAATCGGAGCGTGATACAAAACCACGACAACCTCTTGCGTGTATCACGCCGCGTGTTACAACAGGGGAGTGATGAACGCCGACGACACCCCCCCCGACTCGCCCGAGAACTCTGGTCGCCCCGACGATGACGTCGCGCAGGACGAGCGCGAGGGAGAGGACGACGCGGCGAGCACCAGCCCGTCAGGTGCGCGACCGGGCCGCAAGGAGCGTGTGCTCCACACGCGTGTGCCCGCCGTGCTGGAGTCGGAGCTGAAGCGCCTCGCCACCTCGTGGCGCATGCCGGTGTCCAACGTGGTGCGAGCGCTGCTCGAGGACGCCCTGGATGCGGTGGACAGCGTCGGCACGCGCGCCGAGGGTGAGCTGCGGGGGGCCGCGGAGCTGCTCCGCAACCAGCGCCAGTCGCTGCGTCAGCGCGCCCACTCCGAGCCAGCCCCGGCCCCGGAGCCGTCCGAGGCGCCACGTCCTCCGCTCGAAGGGGCCGTCGGCTTCACGCCCATGGTCCTGGCCCACCCGACCACCTGCGCCGTCACTGGTCGCGCCATGCCAGCGGGCGCGCAGGCTTTCCTGGTGCTCTTCACCGAAGCCGGCCGCAGCGCCATCGTGAGCCCTGAGGCCGTGCCCCAGGCGGGCTGACCGCCCATCGGGCGCCCTGCCCGAGAGACCCCCCTGCCCTCCCTCGGGTCCGCGCATGCGCGGGTCCAGGCCGGGTTGCGTCCGAAACACCCCACCGAGCCACGCTCAGAACAGCGAGATCCCATGACCGAGACCAAGACCACCTACGAGCCCGTCATCGTCCCTCAGATCCAGAAGGCCGCCGGCACGCTGCTGGACGTCACCAAGCTCTGGGCCACCCAAGGGCTCAGCGTTGGCAAGCAAGTGCTCGAGACCTCGGCGAAGAGCCTGACGCTCACCGCCGAGATGATCGAAGGCCTCCGCCAGCGCGTGGACGCGCCCTCCAAGCGCTGAACCGCGCCCATCCACCCTCCCCCGTTCAAGACGCACACCAGGAGAAGCACCATGTTCAATCGTCCATCCCGCACCCGCGACCTCACCCGCGAGCAGAACGAACAGATCGCGGAGATCGAAGCCCACCTGCGCGGTGTGGCCGGCAACCTCGCGGAGGTCAGCCGCCTCTGGGCCAGTCAGGGCCTGCGCGTCGCGCAGTCCAGCCTCAAGGTCGCGGAGGACGCGCTCCGCGACACGGCGCGGACGCTCGGCGAGCTCCGCGAGGACATCGAGGGCTAGCGCTGCAGCGCTCGGAGACGGGACGCCACGTCGCGCGCGAGCTGCCGTAGGTCCGCCCGAGCGTCTTCGTCCTCGGCCAGCTCCGCGAGAGCCTCGGCCGGGGGCTCGAGCAGCGCGGGGTCATTCTCGCGCTGCTCGAGCAGATGGAACTCGAGGTTGCTCGCGATCTGCGAAGCTGCCCGCAGGGCACCCGGCGCGAGGGCCGGGTCGGTGCCACCGGCGAGCTGCACCACCGTTTCGAGGAGCAGCTCGGGGGCCCGGGCATAGGGTGCTGCGCGTAGGGCGGCCAGCCGCAGCTCGGCGCTGGACTCTTCGTCGCGGAGCGCGGCCAGGAGCGCTCCGTCGCCGATGCGTCGTGTCACCGCGGCGTAGTCCATCGGGTCGCCACTGACGACCGCGAGCAGGGCATCGGCCGGAGACCCGTCAGCCCGACTCGAGGACGCGACGCAGACGCCTGTGAGGGCGGCCAGCAGCGGGAGCACGTGGACACCTCGGTGCATCCGCTCGGATATGCCCTGAATGGCCGGCGGACGCCAGCCAGGTTCATTCAGATCGGAACCTTGCACCCTGGTGGACAGCCAACTACATTGTGGCCACTTGGGGGTCCTTGTGAGAGAACACTTACTACGGTTGACGGTCGACGGACAGCGCCCAAAGCGGCGCGGCGCACGCACGAGGTTCCGCCCCGTGATGCTCTTGGTCGCGCTTGCGCCCCTGCTGTTGTCGGCGACGCCTCTCGACGCGCAGCGGGCTCGTCCCCGCCGCGGACGGCCCGCAGCCACGGCCGCCCCGAGCATCACGGACGAAACGCGGGGCAAGCTCGCCTCCAGCGACCCGGCGCAGCTGGAAGAGGCGTTGATGGAGCTGGTCGTGGTCGGCACCCCCGAGGTGTCCGACCTGATCGCGGAGCGCTTGCGTCGCGGTCTGCCGAGGGCGTCCGTGGTCCACGTCGTGGAGACCCTCGGAGTGCTGGGCCACCGCAACGCGGGGCCAGCGCTGATCGAGGTGGCGCTGGTGCATCGTCATGCGGACGTACGCGCCGCTGCCGTGCGGGCCGTGCAGTCCTGCCGTCCACCCGACGCCGCGGTGGCCGTGCGCGCCCGCCTCTCGGATCCCGCAGCTTCCGTCCGCGCCGCCGCCGCGGTGGCGCTGGGGGGCCTCGGAGACCACGACGCGGTCGAGGCGCTGTTCCAGGTCCTCGATCGCAACCTTTATGAAGCCGCACCGTCATTGGCGAGCCTGGTCCGCGAGTCCGAGATCGGGCAGCTGACGGCCTACGTGGGGCGCCTGCCGTTCGACGTCATGAGTCCAGCGCTCACCGAGCTGTTGGCCCGCGACGACATCTCCGAGCGGCGCAAGCTGGACCTCATCGCGCAGCTCCAGGAGCTGGGCACGAGCGAAGTGAAGGTCTTCTTGGAAGACCTCGCGGACTCCATCCCCGCGCAAGGGCGTGACGCCCGGGTGCGCCAGGCGGCCATGGACGCGGCCATGCGTATCGTCGACTGAGGACCGAAGAGCACCATGCGGCACAACTCCTTCTCCAGCTCCCTCGGACCCGCCCCATGTGGAGGCGCCACGTCGCGCTTCGCTGCGGCCTGCACATTGCTGGCCCTCACGGGGACCATCACCGCGGGCTGTGGCCAGTCCATCCACTACGACACGTTCGGCATCGCCTCGCCAGACAACCAGCCGGCCCGCATCGAGGCGGTCCTCGCGCGTCTGTCGGCTGCCCCAGTGCCCCAGGACCACGGCGTCGCCTACGGCGTGGGCGGTGAACCTTCCGAGCTGTTCGTGGTGGACCTCGAGTCGGGTCGCGAGCTGTGGCGCACGCCCGCCTCGCCGCGCTCGTGGCCACACATGGCTGGCGACGTCATCGTGTCGCAGGAGAACGGCCGCATCGTGGCACGCGACGTGCGGACGGGAGCCCAGCGCTTCGGCTTCGACGACCACGGGCTGTGGCTGGTAGGCGCGGCGGGCGCTGGGCACCTCGGCGCGTTCACGTTGTCCAGCAATCCGGGTGCGACGGCCCAGGCCGAGCTCGTGATCGTGCATGGCACCGAGGTCACCCACCGCATCAGCGCCCGCCACGCCATGGGTTACCCGGAGGTGGCGGCGGGCATGGTCATGGTGCCTTGGGGCAGCCAGTACGTCTCGTTCCTAGACGGTCAGACCAGCGAGGAGCTCGCGCGGGTGCGCGTGCGGGGGTCCATGGTCGGCCACGCGTTCGCGCAGGGCGGGCATGTCTACCTCGGCCAGCTCGGGCTCTTCCGCTTGACCCCCTCCATCACCTCAGGGACGGCGGAGGGAGCCGCCCACTACGCTCCCCCCGAAGTGGACCTGCCGGGCCGCCCCAGCTTCATGGTGGACCCCTACCGAGAGCCCCCGGCGCCGGACTCCGCCGTCCACCGCGTCCGCGTCGCCTTCCGACCGTCGGGTCAGGGCGAGGACGTCAGGCTCACGAACGATACGCTCTACGCGCTGTTCCACCGCGTCGTGTTCGCGCTCGACGCGGCGAACGGTCAGGTGCGCTGGGCGTACCGCTCCGACCGCGACCTGAGCGGCGCGGAGCCCCTCGAGGGAGCGCTGCTACTCGCGGATGACGCGGGAGCGGTCACGGTGCTCGACGCGCGCAATGGCAGCGTCACCCGCACCATCGAGGGCACGCACGCCGCGAGCTTGGTGCGCTTCCATGCGCAGCGCATCCAGCACACGCCCGTCACGGGCGAGCCGGACACCGCGACGCAGCTGGCGTCCATCGCGGACCAACCCGACACGCGGCTGTCCCCTGCCAGCGTGTTCGCGTTGCGCGCGCTTCGTATCCTCCCGGGGGACGGTCCGACGGCGACGCTCGTCACCCTGTGCGAGAGCGACACGGCTTCGCGCACGATCCGTGACACGGCCTGTGACGCCCTCGCGGAGCGGACGGATGGTCGCGCCGCCGTGCTCGCGGCCCTGTCGCGTCACGCCGACTTCGTGACTGGCGCCCGCGTTCCGGCGCTGGCCCCCCTCGCGGATGCGGCAGCGCGCATGGAGGCGACGGAAGCTGCCCCCCTGTTGGTGGACCACCTGTGGGACCCGGCCACGCCAGACGAGGCGCTCCCCAACATCGTCTCGGCGCTGGGAGCGTTGGGCGACGAGGCGGCGGCGGCGCCTCTCCTGCGCTTCGTGCGGGTGTACCACGCGGATGCGAGCGCGAACGGGCTGCGGGTCGCCCTCGAGCAGGCGATCGACGCGCTGTGCGAGCTCGCGCCAGACGCCGCGTACCCCGTGCTCGGCGAGCTGATGAACGACCCCGCGACTCAGTCTGGCCTGCGCATGCGGGCCGAGCACCGCTTCGCCCAGCACCAGCGGGAGCTGGACGCCGCGCGCGCGGAGCGGGAGGCGCTCGCGGCCGAAGCCGCCGAAGAGCAAGCTCGCGCCATGGCACAGGAGCGCGCGCAGCAGGGTGGCGGGTCCGAGCCGGTGTCTGCTCCGTTGACGCACCTGACGCGCGAGGTCGCCGAGAGCGCCCTGGCGCCCGTGATGCCTGCCATTCGCGAGTGCATGGACGATGCGCAGCAGACGTCCGTGCGGCTGACCCTGGTGGTGAACCCGACCGGTGAGTGGTCCGCGGTGGGCACCTCGCCCGCTTCGTTGCAGACCTGTGTGGCCCCGCTGGTGCGCTCTCAGGCCATGCCGGCGGTCACCTCCTCGCTCCGCCAGCGGCTGACGTTCGTCGTGTCCCGCTGAGGGCCGGCACCGCGGTAGCGCGCGCCGCGGAACGACTGCTACTGTCCCGCGTCATGACTCACTCCCTGCCCTTGGTCGCCGCGCACGAGCGGGAGCACACCTACTGCAGCTTCTGCCCCAAGCTGTGCCGAGTGGCGTGCCCCGTGAGCACCGCGCAGGCCAGCGAGACCACCACGCCATGGGGCAAGATGACGAACCTCCATCATCTGGCGAAGGGACAGCTCCCGCTGGACGAGGAGCACGCAGCCTCGCTGTACGCGTGTACGGGCTGTCAACGCTGCAAGTCCTACTGTGACCACGACACCGAGGTGAGCGCGGCGCTCAACGCCGGGCGAGCCGAGGCCGTGCGCGCCCGTGTGGCGCCGCCCTCGGCCTACGCCGTGATCGAGGCACACCAGGGCCGCCAAGAGCGCGCGGCGCGCGCCGCCGAGGGGTTGTTTGGCGACAAGCTGGCGCGCAGCGCGGCACCCGTGGTGTTCTTCCCGGGATGCACGGCGTGCACCGTGCGGCCTGCTGACGCGCTCGCGGGGGAGGAGGCGGTGCGGCGTCTGAGCGGACGCGAGACACGGGTATCGGCCTCCGGCTGCTGCGGCCTCCCCCTGCTGGACGCGGGAGACCGAGACGGGTTCCTGTCCGCCGCGACGCGCACGCTTTCGCACTTCGAGGGCGCGGAGGAGGTCGTCTTCGAGGACCCAGGTTGTCTGCACGCGCTGTCTGTCTCGGCCAGGCGGATGGGGCTCGAGACCTCGGTCCGCATGTCGCACCTGAGTCAGTTCGCGGACCGCCACCTCGCGCGTCTCGAGCCCATCGAAGGGCTCCCCGAGGGCCCCGTGCGCTACCACGACCCGTGCAAGCTCGGGCGCGGACTCGGTGTGTACGAGGAGCCTCGCCGTGTGCTCCGCAAGGCGCTCGGCCGCCAGGTGAGTGAGTTCCATCACCACGGAGAGCGGGCCGAGTGCAGCGGCGCGGGGGGACAGCTGCCGCGGACGAACGAGCCCACGGCGGACGCCATCGCACGCGAGCGCCTCCGCACGCACGAGCGCGAGGGTGGAGGGCTGCTGGTGAGCGCCTGCGCGGGGTCCCTGCGCCGCTTCGAGAAGCAGACGGAGGCCCCGGAGATCGCGTCCTTTGCCAGCCTCCTGGTGCGTGCAATCCGGGATTGAACGTGGGCACGGACGGCACCAGCCCACGCAGGCGGGAAAGTTGCCCGCGGAGTGGCCCAGTGGCACGCATGCGTGCATGCATGCTCTGGTGCTGCCCATGACCGCGTTCTCGCCCGCTCCCCGCTCCGCCGACGTCGTCATCGAGGCGCCGCTGCCCTTGCTGCGCACCCCGTGGGTGGTTGCCCTGGTGGCCGTGGCGCTGCTCGGCTGCCCACGCCACAGCGGCCCAGACAGCACCTTGCCGCTGGTGACGACGGACAACCGCGCGGCAGAAGACGAGGTTCGCGCCGCGCGCGAGGCCGCTGACGACGGACGCGGCGCCGAGGCGGTCGAGCGCTACGAGTCTTACCTCGCCCGCTACCCGGACGATGCCCTGCGTCCGGTGGCGCTGCTCGGACTCGGGCGTCTGCGCTTGGCGGAGGGCCAGCCGACGGTCGCGTTGCCCCTCTTCGAAGAGGTGGCCCGCCACTCGGACGCTGCCGTCGCGGAGCGTGGCCGCTTCTATGTCGGCGTGACTCGCCACTTCCTGGGCGAACACGAGGCCGCCATCGCGCTGCTCGACCCACTGCGCGGACGCACGGTCGACCCCGAAGAGACCGTCCTGCTGCTCCGCACGCTGGCGGCGTCGGCGCTCGCGACCCACGATCTGGAGCGCGCGGTCGTGACGCTCGACGCGCTCCTGGCGGAGCCCCTGTCAGACGAAGACCGGGGAGAGGCGGCGGCCCGCCTGACGGAGGCGCTCGCGGGGTCGCTCGGCGCCGAAGCCGCCCAACGCCTGTACCAGACCCTTCCCCATGACGGGGTCGCCTGGCCGATCCTCGCCCGCACCCAGATGCGCGCGGCGTTCGCCGCGGGCGACCTGCCGCAGGTCCGCAGCTATGCGCGCGCGCTCACGGACGCGGGCGAGACGCTCGAGCCCGATCTGGCCTCCATGGCCATGCGCGCGGAGCGCACCGGCACCGCCGATCCGCGGGTCATCGGCGCCCTGCTGCCTCTGAGCGGACGGGGGCAGGAGGCGGGTCAGGCCGCGCTCCGCGGCATGGCCCTCGCGGCGGGCGCTCCGCCCACGGGCCCGTTGAATGCGAGCGACTTCCAGATCATTCACAGGGACATCGGCGACGACCCCGCGGCCGCCGTGGCCGCTGTGGACGAGCTCGTCACGCTGCACCGCGTCGTGGCGATCGTCGGTCCGATCGGTGCCGAGGCCGCCGCCCTCGCGGCCGAGCGGGCGCAGGCCCTCGGCGTGCCGCTGATCACGCTCAGCCCGGTCGGCGAGCTCGAGGCACGCGGCCGCAACGTCTTCCGTATCCTCCCGTCGCCAGCCGAGGAGGTGCGCGCGCTGCTTCGGGCGACCCTGGGGGGTGCGACGCGCCGAGTCGCCGTGTTGCACGCCGCCCACGGCTACGGTCGGGCCATCCGCGACGCAGCGAGCGCGGCCGTGAGCGGGCTTGGCGGTGAGCTCGCGGGCGCGGTCGAGTACGCGCCCGGGACCACCGCGTTCGGCGACGCCATGCGCGCGCTCGCCGCCCTGCACCCGGACGTCGTCGTGGTGGGCGATGGAGCCAGCGCCGTGACCCTGATCGCGCCGTCGCTCGCTGCGGTGGGCCTCGTGAGCGTGGGTCCAGGCCAAGCGCCCCCGACCAACCGCCGCGCCGTGCGCTTGCTGCTGCCCAGCTTGGCGTTCGACCAGGGGCTTGCCCGCAGCAGCGGTCGCTACCTCCAAGGGGCCCTCGCCGCCCGCCCGTTCGACGCGAGCGGGCCCCTTTCGCCAGCCGCACAGCAGTTCCACGACGCGTTCACGACACGCTACGGACAGGCGCCCAGCATGCTCGCGGCCTACGCGTTCGACGCCATCTCCCTCGTCCAGTCCCGCGTCGAGGCCGGCACCGTCACGCGTGAGGCGCTCGCCGACGCGCTTGCTGGTCATCGCGACCTCTCGACCGCTGGGGCCTCCCAGGGCTTCAACGCAGCGCGCGGTCCCAACAACGCGACGAACCTCTTGCGCTTTGACGGGAGCGCGTGGGTGGCCGCGCGCTGAATGGTGCGAAGCGGGACGCTGGTCGACGGCGTCTCGCTCGGGCTCGCTCAGCTCAGGAACGCCCAGAGACCGCCAGCGAGGCCGAGCAGCACGAACACCGCGGCCCCGACCGCGACCCACTTCAGCATCGGTGAGCTGGGGAGCGCGTCCGTAGCGCTGGGACGGTCGGGCGGTAGCGAGCTCATCGCGGAGGGGATGGCGTCCATCCCGGGCATGGCCCCGAACGCAGGCGCAGCCGGTGGAGTCGCGGACGACACCGCGGCCTCGATCTCCGCGACGCTCTTGCCTGCCCACTCCTCGGCGGACCCTGACAGGCCGAACGCGCGCAGCGCCGCCTCCGCCAGCGCGGACACCGACGCGAAGCGCTGCCCCTTCTCTTTCGCCACGCCTTGTTCGATGACTGCGTCGAGCGCCTGCGGGATGTCTGGATTGAGCGAGCTGGCCGGCGTCGGGTCGCCCTTGATGATGTTCATCAAGATGGCCGCGACGTTGTCCCCGCTGAACGCCACGGTCCCGGTCACCATCTCGTGCAGGATGGCCGTGACCGCGAAGACATCCGTCCGCTGGTCGACGTCGAGCTTTCCCATCGCTTGCTCGGGTGACATGTAGTACGGCGACCCGAGCGTGGTCCCGAACGCCGTCAGCTTGGGCCCGGTCTCCATCTGGAGCTTCACCGACCCGAAGTCCAAGACACGGACGTCGTCGCCCTGCTCGCGCTGACACAGGAAGAGGTTGTCGGGCTTTAGGTCGCGGTGGATGACGCCGAACGAGTGCGCGTAGTCGAGCGCGAGCGCAGCCTGGCAGAGCGTCTGGACGACGCGCGGGATCGGCTGCGGGCCGCTGCGCCGGATGGCCGCGCTGAGCTCCTCCCCGTAGAGGTACTCCATCGTCATGAAGTACGAGCCCTCGGGGGTGCTGCCGAACTCGTGCACGGCGACGATGTGCGGATGCTTGAACTCGTTCGCGGTCTCGAATTCGCGCTTGAAGCGCTCGACTGCGACGTTGTCGGCGGCGATCTCGGGGTGCAGGACCTTGATGGCCATGCGCTGCCGTGTCTGAGGGTGCCGGCCCTCGTAGACGCGACCCATTCCGCCGTCGGCGACGCGCGCCACGACGATGTAGTCGCCCAGCTGCGTCCCGACACGTGGGTCCACGTCATCGGCGGGCTGGACCTGGAGGGTGATGGTCCCGTCGTGGCCGCAGAAGAACGTGTCGTCTTCGAAGACCGTCGCACAGCTTGGGCACTTTCGACTCACCGGCGCGATCTTATCCGAGCGCGCTCGACCACGCAAAGAACCACGGACTGCCTCACCACGCGAACCAGCTCTCCGTGGCGACGTCGAACGCCAGCGTCAGCTCCCGGTAGTGCTCCGTGTGGACGCGAAAGCAGACCAGCTTGCCCCCAGGGAGCAACTCACCCTCCTCCCAGCGCCCGAGCACGTCGAGGATGGCGATGCGCTCCTCACCGCGGCGCACCAGCTCTGGCGCGAACACCCACGGGCCGGAGTCGCGGACGTCGACCTCGATGGGCGCGAGCCGCACGTCCCAGATCGGCGCCCCCTCCCCGAGCTCCTTCCGGAGTTGTTCGACCACCTGTTCCGTGCGCTCGAGCAGCGCGCCGTCCAGGCAACCTGCGGTGGCGACCACGACCAGCGCGAAGCCGTCGGCGATGCGTCGCAGCATCAGGTCGCGCTCGCTGCCATATACGATGAAGTCGAGCGTGTCCCCCGCCATCAGGCTGACCACGCGGGGCTGAATCTCGCTCAGAACCAGGATGAGGTGCGCGCCCGTCACCTTCGCGTCGTAGGGGTCGATGCCCACGCAGTAGTCCACGCACTCGCCTTCGTGGTCGACGAACACGGCCGCGATGACCCCCGGATCGGCGCGATAGAGGCCCCGCAGCAAGGGCGTGAAGGCGCTCTCTACTTGGTCACGCTCCGTCTCCAGGTCGAGGTGCCAGGGGCTCGCCTCGTGGTTCACGACCCGGACCCCTCCTCAGGGGTCATGAGAGGAAGCAGGACCTCGAGGTGTCGTGAGGAGACGGCCACTGGGAAGCGCTCGCTCAGCCGGCGGTAGAGCGACGCCAGCGCGTTCCGGCGCGTCTCGTCGACCAGCGCGTGCCGCGCGAGCTCGAGCGCGCGAGGGGAGCCCGCCGTGATCGGCGGGTGGATCGCGGTCACGGCGAGCGCGTGCCACCCGACCTCGGTGCGGACGGGCGCCGAGGCGGGCCCGGCCACGTCGTGTTCGAAGACGAGCTCCCGCAAGGGACCTGGGATGGGGGTCGCGCGGGTGGCTGGCGGCAGGTACTGCGAGAGGATGCGCAGGCCGCGGTGCTCTGGAGGCTGCGCGGACCACACCTCGGTCATCCCGTTGGCGGCCATCTGCGCGAGGACCGCCGCCGCGTAGTCCCGCGCCTCATCCTCCTGCTGCGCGCTTGCTCCGGGCGGCACCTGGACCAACACCTGCAGGCAGTCGCGCGTCTCGTCTCGGACGATGCTCTCCGCATGCGCGCTCAGGTACTCGGCGACCTCCTCGTCGCTCGGCGCGTCGAGGGGGTGCTCACGCTCGAGATCGAGCAACACCCTCTGGGCGAGGAGCTGCTCTGTCGTCCGTGACTCGATCACGACGGACGGCCCCGCCCAGCCGGCGCGCTCGGCGGCCTGTCGCAACAACGCGTCGTCTTCCAGCGCCCGCAAGGCGTCCCGTGGGCTCACCCCGTGGAGCGCGACATAGCTCCGCACGGCCTGCGCTGTGATGAGCGCGTCGCCCACGCGGGCCACGGCCTCACCACGCGCCAGCACCGCGGCGTCTGCGCGGTCCTCCGTCGGCGGCGGTCCACAAGACGCGGCGCATGCGAGCAGCCCGCAGCAGAGCCTTGCGAACACGGACGCCACGGGCCGTCGTGAGGAGGCGAGCCGTCCCATGCCTACTCCCCCACCGTGGGACGAAGCAGCTCGACTCCCGCTCCGAGCAACGCGAGGCCCAACATGATGACCGCCAGCGCCGCCAGGTAGTCGTGATCCCGGAGGCGCATCAGCCCCTCGAAGCAGACAGCGAGCGATGCCACCACCAGCACACCACCTGCGACATCACGTACGACCCAGCGCATCGGCTGCGGAGCCTATCACGAAGCACCGCGCCCCTGCATGAGGAGCATCCTTTCAGCGACGCCATCCCCTACGGCGACGTGCGGCCGAGCCGTTCACCCCTCGGCCGCCCCAGGCTCCATCTTGTCGATGCGACGCTGATGTCGCCCGCCTTCAAAGGGAGTCTCGAGGAACGCCTCCAAGATCAGCAGCGCCAGCCCGACTCCCACCACGCGCTCGCCGAGGCAGAGGATGTTCGCGTCGTTGTGTGCGCGCGTCGCTCTCGCGCTGAACACATCCCCGCACAGCGCCGCCCGGACGCCAGGGTGACGATTGGCTGCGATGGACATGCCGATGCCCGTTCCGCACACCAGCACACCGAGGCCCTCGCCCTTGGCCACGCGCCCCGCCACCCGATGGGCCCAGTCGGGATAGTCGGTGGAGGTGCCGTCGTGCGTGCCGACGTCCTCGACGACGTAGCCCAGCTCCTCGGCACGCGCCTTGAGCGCGACCTTGAGCGTCAGGCCGGCGTGGTCACTCCCGAACACGAGGGTTGGCTTCTGGCTCATGCGTACCTCCGGAAAACGAGCGACGCGTTCGTGCCGCCGAAGCCGAACGAATTGGAGAGCACGGCGTCCACGGGGCACTGCCGGGCGACCTTCGGCACCAGGTCCAGCCCCTCCGTGCCCTCCTCGGGGTCGTCCAGGTTGAGGGTCGGGGGGACGGCGTTGTCGCGGATCGCGAGCGCGGAGAACACGGCCTCGAGACCGCCAGCGGCGCCCAGGAGGTGCCCGGTCATGCTCTTGGTGCTGGAGATGAGCAGCCCACCAGTCGCGTGCGCTCCGAACACCTTGCGGACACCACCCAGCTCCAGCATGTCCCCGGTCGGGGTGCTCGTGCCGTGCGCGTTCACGTAGCTGATCTGATCGGGTGCGAGCCCGGCGTCCTGCAGGGCCATCCGCATCGAGCGCTGACCACCCTCGCCCTCGGGCGCGGGCTGCGTCAGGTGGTACGCGTCCGCCGTCGCGCCATAGCCAACGATCTCGCAGAGAATGTTGGCCCCGCGCCGCTTGGCGAACTCGAGCTCCTCGAGCACCATCACGCCGGCCCCTTCGCCGATGACGAAGCCGTCGCGGCCTTTGTCGAATGGGCGGCTGGCGGCCTCGGGGTCCTCGTTGCGCTTGCTGAGCGCGCGCATGGCGGCGAAGCCGCCCACGCCCATCGGAGTGACCGCAGCCTCCGTCCCCCCGGCGACCGCCGCGTCGATACCGCCGCGCGCGATCCACTTGAAGGCCTCACCGATGGCGTGCGCTCCAGACGAACAGGCGCTGGTGTTGGTGTAGCTCGGGCCGCGGAAGCCGTAGGCCATGCTGACTTGGCCAGGGGCAAGGTTGGAGATCGTGGCCGGGATGAAGTACGGCGTGATGCGCCGTGGCCCCTTCTCGAACAGGGTGCGGCAGGTCTCCTCGAAATACTCGATGCCGCAGAACCCCACCCCGATGAACGTGCCGATGCGGTCGCGCACCTCCTCAGGGAATCCGTCGATCCCTGCTTGCGCCACCGCCTCGGCAGAGGCACCGAGCGCGATGTGGATGAAGCGGGCGCTCTCGCGCAGACGCTTCTTCTCCACCACGGTCAGCGGGTCGAAGTCACGGCACTCTCCCGCGATCTGAGACCCGAAGTCGGTGGGATCGAAGCTCGCGATGCGCGCGATGCCGCTCTTGCCTGCAAGGACAGCCTGCCAGCTCGACACGGCGCTCACGCCGCACGGGCTCACAGCGCCGACGCCGGTTACCACGACCCTTCGCATCTGTCGCTCCTCGTCTATTCGGGGATGAGCACCGCTCGCGCGGTCGCGCTTCAGCGACCCGCGTGCTCTTTGATGTACGCGATGGCGTCCGCCACGGTGCGGATCTGCTCGGTGTGCTCGTCCGGGATCTCGATCTCGAACTGCTCCTCGAACGCCAGGGCGAGCTCCACGATGGCGAGCGAGTCGGCCCCGAGGTCGTCGATGAAGTTGGCGCTCTCTTCGATGGACGCCTGGTCCACGTCGAGCTGCTGCGAAATAATCTCTTTGACCTTCTCGGCGATATCCATGCGTATCTCCTGCGTTTGAATCTCTATTTCAAGCTATCGTGAACGGGAAGCGGACGCTGCGCAAACGCAAACGACCTCGTGTCTTCAAACGTACATTCCGCCATTCACACGTAACACTTGACCGGTGATGTACGCGGCCTCGTCGCTCGCCAGGAAGAGCACCGCCGCGGCGACCTCCTCTGGCTTTCCGATGCGCCCGAGCGGGGTCTGCGTGAGGATTCCCTCGCGCGCTGCGTCGGGGAGCGAAGACGTCATGTCGGTCTCGATGAACCCCGGCGCCACCGCGTTGACCGTGATGTTGCGCTTGGCATATTCGCGCGCGAGCGTCTTGGTAAGACCAATGATGCCCGCCTTGGAAGCCGAATAGACCGCCTGCCCCGGATTACCCGACTCCGCCACCACACTGGACAGGTTGATGATGCGGCCGGCCTTGGCGCGCATCATGGTGCGCAGCGCGGCCTTGGAGCAGTAGAGCGTGCCGTTGAGGTTGATGGCCCAGGTGGCCGCCAGGTCCTCGGGCTTGACCCGCGCGAGCAGCTGGTCGATGGCCACGCCCGCGTTGTTCACCAGGATGTCCAGACGCCCCTTGCGCGCGACCACGTCCTTCAGCGCGTTCTCACACGCGTCCGGATCGGCCACGTCGAACCCCAGCGCCTCGCCATCACCCCCGGCGGCGCGCATCAACGCGAGCGTCTCCTCCGCGGCTGCGTCGCCGCTGCGGTAGTTGACGACCACGTAGGCGCCGGCCTGCGCGAGAGCCACGCAGACCGAGCGCCCAATCCCCCGGGACCCACCTGTGACGATGGCGACCTTATCGGTCAGCTCGAACATCGGTGACGGTCACCCGGCAGCTCAGCCGAGCTCTTCCTTGCCCTGGAAGAACTGACGGCCCTTGTAGTGCCCGCAGGACGGGCAGATACGGTGCGGGACCATCATGTCCCCACAGGTGGGGCAAGGCGTCAGGTTGGGGGCGGCCACCTTGTCATGGTGGGCACGGCGCTGCTTGCGCTTCATGCGGCTGGTGCGTCGCTTCGGAACGGCCACGGGTTACTCCTGTTTTTCTGATGCAGACGCGTCTCCTAGCGCCTGCCTGAGCTTCTGAAGGGTTTCCAGCTGACTGTCGGAGACCCCGAAGTCGGCTGGGGGGCGCACATGCGCCGGAATCTCGATGCCCTGGCAGGACTCGCTGCACAAGGGGTTCATGGGCACCTCGAGGATGAGGCTCTCGCGCACGATGTCGTCCAGGACCACGTCCAGGCCATCGTAGAACTCGCGGTCCAGATCCTCGGGCGTCAGCTCCAGCTCCTCGGGCAGCTCCTTCGCGGACGAGCGCGGGCTGACGCTGAACGAGAGCTTGGCGTCTGCGTCCACCCGCATGTCCTCGAGGCAGCGCACGCAGGTGGCGATCAAGCTGCCGTGGACACGGCCCGAGACGGCCACGTCGTCGCCGATTTTGTGAACCGTCACGCGGACTTCACCCGTCTCACCGGGCACGCCGCGGAAACCTGCGTCCTCCATGACCGCGTCCATCCACGACGACTCGACCGCGAAGGTGTACGCCTTCCCGCTCTCGCTGAGCTCGTCGGTGGGGATGATGAAGCTGGGCATGGTGGTGGGCCGGCTGGCGCACGGAAGCGGGCTACCTTAGCGGTGGCCCTTGGTAAGTCAAGGTGGGCCGGGGGCGGGTGCGACCGCGTGGCGCCGCACGGTGGGGTGACGCTGCGAGAGCCCTACCCGTGGCCCTTCTCTTCGAGGAGCATGACGATCAGCTCGGCCGTGAGCAGCTCGGCCATCTCTTCGGGCGTGAACTGGGCGTCGAACTCCTCTTCGAGGGCCAGCACCAGGTTCAGATGCTGGAGCGAGTCCCACTTCTCGATGGTGTCCTGGGAGGAGCCAGGGACGACGGACTCGACGGGGACGCCGAAGAGATCGGAGATGATGCGTTGCACACGAGCGAAGATGGCGGCGTTCACGGGGTGTCCTCGGCGACGTGACACTGGACCCAGGGCGGCGCCTCGGGCCCGGGCTGGGTCAGGTCGAGGTCGTAGCACAGGGCGCCCTGGTCGGCCCCGTCCGCCTCGACCGGCGTGAACCCATGGCGGGCGTACACGTCGCGGGCGGGAGCGTTCTTGGCGGTGGGCAGCACCGTGCCGCGGAGAACCTCGCAGCCGGAAGCCCGGGCCCGGTCGGCGACGAACGCGAGGAAGGCGGTCTCGAGCGTGCGGCCGATGACGCGGCAGCTCATGAGGAAGGAGTCCAGCTCCCAGCCCTTCGTGACGGGCCGCGTGATGGCCACCCCCACGAGGCCCTGGTCCCCGAAGCGGTCGGTCACGCTCATGGTGTAGACGCCTCCATCCCCCGCCAGGCGCGTGATGTCCGCCTCGGTGTAGCGCCGCGTGGTCAGGTTGAACTGGTTGGTCTTCTGCGTGAGCTGGGCCACGCGCGGGAGGGTCAGGCGGGACACGCCCGCGAAGTGCGCGTGCATGGCGAGCGAGCGGTAGTAGGACGGCAGGTCCGCGGCGCCCTCGGCCAGCGCGCTCGCCTCGCGGCGTTGGGCGTAGAAGCGCGCGCGCTGCCGGTCCTCCTCGGTGAGGGTGAGGCGCTCGAAGAGCGGCACGTCGCGTAGGCGCGCCGCGTAGCCCGCGGGGTCGGTGAGCTCGGGCACGTGCACCTCGGGCAGCTCGTGGCGCACGCGGGCGCGCTCGGCGGGGTTGTCGTCCAGAAAGACCAGGGAGTCCACGCCCACGTTCAGCTCGGCCGCGATCTCCCGGCAGCTCTGGGCCTTGTCCTGCCAGCCGATGCGCATGGCTGCGAAGTGTTCCTCGCGCAGCAGCATCCCAGGCAGCGTGCGCATGGCGTTCAGCGCGTCGTCGCGGTCGTTCTTGCTGCTGATGGCGAGCAGCACGCCGCGGTCCCGCAGCTCGAGCGCGGCCCGCTGCAGCTCACGGTAGGGGGCGCCGCGGGGGTCGTCGCCCACCTGCAGCCCTTCGACGCCAACTTCGCCGAGGATGCCGCCCCAGAGGGTGTCGTCCAGATCAAGGATGAGCACCTTCTTGGTGTGCCCCGCGACGGCCAGCGCGAAGCGCGCGTAGGCCTTGGCCAACGGCAGGAGCGCTTGCCGGGACAAGGGCATGCGGGCCGCGGCCCAGCGCTGCTGGTCGCGCCAGGTGGCCGCGCCGTGCTGGGCCACGAGCGCGTCGTAGTCGAGGGTGTAGGCCCCGGGGACTTCGCGGCACAGCTGTCGGAGGCGCTGGTTGAGGTGCTGCAAGGCCTCGCGCTGACTGCAGGCGGCTTGGGCATCCCACAGGCCGTGAGCGGGCGAGGATGGCGCCTCGAGGTTCTGCACCACGAGCGGCGCTACGCTGTGGGTGCGGAGGGCGCGGACACAGGTGCCGAAGGTGGCGAGCGCTTCGTCCGCTGCCGCCGCGATGGTGTCTTCCGTCTGGCTCGCGAACTCACGCGTGAGGGCGGGCACGAGGTCGTCGGCGAGCACGGTCAGGAAGACCACGTCGGGCGCGAACGCGTACAGGCTGCTCGCGGGGTCCAGCAGCTCCTGGACGTAGGCGTTGAAGTCGCCCACCCAGGTCTCGAGCGCGAGGCCGTGGCACGCCGCATAGGCCTCGAGGAGCGGCACGACGGGCTCCACGGTGAACGAGCGCAAGAAGGCGGCACGCAGCGGGCGGGACGTACGACTCGCGTTCGCAGCACCGACACGCTCCTCCGAGTCTTCCGGGCGTGGGTCCTCCCCGTCCTCGGCCTCCAGGCGCGCGGGGGACCCGACGGGCGCGAGGAACTCCCGCTGCCGCAGGATCACCGCGGCCGTGGCGGCGCTGGGTTTCGCAGCGAGGAGCTCGGCGAAGGCGACGCGGGCCTCCCCCAAGCGCCCTTCCCGCACCGCCTCCTCCGCCTGCGCGCGGAGGTCCGTATCGCTCATGAGGCGAGGCCCCCGCTCACGGGGATGTTGGCCCCGTGCACGAAGCCGGCGTCCTCCGAGCACAGCATGGCCACGACGTGCGCGACGTCTGCCGGCTGCCCCAAGCGGCGCAGCGGCACCTGCATGGCCAGCAGCTTGCGCGCGCGCGGCGACACGTCACGCACCATGTCGGTCTCGGTCATGCCCGGCGAGACCATGTTCACGCGCACGCCCTTGGGGCCCAGCTCCACGGCGAGCGAGCGGGTCAGGCCCAGCAGCGCGCTCTTGGCGACTGTGTAGGCCAGCCAATCGGTGGGAGGGTTCTCGGTGGTCACGATGGAGCCCACGTTGACGATGCAGCCCGCGCCGCGCTCCAGCATCGCGCCGAGCACCGCCTGCGTGCACACGAACGCGCCCTTCAGCTGCGTGTTCAGGTGCGCCTCGAGGTCTTCGTAGGCGAGCGCTTCCACGGGCTTCGCGTGCACGTCGCCCGCCGCGTTGTTCACCAGCACCAGGATGGGCCGCCCGAACGCGCTCTCAGCCGCCCGACACATGCGCCCCACGGCGGCAGGGTCTCCGACGTCCGCCTGACATGCGATGGCCGCCCCACCCTGCGCGCGGATGTCGGCGGCCAGCAGCTCGGCCCGCTCGAGGTTGCGGCGGCAGTTGACGACCACCGGGTGCCCGCGGCGCGCCAGCTCACGCGCGATGGCGGCCCCGATGCCGCGCGATGATCCAGTCACCAGCGCCACGGGAGGAGCCTCGTCCTCCCGCGGCCCGGGCTGGTCTGGCTCGCTGGGCTCCAGCACCATCACCTTGCCCTCGCCGCTGAGTACCGCCTCGCCGCGCTGGTTCTCGGCGCGCAGGTCCACCACCAGCGTGCGGCTGCCCTCCGACTTCTGCTTCACGCGCAGCACGAAGGTCACTTCGTCGCCCACGAACACGGGGCCCAAGAAGTTGAAGTGCTGCTCGGTCCACAGCGCACCGGGCCCCGGCAGCCGCATCCCGATCATGGCCGAGACCTGCGCCGCGGAGAGCATCCCGTGCACCACCCGCCCAGGGAAGCGCGCGCGCGTGGCGAACGTGTCGTCGAGGTGCAGCGGGTTGTGGTCGCCGGAGAGCGCCGCGAAGGCCTCGATGTCGGCCTCCACGAACGCCTTCCGCAGCGCGACCTCGTCGCCCACCTGGATCTGCTCGAAGCTCGCGAATGACACGCTCATGCGGGTCTGAGCCTAGTGCAGGGATCCGATGGTGGGAAGCTGAGACGTCGGCGGGCTGATGGCGCTCAGCGGCAAGTAAAGCGCCATCTGTCTGGCCGCGCCGCGTGAGGCGTCGCATGGCGAACCTCGCCAAGCACGCGGTGAAGCGCGTGCGCCCATCCGTGCGCACGCGTCAGATGGGTGCTCACCTTCCCCCAAGTACTGCGCTGACACATGGCCTTCACAACGGAGCCGGGTCGAGCACCATCAATTCATGGCTCATGGGCACAAGTACGGCCGAACGCTCGCGCAGCGACCACGCCAATTTGGCGCTTGTTGACCGTTGGGTTCTCCGAGTCGAGGTGCGTCACGTATACGCGCGAAGTCGCAGCCGGCAAATCGGGCACAGTGTGCGTGTTTGCGTGCGACGTGAGCAGCACGCTCTCGCGCGATAGCGTCGAGATCGCAGGCGCACTGGATTCAGGCGAGCAGGTGACGAGCCTCCTCTCCCTTCCCTACCCCCTTAGCCTCTTCGTCTGAGCCGACATCACTTGCAGCCAGGCCTGCCGGCACCAGGCCGTGCCTTGCTGCCACACCCCGGCACTCGCGGGACCGAAACTCCACGGTTCGCCGTCCTCTCCCCAGCACGCAGGCATGACAGCCCAACCTGTCAAAGTCTGATGCCTGCGTGGTCACACGCATCGCCGCTTCCCCGCTGCAGCATTCAGTCCGGCGCTGCGGGCGGCAGCGCCGCATGCATCATGAACTCAAAACGCGGGCGCCTCGAGCAACCTTCAGTCGAACAGTAGACGACTAGGAGTCACTGAGCCCGTCGTCGCAGGTGAGCGTGAGGGTGCGGACTGCGGCACCTGGGGAGCTCGGGGCTGCCGGCTGCAGGCGCTGCGCCCTCGAGCACAATGACGTCGGCGATTGGCCGTCATTGGTCAGCTCGCAGTGCGTCGCCGTGCACCGACCACGCTGGTCTCCGTGGCGCCCACAAAGCCGAGTGATCCGAACGCGGCTGGGGTCGTAGTGTCGTCCGCGTCGACATCGCCGCCGAGGCGTATCGCCAGGCGTCGCGTCCACATCGAGCGGCGCCCGTGATCAGAGTCGACGCGGACGACCACGCGGGGGGCCAGGCTTCGTGAAGCCACTGTGGCGACATCGTTCGCCGCGGCGTCGGAACCAGCATTCACGCACGGCGATGACCCCGGCCGAGGAAAGTCTGCGGTCACGGCGTACTCGAAGGGGTCCGCGACCAGCAAGACCACGGAGTCCACGGCGGACCGGGCTCACCTCCTCGACGCAGCTATTCGTCCAGCGTGAGGTTGCCGGGGCGGAGACGTCGGACACGCCGCCCACGGCACGTTGCCGAACATAGCGACGTTGCGGAGCGCAACGCTCGCGCTCGCGTCGTTCAGCACCGCGCCACCAGCCCACTTCGCTCGATGCATTGTCCGCGAACGTGATGACGTTCGTGAGCCGGCCAGTCGAGCCGTGTTGACGAAACCCCCCACCCCGGTTCAGGCCCGAGTTGCCACGGAAGAGCGCGTTGGTGGCCCGTGGGGCCGCTACCGTGGTTGCGCATGCCGGCGCCAGGGCCGTTCGATGGCGCCGTTGTAGAAGAGCGTTCGTCAGCGTGGTCGACGCGCGGGCCCATGTTCATGCCGCCCCCCGCTGCCCAGGGTTGAGTTACCGTCAGCCGGACGTCGTCGAGCTTCCATGCACCACCGACAGCTTCGATGCCGGCTGCTTGCGCGGCGCGGTTCTGCGCCCTCGGGAGTTGGTGATGGTCGCGCTCGCTGCCGGAGGCGCTGGCGAAGGCGCCTCCACCTCCGTCGCCACGTTTCGTAGGAAGACGGCACCGTCAGCTCCCACGTCGCGGCGGTGCCAGAGCAGAACCGCCCCGCCGCCGCCTCGTTGCGTTGCCCTCGAAGGTCACGTTCTCGTCAGGAGGAACGTACCGAACTGACCAACGTACCGCCGCCGCAGCCCGAGGCAGCCTCGTTACCGCGGAACGTGACATCTATCAGCTCGAACCGGGCGCTGTTAACCATCCACACAGCCGCGCCATTCCCGCCCGTGGAGTTGTCTTCGAACACGGTGTTCACCGGCAAACAGCTCCGGGAACTGGCCCCGAGACCAGCGTCTCTGCCGCCGCGCCTGATGAAGCAAATCCATGCGCGTCGTCGCCGCATAGACGACACCGATCGACGCGTTGTCGCCGCGGTCGACGGTGAAGTCGCCGGGGTGTCATCACCCGCAGTCGCCGCTCAGCACGGTCGCGGTCCAGCGGCGTGCTGGGGCGGCTGCCGACATGGTCTCGTCCCCGGCAGACCCGCCGTGAAGCCGCGACGACGTTGCGCAGCCCGAAACCACGTTCATTTGCGCGCTCGCGCTCAGGGCCTCAAACCCCTCGGCCACCCACGGCTCCAGCCGCGCTGGCAACGAGCCCCGCCTGCACCGTGAAGAGAGCGTTGGCCTTCTGCCGCCGTCCTGCGTACCTGCGGTCGCCGACTGGTCGACATACACGATCTCGTCGTCTCCAGCCCTCAAGGTGACGTCGGCGATCGCAGGCGGCGGGCTCGCGTAGCCATTCCGTCCGTGGTACCGCCGGCGTCGATCAGGGCCACCACGACTACCTCGAGTGACTCGGCGGCGACTGCGTCGTCACGCCGGTCGCAGTGACCTCGTGACGACGTTCCAGTTGGATGCGTCGAACGTCAGCACGAGCGAGGGCCGGGGAGTCGGGTTCGTGCGTCGCTGAGCAGCGCGCGACCGCCACCGCTCGCGAGCGTCACGGCGACCGCTCCGTCAGCGCCGACGAGAGCACCACGAACGCGCCGCTGCCTCCGTTCTCCGGAACGCCAGCGCGATTGGGCCGACGGCGACGCCCACGAGTCGTCATCGATCACCGTCGGCATGTGACGGGAGCTGGTCAGCGTGGCATACCACCCAGTCGTGTCGGTCAGTAGCCCCGATCGCCGTGCTCGACGACCGACTGCGTGACCGTTCGCGATCTGGTCGTCGACCGCCGTCACCGTCGTGATGGTCTGGGGCTCGTTCAGTCGTCGACGCCGAACGTGACCGTGGACGCGCTCAGCGTGCCCCGCCCGCGCTGATAATTCGCGCGGCGCAGGATAAGCTCGTCAGCACGACCGCCACGTGGCGTCGGGCGCCCATGAACCATTGAAGCGAGCCCGACCACCTTCCTCCAGCATCGTCACCGAGCCCGTCAGCCCGACCGAGGGTTCCGGCGTACCTGCATCGCCGCTGGGGTGGGGTTGCTCCCATCGCTGCCCGCAGCCGAGCGCGCGCTGGTGCCGAGGTCGCAACGACGCGAGCGTCATGATGAGCCGGCGGCACGCCAGCGCTGCCAGGGAGAATCGGTCACGTTCATCGCAGGTGTTCCTTCGTGTTCCCCAGCGCCCAGAGCGCGCGGGTTCAACCCGACGGTCGTTGGTCTCGTTCGGGCCGCCCTCACCGCCGCTGGTTGCGGCAGCGGTAGAACACGGCAGACATCAAGCGCTAGACCCCGACCGACGCAGCCCGCCAAACATTTGTTCTGGCGTTCGTCCAGGGCAGGCCGCCAGGTGGAACCAGGTCGCCCATCCGACGAGCGCGAGCCTCGCGGCGTACGGCGTGAGAGCTGCTCTTCCCAGAGTCCGCGCCGTGCTCTGGTGCTGGCAAGCAGATTGAGGGCTTGCTCCGTTGCCTGGGACAGCGCGATCTGGCCGTTGCGGCGTGCACCTCGGAAGCGCCGCGTGACTTGTCGTCAGCAGGATGGTTTCCCACAGCCCTCACTCTGGGGAGGTCCGGCGGCGCTCGTTGCATTGATGATGCTCGCGTCCTGCGAACGCAGCATCGGCGAACCGCCCTCACCCGCGAGACCGAGGAGGCCCAACAGGCAGGCCTCGCACGCGAAACGCTTCCAGCACCGGCGACGAAGCGCGACGCGTGGACCTCGATCCCGCAGGCGCGTCCGTCCACCACAGTGCTCCCGTTCCACGCGAGGTGGAGCGGCTCGAATACTTTATCCCAGACGTGTTCGACGAGCGCACGGGCAGACTCTCGTCGGGCAGTTCATCGACGGCTGGACCTCTGTCAGCTCCAGGCGCGACGAGGACCTGTTCACGTTCATTGCCGTGACGGGACGGTAGGGAGGAAGGGCTCTCCGCTGGGCATCTGCTTGAGACGCAGACCCATCCCCCATTTTGGGCACTGAGGGCGCAAGGAGAATATTCCACATGACCCGGCATCCCGCGCGCAACACGCTACTGGTCCAGCCAACATCCTCAAACGCACTACCGCCTAAAGTATGGCAAAACGGTACGCAGTGACATGGAGCCAGTCAATTCACCGTAATTGTCCCCGTTCCAGGCATCTGGACAACGTTCTCTCAGGCCCGTACTCCCGCGCTCGACTGTGCTGAAGTCCGTGACAGTGTCGCTCTCTCGCACTCCGCTCGGTCGCTCGAGAGGGACTTCGTGGTGTCTGTGGATGCGAAGCCATGGTTCTCAGGTCGTGGGACGACGCCCATTTGCGGCGTCGTATCGCGGGAAAAACGCACGCAGTCACTTGCTCGAGCAGTCCCTCCTTGAAGCAAGTTGATGGAAGGTGGACCCGGGATCGACTCCGGTCGGGGAACAACGCAGATGTGACGGTTGAGCGACATAGATCTCATGAGAATCGCAGAATCAGGTTTGAATGTTTGGCGGTTCGTTCTCTTTCAGATCTGCTCTTGGCAGCGTGTATCGCGCGACCTGGAGCTTTGACACCTTGCAGGTGGGCGCGGAAAACACGCAGACGTTTAATGCTGACTACCTGCGATTCTGCCTAGAACCTGAGTGTCGCAAGCTCGCTAGTGGTATGGTTGGCCGCCCATATCAGACTTGTCGTTCGGAAGGTCACAAATGGCTTCGTGGCATCGAAGGGTTCAGATGTGCCTTCGGCAGGGACCTCTAGGTCGTGCAGTCGCGCGGCATTTTCATACACTGCGTCTGCCAAAGCATCAGGTCGCCGGTAGCTTTCTCGGCCGCTCGTCGGACTGGAGGCACTATGCAGGCGAGAAGAAGGAATGGTCTTCAGCAGCGGATGGCAGACAAGTCAGGCTATTTCTCGGTCCTCGTCGTGAATTCAAGGGAAAAATTTCGTGAGGATGGCGAAGCAGTCTCAATTGTTCACGGCACAATGGATATACCCTTCGCCTATTCTCCGTGGGAGGCCTCTCCTGACTACGAAGTTCGACGCGGGTTCTACGCCGCTGGCCAGTCTAGGCATCGCCGTTCATCGCCTCACAAAGCTTGCGCTGAAGATCGGCAGGGATCTTGGAATTTCACTGCCAGCGCGCGACCGAGGTCGAGCGTTGAGCTGCTTTCAAGTTCGTGTCGTCCCATGGTAACGCGGGAGGCGTGCCTGCTTCCGCCGTCGCGATTCAGGCCGACCTGCGCTGCAAGCCGAGGCACCGTCCGGCCCCATCCCAGTCCAGTCATGCTACCCACGCGCCGAACGGGAATGGAAGGCCGCTGCTGGCCGCGACTACGGCGTCGGCGAAGATTGGTAGTCGCACGTGCTTTGAACGGCTTTCGACAACTGGGCGGGCACGTTCGCCATCGAGTCATTCAAGCTGATTGAGCAACGCCTGACCGGCGGCGGGTTCGGCGCGGCAAAGGCGCACGGGGTGGCGTGTCAACGCCGACTGCAGCGGCCGCTTCCTCTCCTGTGCGATTCCGCATGCAGTCCACTCCACCGCCGCCATCGTGCTTGCATGGTCGGCATCACGGTCTCAGAGGATCCTCAGGAGAGGTATCGCGGTTCATCCACATGTTCCCGGCGCGCTGCGACGCCTGCCACGAGGGGCTGCCGCGAACGAAGTGCCGGAGCCCGCATCGCCACCAGCAGACCGAACTCGAGCCGTTCGTGCCGCGGGTCACGGAGTGGCAGCGCCACGAGGTGGCGTGCTCGGCGTGCGGCCACACGACGCTCGCGCACTACGACGATGACGTGATCCCGAAGTACGCGTTCGGGCCGCGCGCGATGGCGGTCATCGCGATGCTCACCGGCGTGTACCACCTCGGCCGCCGCGCCACGACGAACCTGCTCTTCGAGCTGCTCGGCCTGCGGATCTCGACGGGCAGCGTGAGCAATATCGAGCGCCGGATGAGCGCCGCGGTGAAGCCCGCCGTCGACGAGGCGTGGGAGACCGCGCAGGCGGCGCCGGTCAAGCACACGGACGGTACGACGTGGCTCCGCGCGGGCGTGATGCTCTCGCTCTGGACCGTGGCGACCGCGGGCGTGACGGTCTTCAAGGTTCTCGCAGACGGCCAGCGCGAGACGCTCGAGCGCGAGATTCTGCCTGAGCAGAACGGCATCCTCGTGAGCGACCGCGCGACGGCGTTGAAGTTCTGGGCGATGCACCTGCGACAGGTCTGCTGGGCCCACCTGCTACGGAAATTCGTCTCGTTCTCCGAACGCGACGGGCCGATGCGCACGATCGGCCGTGAGCTCCGTGACGCCACGACGATCCTCTTCGCCTACTGGCACGACCTCCGAGAAGGTCGGCTAACGCGCGAGCAATTCGCCGCGCGCGTCGCACCCCTGCGCGCCGACTTCGAGCGCACGCTCCGCCGTGGGATCGACGCCGACATCAAGGGCCTGAGCGGCTCCTGCGCCGACCTCTGGGAGCACCGCGAGGCGCTCTGGACGTTCGTCGACGTCGACGGCGTGGAGCCGACCAACAACCACGCCGAGCGTGAACTCCGCCGGTTCGTGCTCTGGCGGAAGCGCTCGTTCGGGACCCAGAGTGATCGCGGCGACCGCTTCGCCGAGCGCCTGATGACCATCGCGCACACCGCCCGAAAGCAAGGGCGCGACGTGCTCGACTTCCTGGTCGCCTGCGCGACGCGCTACATCGACGGCGACGCCGACGAGCCCGCGCCGTCGCTCTTCGTGACGGCCTGATCGCCGCGCCCCGTGCGGGGCACCATCGCGAAGTACCGGGTCCGGCTGCGCTCTCCGACGCTTCGGATTCGCTTCGCCTTCCGGAGATGGAGCACCGGACGCTCGAGTTCCGGCGAGCTCAGGCCGAGCTTCGCGGAGTACGTAACCATCGTCTCGCCGGGCTCCGCTTCCACCGCGGCGTAGAAGCGCTCGGCGAGCGCCTCGATCTCCTCCGGCGTCCGTCGCGGCGCCGCGGGGCTCCTCCTCGCTGCGCTCGTCGACTTCGCGGGTCGCTTGCTCGGCTTCGACCGCGTCGTCTTCGAGAGCGTCGCCGCGAGCGCCTCACGCAGCTGCGCCTCGTACGCCGAGACCTGCTGCTGGATCAGGGCCTCCACGGAGGCTTCGAGGACCGAGATGTCGACTGCCGTCATGCGAATGAAGTCGCATCGCCGAGCGCGCACCGCAAAAGGGGGCGTGAACGGTTACGACGCTGGCCCGCGGGGTGGCGATGCGCGCCGGGGCAGCTGCCCGCGCGCTCGTCCTCACCCTGCTGACGACGGGCTGCGGGGCCGACGACGCGACCCCGGAGGCGGCGCCCCGTCCAAGCGCCCCACCCGCGTCGGACGTCGTGGCCGAGCGCGTGACGCTCCCCCCGCCCGAGCCTTCCCTCGGTGGGTTCTTCTCACTCCCCTTGGCCTTCGATGGCGACACCCTGCTCACCGCCACGCGAGACACTGCCAATGTCACGCATCTCCACGCGTTCGATCGCGAGCGACCATCGCGCGCCATCCCGCTCCCGCCCCAGGTGGAAGGCGAACGCCCTTATGGCTTCCCGCATCTGCTCGCCGTGGAGGGCGACCTGGCGGTCGTGAGCTGGGTGGGTCGAGAGCGTGAGCAGCTCTTCGTCGTTCAGCGCGAGGGAGATGCGCTCCGCTGGGGGGATGAGGTCCCGCTCGGCGCCGCCTTCGACCCGACCACGCCGTCTCGCCTCTCCGCGCTCCAGCTGACGCGTGAGTGCCTCGTCGTCGGCGCCGCCAGCGCGAATGGAAGCGCCGGCGCGGTCCTCGTGCTGCGTCGTACAGGCTCGCGCTTCGGGCCGCCCGCCTACCTCCGCACCCCGCGGCCCGACTCCGACGCGGCCTTCGGAGACGCCATCGCGCTCGACGGGGACCGGCTGGTGGTCGGCGCCCCACGGGTGGATCGACTGGACGGTCCGCCCCCCACGGACGCCCGAGCGTACGTCTATCGACGCGAGTCGGCGGGCTGGCAGCTCGAGGCCGAGCTCGCGCCAGACGAGCCGGAGCCGGGCAGCGGGTTCGGGGACGCGGTCGCCATCACGGGGGCACACGTGATGGTCGGCGCGCCCATGGTCCACCGCCTCGATGCACGGCCTCCCTATCCGGCCGAGAGCGGCGCCGTCGGGGCTGTGTACCTCTACCGTCGCTCGGGGAGCGCCTACTCCCTCGAGGCCGTGCTGCAGCCGGAGGGGCTCGGCCCGCTCGCGTTCTTCGGTCGGGAACTCGACGCTCAGGCCGGGAGACTCGTGGTGGGCGCGCCCAGCTCGCGCACCACGCGCCCGCCGCGTCCCGGGTGGGTCCACGTCTACGAGCGTTGCGAGGACGCGTGGGTGCCGCTGGCGCCGATCGCGGGAGATCCGTCCCGCCCGGGAGATCTCTTCGGGTCGCGCGTCGCCCTCGCTGCGCGCTGGTTGGCCGTAGGCGCGCCCGAGGCTCCCGCCGTCGGGGGTGCCCAGCCGAGCACGGCGGGGAGCGTCTCGCTGCTGCGGCTGACGCGGGCGTGCGGCGCGTCGACGCCCACACCATGAGCGACCGAGCGGCATCTTCTCGTGGTCGCGCCTTTCCTGCGTACCTTCCTCTGGCACCAGCGACCGTGGTACGTTCCTCCTCCGCACCAGGAGCCATACCGCGATGAACCAGCAGCTGGAGGCACGAGCCGATGCGCTGTGCCGTGACGTGGGGACAGCGACGATCTTGGCAGGCGTTCTGCCCGGCTTGGGGGCACTGACGGGCCTGGTCGTCATGCCGCTGATGGAGCCGACGAAAGCCGTCGAGTGGGGCGTGGCGCTGGGCTTCCTCGGCTTGGCGGTGGGCCTCGCGGGGCTGGGGCAGGCCCTCAGAAAGCGGCGCGCGTGGAGCTTTCGCGCCGCTCAGGTGGTGTTTGCGTGCGTGGCCCTCGGGGGCTTCGTGGCGCTGGTCATGAACGACGAGACCGAGAAGGTCGCCGTGGTGATTGCGGTGGCGTTGCCCATGGCGTTCGTGGCAGGCGCGACCAAGGCCAAGGCCGCCGACGACGAAGCCAAGGCGGCACGGCTCCCTCCTCACCTCCAGCCCTGAACCGCACCGCCCCGGACCGCTGGGCCGCGCCTCTCCGCGAGACGAAGCGGGGGCCTCGCCTACTCGCCGCGCCCAGAGGACGTGTGGCTCACCAGCGCGAGCCCGCCTTCGCGCAGCTCCAGCACCGCCACGCCGTTCGGGGCCCGTGAGCCGTCGCGACGCTCGACCGGTGGCCCGGCGATACGGCCGACGACCGCCTGCGCGGCGGGGTCCGCGGCGCGCTCGTCCAGCATGGTCGCGCCCTCCGTGGTCACCCGCGTAGACATGAACGCGCTGTGCGGTGGCCACGCGAAGATGCCGCCCGCGACGCCCTCCTCGCGCATGAAGGCCCCCAAGCGCGGGTCACCCCCGTCGGCGCCCTGCTGGTCGAACGCCGCCCCGCCGGTGGGGGTCGCCCAGCTCACGACATAGCGGCGCGCGTCGTCGGCGTCCGGGAGCGAGTCGGCCACATCGTCCAAGTCGTCCTCGTTGTACCCACACGACGAGCGATTGCGCGCGTAGCGCCCCTCGGGGCCGCCCGAAGTCAGCGCGAACACCGTTCCACCGACGCGCACCGCATGGAACGGACGCAGGTCGATCACGTGGTTGCGCGCCGCGTCGTCCAGCCCTTCCCACGCATCGCCCAGTACCTCGAAGTCGTCCCGACCGCTCGCGAGCACCAAGGACAGGCCCGGCATCGCCGCGAGCGCCGACAGGGTCCGCCGCGCGTGGGCCTCGCTGTCGCCCAGCTCTCCCAGCACCCACGTGAGCTTGGCGCCGAGCGGAGGCAACGCGGCGATGGACGCGCTCGGGTCGGCGCTGCCCGGTCCCGGCCCGACGAACGCCGCCATGCGCAGCGGGAGCGTGAGGCCGTTGATGGTGAGCACCCGGCCCGACACGCTCAGCTGCAGATCGCCCACCGACCACTCGCGCGCGGCGGGCTCGTCGACCGTCATGCAGCGGACGTACGGATGATCACCGCTGACACGCAGGCGCCCAGCCTCGGTGCAGCCGTCGCAGCCAGTCGCGACGAGCGCGAGGGCGAGACAGGCCAGCAGTGGCGCGAGGGCGCGGCGCAGCAGAGACATGGGGTCGCCTTGTCACAGGCGGCCCAGCGACGCAATCGCGCTCGCCCAGCGCGCCCATCTGGGGCACGGTTCGGCCATGGACGCGTTCGATCTGGACCGAATCGGTGGGCACGCGGCGCTCTTGGCGCTCACGGACGAGCTGCTGGCCTGCGGCGAGCTGGCCCTCACCCTGTACTCGGGCGGCGCGGCGGCGCGCACGCAGCGCAAGCCGGATCGGAGCCCAGTGACCGAAGCGGACCAGCTCGTGGAGGAACGCCTGCTCCGGTTCCTGCGCAAGCGCTACCCGGACGCCAGCGTGTGGGGCGAGGAGACAGGCGCGGCCGAGGGCACGAACGGGCTGCGCTTCTTGGTGGACCCCATCGACGGCACGCGCGCCTTCGTGCGCGGCTTGCCGACATGGTCTGTGTTGCTCGGGCTCGAGGCGGACGGGGAGCCCGTGCTGGGCATGGCGCTGATGCCCGCCAGCGGCGACCTCTTCGTGGGCGCCAAAGGCCACGGCGCCACCATGAACGGGCGGCCCCTGCGCGTGTCGCAGGTGGCTTCGCTGGACGACGCGGTGGTCTCGCACGGTGGGCTCGACCAGTTCCGCGCGGCGCAGCGGCTCGACCTTCCCGCCACACTGGGCGAGCGGGTCTACACCTGCCGCGGCTTCGCCGACTTCGACGGCTACCGGCAGCTGCTGCTCGGCCGCGTGGACGCCATGGTGGACCTCGACATCAAGCCCTACGACGTGTGCCCCGCGGCCGTGCTGGTGCGCGAAGCAGGCGGTCGCTTCACGTCGTTCGCGGGGCACGACAGCATCCACGAGCCCAACACCGTAGCCAGCAACGGCCGGGTGCACGACGAGCTCCTCAGCCTGGTGCGACGAGCCCCTTAGGCGGACGACCGGGGGAACCCTCGACGGGCCGGAGGAGACGTCGTTCGTTCGACCCAGCCCGTCCATGCGAGATCCAGAGACCTCACGGGATCACCACGGGCTCCCGCCACGCCGTGCGCCGTTCGTTCTCGGGAGACCCTTCGTGCGTGAAGACCTGCGTGCGGTTCCCAAGGAACGTGCTGACGATGCGGTGGGGCATGTAGCGCGAGCGAAACGGCTCGGACGCCAGGATCGACAGCACGTAGTCCGCCTCGGGGTGCGGTCGCCCCTCGAGGTGCTGCGGCGCGGCCGCGACGATGACCCGTGGACGGCAGCTGACGAACAAGTCGGGCGAGCGCCCGAACGAGTACGCTGGGTCGTACTTGCCATGCGCGGGCTCGCCCCCGGGGACGTAGTCGAGTCGCGCGATGTGCGCGTCGGCCTTGCCGAGCATGTCGTGCGACTCGAGCCTGCTGAAGTACGGCACCATGCCGGCTGGGATGACCGCCACGCTGCTCTCTGGCAGCGCCTGTTCCCTGAGCATCACCCCCACGACGACCTGGTCGTACGGGTCACCGTTGGCGCTGGGCGAGTAGATGCTGTGGGGGGCCCGGAAGGGAACAAGCGTGCTGGCCAGCGCCACATGGAGGCCCGCACGCCCCACCGGGTGGGACATCGAGACGGCTCCTGCGACGCCCGCGAAGACCCACACCACCGGCAACGTATGGGCGAAGAACCGACACTGCTCGAAGTTGTCTCCGCCGACCACCACGCTGTATCCCAGGGTCGCGGCGACCGTGCTGAAGAAGGCGAGCCCGCGCGGGTCCCGGCGCAGCCACACGACCGCCGCAGCCGCGCTCGCCGCGAAGGCGAGCACTACCCCATAGCGCTCCAGGTAGCGACCCGCATAGCGCAGCCCCATCCAGGTCTTGTCGGGCAGGCCCACCGACTTGAGATAGTAGGTATTGGGCAGCCACTCCCCGTAGTACGCCTTGCGCCACGCGAAGTGCGCGGCCAGCGGCGCCGCGGCCAGCGCCAGGAGACGGAGGGTGCGTGCGCGGTCGCGCGACAACCAGACCAGCAGCGCAGCGTCCCCCACGAACACATGCATGCCGTCGCTGCGAACGAGGGGGATGAGCGCGAGGCACGAGTAGGCGCCGAGGCCCTCCCCGCGCACGAAGAGGCTCACGAGGAAGCCGAGCTGGACGAACGCAAACAGGGTCGTCTCGAAGCCGTTCACCGACCAGAACGTGAGGTCCATCGAGAACACGAGGCCCGCGATCACCACCACCGCGGCAGCGCGCGCGTCGGGGGTGAACACGCGGAGCAGGCGCAACGCAAGCACCAGGATGCCCACGTGCAGCGCGAAATTGACGCCCAACACGTACAGCGCGGCATGGTGGTCCGGCGCGCCGAGCGCGTGCACCGCGGCCATGATCAGGACCCACACGAGGTTGGAGTAGCCCTCGACGTACTCGCCGGGGTTCCACACCAGGCCGTGTCCCTCCGCCAGATGACGCGCGTAGCGCATGGAGATCATCTGATCGTCGTCGAGCCAGAAGTAGCGCACCCCGTTCACGGAGATGCTCGCGGCGCGAGCGTGCTCGTAGAACATGAACGCCAGGACCAGGCTCCCGAGCAGCGCCGCGAGGCCCTGGACCCTCGCGGGAGTGAGCCCAAGAGCAAAGGACGCGAGGACACGCTCGGGTCCACGACGCGCCAGCGTCGAAGGGGGCGTCTGAGCCGTCGGCGTGGTGGTCACGGTCGCCTACATACACGCAATCGCCTGCGTTGGCTGCGCCGACTTGCAGCCGGCCCCCGGCGCGCAGTAAGTTCCGCGCCATGGCTGACCAGCACCACGACGAGCCCGATGTCCCGGGCCTGCCCACCATCCAAGACGAAGCCGCCGACACCCCCCCGTGGGTCCCGGCCACTGGCCTCGCGCTGCTCGTGCTCATGGTGCTGATGCTGGTCTACCGCGTCTCGCAGCCCCCGGAGACCGAGGGCGCAGCCGAGGGCGACGTGGCCGCCGAGGTGGCCGAAGGCGAGGCTGCCGGAGGTGAACCGGCCGAAGGCGAGGCCGCCCCTGCCGAGGGTGAGGCGCCTGCGCCCGCCCCCGCTGGCGAAGACGACCACGCCGGCCACGGTCACTGAGCCGCCCCCCACGCACGCCCCCGACGGGATGCAGCCAACGTTGCATCCCGTCTCGCATTTTCGGGTCCCATGGGAGAACGGTGCGCTCGGGGCTGGCGCGCGCCGGATATTACGGCAACATGCACGTCACCTCGGTTGGTGAAACGACCGACTGGGGTCCCTACCCTCCATCCACAGCGGAGACTTCAGCAACATGAGCAAACCGATCAGGCGCGTCGGCGTCATCGGCGCCGGCGTCATGGGCAGCGGCATCGCCTCGCATTTTGCCAATGCGGGGATCGAGGTCCTGATGCTCGACATCGTGCCCCCGAACCTCACGGACGAAGAGAAGAAGAGCAAGGCCAAGCGCAACAGCTGGGCCGCTGGTGGTCTCGCCAAGGCGCTGAAGTCGCGCCCGGCGTCGTTCTTCCACCCCGACGTCGCCCAGCTGGTGACCGTCGGCAACACGGAAGACGACCTCGCCAAGCTCAACGACTGTGACCTGATCATCGAGGCCATCATCGAGAAGCTGAGCATCAAGCGCAGCCTCTTCGAGAAGCTGGACGCGACGCTGGACGGCGACACGGTGGTGGCCTCGAACACCTCCGGCCTACGCATCGTGGACATGCTCGAGGGGCGCAGCGAGCGCTTCAAGAGCCACTTCCTCGTGATGCACTTCTTCAACCCGGTCCGCTACATGAAGCTCCTCGAGCTCGTCGTCGGCCCGGAGACCGACCCGGCCACCCTGGAGCGCATCAAGGACTTCGGGCGCAACCAGCTCGGCAAGGGCATCGTCGTCGGCAAGGACACGCCGAACTTCGTGGGCAACCGCATCGGCACGCACTCGATGCTGTTCACGATGCACCAGATGCTCGCCCAGGGCCTCGCTCCGGAAGACATCGACAACATCACGGGCGCGCCGATGGGCCACCCGAAGAGCGCCAGCTTCCGCACGGGCGACATCGTCGGCCTCGACACCTTCGCGCACGTCGCGGACAACTGCTACGCGGAGCTCGAGAACGACCCGCAGCGCGACGTCTTCAAGGTGCCCGACTTCCTGCGCAAGATGGTCGAGCTGAAGTACCTCGGGGACAAGACCAAGGGCGGCTTCTACAAGAAGACCAAGGACGGCATCCTCACGCTGGATCCGGCCACGCTCGAGTACCGCCCCAAGGGCGGCAGCGAGGACATCAAGAAGCTCTGCAAGAAGCTGAGCGGCGTGGAAGACGTGCGTGAGCGCGTGCGTCAGCTGGTGGCCGACCAGGGCCCCGCCGGCAAGCTCGCCTGGACCGTGCTGGGCACCAGCATGGGCTACGCGGCGACGATGATCCCGGAGATCTCGGACGAGGTCGAGGCCATCGATAACGCCATGAAGTGGGGCTACAACTGGGAGCTCGGGCCCTTCGAGACGTGGGACGCCCTGGGCTTCCGCGCCACGGCCGAGCGCATGAAGGCCGAGGGCATCTCCCTGCCGGCCAGCATCGACACCATGCTCGCCGCGGGCGCCGAGAGCTTCTACACCAACGACGGCCGCGTCTGGGACCTCACCAAGGGCGCGTACGTCGCGCGCGACCTCGACCCCCGCAACGTGACGCTCGCGCAGCTGCGCAAGGGCGACGCGCCAGTCTTCAAGAACAAGAGCCTCGAGGCGTGGGACATCGGCGACGGCGTCCTGTGCATGACCTTCACCAGCAAGTCGAACTCGATCGACTCGAACATCATCGCCGGCATCCCGCAGGTGATCGAGATCGCCGAGCGCGACTTCGAGGCGCTCTTGCTCTTCAACGAGGGCCCGCACTTCTGCGTCGGCGCCAACCTCTTCGAGGTGGTGATGGCGGCCAAGGGCGGCAAGTGGGACGACCTGGACGCCATGATCGGCAACTTCCAGGCGGCCGTGCAGCGCATGAAGTACGCCACCATCCCCGTGGTGTCGGCGCCCTTCGGCATGACCGTCGGCGGAGGCTGCGAGCTGTGCCTCGCGTCCGACTCGGTGCAGGCGTACTCGGAGAGCTACGTGGGCCTCGTCGAGGTCGGCGTGGGTCTGCTCCCGGGCGGCGCCGGCAACCTGAACCTGCTGTGGCGCGGCCTCTCGGCCATCCCCGAGGGCGCGACCGTGGAGCCCATCCACTACGTCGCCAAGACCTTCGAGAACATCGCCATGGCGAAGGTGGCCACCAGCGCCGTCGAGGCGCAGCGCGTGGGCTTCCTGCGCAGCACGGACGGGGTCAGCTTCGACAAGGCGCGGCACCTGTACGAGGCCAAGCAGCGCGCGGTGGGCCTGGCCCGCAGCGGCTACCACCCCCCGGCGCCGCGCTCGTTCCGCCTCCCTGGCGAGAGCGGCATCGCCACGCTGCAGATGATGATCGACACGCTGCGCAACGGCGGCTTCGCCAGCGACCACGACGCGCTCATCTCGCGCAAGGTGGCCGAGGTGCTGTGCGGTGGCCCGGCGGGCAACACGCACGAGGTCACCGAGGCGGAGTTCCTCGCCCTCGAGCGCAAGGCGTTCTTGGCTCTCTGCAAGGAAGAGAAGAGCCAGGCGCGCATGGAACACATGCTCATGAAGAACGCGCCCCTGCGCAACTGATCCCACCAACCGAGAAACACGAGGAAAACAACATGACAGACATCGTGATTGTGGATGCGGTTCGCTCCGCGGTGGGTCGCGCCAAGAAGGGCTCGCTCGCCAACCGCCGTCCGGACGAGTTCGCCGGCGAGGTCATCAAGGGCCTCATGGCGCGCAACCCGGGCGTCGCGCCCGAGCTGGTCGAGGACCTCATCCTCGGCTGCGCCTTCCCCGAGGGCGAGCAGGGCATGAACGTGGCGCGCTCGGTCGGCCTCCTCGGCGGTCTGCCGGCGGAGTCGTCCGGTCTCACCATCAACCGCTTCTGTTCGTCCGGCCTGCAGTCCATCGCGTTCGCGGCGGGGCAGATCGCGGCGGGCTACAACGACATCGTGATCGCCGGCGGCATGGAGAGCATGTCGATGGTGCCGATGACGGGCTTCAAGCCCAGCGCCTCGGGCGAGCTCATGGACGCCATGCCCACGGCCTACACGCCCATGGGCATCACGGCCGAGAACGTGGCCAACCGCTTCAGCGTCAGCCGCGAGGCCCAGGACGAGTTCGCGGCCGAGAGCCACACGCGCGCGCTGGCGGCCATCGCCGCGGGCAAGTTCAAGGACGAGATCGTCACCGTCAACGGCGTCACCTACGGTCCGAACGGCGAGCGCACGCTCGTCCCGTTCGACACCGACGAGATGCCGCGCCCGGGCACCACGGCAGAGGCCCTCGCGGGTCTGCGCCCCGTGTTCGCCGCCAAGGGCTCGGTCACGGCCGGCAACGCCTCGCCCCTCTCCGACGGCGCCGCCATGGCGCTGGTGATGAGCAAGGCCAAGTCGGACGAGCTGGGGCTCGCGCCCATGGCCTACTTCCGCGGCTTCGCGACCGCGGGCGTGGACCCGGCCATCATGGGCATCGGCCCCATCCCCGCCGTGCAGAAGCTCCTCAAGAAGACGGGGCTCACCATCGCGGACATCGACGTGTTCGAGGTCAACGAGGCGTTCGCCAGCCAGGCGCTGTACGTGAAGGAGCAGCTCGGTCTCCCGGCCGACAAGCTCAACGTGAACGGCGGCGCCATCGCCCTCGGCCACCCGCTCGGGTGCACGGGCGCCAAGCTCACGGCCACCGCGCTGAACGAGCTCAAGCGGCGCGAGGGCAAGTACGCCATCGTGACCATGTGCATCGGCGGCGGCATGGGCGCGGCCGGCCTGTTCGAGCGCGTGGCCTGAGCCCGTGTCGCGGGTGATCCCCGCGGCACACCATCGCAGCGGCCTCGGAGCTTCGGTTCCGGGGCCGTTCGCGTTCGACGTCTGCGAATCCGTGGAACCGGCTTGAGTGCCACGCGCCCTTGGTCTATCCGAGAACGCGAGCGATGGAAGGAACGAGCGGCGCGCCCGTGAAGGATGACGACTCGGGTGGGGATCAGCCCGCGCCCGGGCGCGCGCCATGGGCTCGGGCGTGCGTCGCGCTGGTCGTCGCACCGGTCTCGTCCATGCTGGTGCAGAAGGGCCTGCGCGTCGCGGCGAGCGCTTCGCACGATGGGAACGCGTCGTTCGGACGGTGCGCGTACCTGCTGCTCCCCGACCTGCTGTTCGGCGCTGGCGCCGCAGCCGTCTCGTGGGTCGCGCTCAGCGCTTGGCGCGCGCGCCGATCACGTGTGGTCGCGCTCATCACGTTGCAGTGCGCGTGGGCGTGTGTGCTGTTCGCCGGCACGGCGAGTCACCGTTACTTCCTCACCACGCACACGCCGCTGGACTACCCCATGTTCTGGCTGGGGGTCGTGGAGCTACGCGAGCGCGCGCGGGTCGTCTCGAGCGAGATCCCCGTGGCCAGCTGGCTGGTCCACCTGGCCGCCCTGCTGTGCATCGCGCTGCTGCCGTGGTGGCCTCTTCGCCGTCGCCCGGGTTCGCGGGCCGCACCCTCCCCGAGCCGACTCGCGCGCCCCGCAGCTCACGTAGGTTGGGTCGCCATGGGCGTCGCTGGCGTCGCGGCCAGCGCGCTGCTGCCTCCTCCCGCCGGCGTGGGCCACGACTTCATGCGCCCCGCCGTGGTGCAGCTGTTCGCCACGGTCCCGCGCGAGGACCCCGTCAGCGCCGCGCTGCTCTCGGAGGCGCGAGCCGCCGCACGCGGAGCACGATCCCTCACGGCGAGCACGGACTCGCCGCCGTCCCGCCCCAACGTCCTCTTCATCTTGCTCGAGTCCACGGGCGCCAGCGCCACCACGCCATACGCGCCTTCGCTCACGACCACCCCCGCCCTCGCGCGCTGGGCGGAGCACGGCACGCTCGTCGAGACCGCCTACGCGGTGGTGCCGCACACGAGCAAGGCGCTCGTCGCGATCCTGTGTGGCTTCCCCCCGCGGGTGGGCGTCCGCATCGCCGAGGCCCTCCCGCACGGCCTGCCGGGGCGCTGCCTGCCAGACCTGTTGCGCGAGCGCGGCTACGCCACCGCGTTCATGCAGAGCGCCGTCGGCTCGTTCGAGCAGCGCGGCAGCCTCGTCGCCGCCCTCGGCTACGACCGCTTCGAGCACAGCGAGACGCTCCCCACGGCCGGCTTCGAGCGCACGAACTACTTCGCGTACGAGGACGACATCCTACGGGCGCCAGCGCGGGCCTTCCTGGAAGCGCAGCGCGACAGCGGCCAACCGTTCGTCCTCACGCTCTTGACGGGGGCCACGCACCACGACTACCGGGAGGTGCAGCGCTACGGCACCGAGACGCACGACCCGGATGACGCAACGCGCAACCGCTGGCTCAACGCCGTCCGCCGCCAGGACCACCTCATGGGCGGCGTCCTGTCCGACCTGGTCGAGCTGGGGCTGCTGGAGGACACCGTCGTCGTGATCGTAGGCGACCACGGCGAGGCGTTCGGCGAGCACGGTCTACGGACCCACGACGAGGTCCCGTACGACGAGGTGCTGCACGTGCCGCTGCTGCTGCTGGACGGTCGCGCGCCCGGCCGCGCACGTGGCCCCGTGACCCAGCTCGACCTCGTGCCCACGGTGCTCGACCGCCTGGGCCTCGAGCCGATAGGCGGGCGCTACGACGGTCGCGCCATCGGATCCGTCGTGGACGCGGAGCGCCGCATCTACGCGGCCTGCTACCACGAGCTGCGCTGCGCCGTGGAGATCGAAGGGCACCGCAAGCGCATCCACCGCTACGGGACGCTCCCGGACCAGGTCTTCGACCTCGCGGCCGACCCGAGCGAGCATCGGGATCTCGTGGCGACGGGAGACCCCACGGTCCTCGCCGAGGCCAGCGAAGCCAGCGCGCGGAGCACCCGCTGGGTGCGCCTCACCACGCTCATGAGCCAGGCCACCGAAGGTATCCGCCGCGCCATCGACGCCGCGCGCGTGAGCGCCCTGCCGGCGGATGCGCACGTGGTGACGGGTCGCTTCGGGGACACCATCCGCGTCCTCGGCAGCCGCTATCCGAGCGCCCCGACGCACCGCGACGGGTTCGTGGAGTTCACGGTCTACTACGAGGTCCTGCGCGCTCCGCCGAGCGCGATTCGTCTCATCCAGACGGGACGAGGCAGGGGGCCGGCGCCCATCCGCTTCACCCACACGCCGGTCAACGGCCTGTACCCCGCCGCCCTGTGGCGCCCAGGGGAGATCATCGCGGACACGTTCCGCCTGCGCGTCCCCCGACGACACCCGGATGACTTCATGGACGTCGGTGTCGCGTTCCACACCGCAGACGGGTCGACGCGGCTACCTCTGACGGAGGGCGAGGGGCGCGAGCCGGACGAGCTGTTCGTGGGGCGCGTCCCCATCGGGCCATAGCGGGAACGCGCCCGGCGGACAGACCCCGGGGAAGCTTCCCGCGGTGACACGTGGCTCGCCCGCGAGCCAGATCCGCGACCGACGCGAGAGTGCTCAGCCTTCCCGTTTGCGGCGCGCCAACAGCTCGTCCAGGCACGCCTGCATCATGCCGTGCACGCGCTCGTGACAGGCCTCCACGTACTCCGCGTCCTCGGCGGCCTCCTCACCGCTGCGCTCGAAGCGCACGGGGGGCAGCACCTGCTGGTACACGCGGGTCGGCACCGGCAGATGCAAGATGGGGGGACCAAAGGTGATCCCCCACGGCAGGCACAGCGTGATGGGCCAGCGCTTCATGCCGAGCACGCGGTCGATCCCCGTCACGCGCGCGATGCGCTCGCCGCTGGTGAGCACGACCAGCGTCTCGTGCCCGCCCGCCGTCACCACCGGGACGATGGGCACGTTCTCGCGCAGCGCCAGCCGGATGTAGCCGCGGCGTGTACCGAAGATGATCCGGTTGCGGTCCGCGAAGCTGCGCATGCTGTCGGTCTCACCGCCCGGGAACGCCAGCACCTTGTAGCCGCTCTGCAGTAGCTCGGACGCCATCTCGGGGGCCGCCGGCACCGCGCCCAGCGCCGTGAAGAAGCGCGCGACGGGACCCACGCGGAAGCTGGTCCCGTGCACCAGCGTCCTTGGCAGCGCGGCAGCACCGTGTACCGGGAACCACGAGTGGGCCATGACGTGGATCTCGGGCATGACCCCGACCGAGTTGTGGTTGGCCACCACCAGCGCGCCTCCGGGGGGCACGTGCTCCACGCCGAACACCCGCGGCCGAAAGAAGAACTCCGTAGTGGCCCGCGTGGCCTCGAGGAACGTGGCCAGCGCCTTGGGGTCGGGGCCCTGGTCGATCGACGTGGGCGGATCGGCACGGAGGAAGGCGGGTATGGGCATCACCGCGCCGAGGGTACTACGAAGCGGCGCGCTCGGGAGCGCTCGTCGCGGCCCCGGACTCCCCCAGGACACGGCCGAGACATGCCCGCGGACCGCGGGGTGCGGCGCTCGCACGCTCCCCCTATACTCCGCGCCACTTCGAGGAATTTCGTGCGTCGAGTCGCCATCTTTGCCTTCTTCCTTTCGGGCGCCTCCAGCCTGATCTTCCAGAGCATCTGGTCGCGCCTCGCGCACCACGTGTTCGGCGCCACGAGCGTGGCCATCAGCACGGTGGTCACGGCGTTCATGGCCGGCCTGGGTCTCGGGGCCTTCATCGCCGGCCGCTACGCGGACAAGCTGCGCAACCCCCTGCGGGCCTACGCGCTGGTGGAGCTCGGGGTGGGCGCCTACGCGCTGCTGCTGCCCACCATCTTGGACCCCGAGGGCTGGCTCGCGGTGGTCAACGCGTCCCTGCGCGCGAGCCTCGGCGCCGAGTCCACCGCGTTCATGTTCGCGCGCTTCTTCTGCGTGTTCCCGTTCATCTTGATCCCCACCACGCTGATGGGATCGAGCCTCCCGCTGCTGGCGCGCCACTTCGTGCGCAGCGACCAGGACGCGAGCGCGGTCGCCTCTTGGGTGGGCGTGCTCTACGCCGTCAACACGGTGGGCGCGGTCTTCGGCACCGCGCTGAGCGTCTTCGGTCTGATGCCCACCATCGGCCTGTGGGCCACGGGCATCACCGCGGCCGGCATGAACTTCGCGCTCGCCGGGCTGATCTTCCTCACCCAGCGCATGGGCTGGGACCAAGCGCCGCGCCTGGACGCGTCCCCCGAAGAGGACGACGACCGCGAGGCCCTCGCGCGCGTTCCTCGCTACGCGCGGCGGGCGGCGGTGTTCGCGTTCTTCGTGAGCGGCGCGGCGGCGCTCTGCTACGAGGTGGTCTGGTCACGTGCGCTCGCGATGACCAATGGCTCGTCGGTTCAGGGCTTCGGCATCATCCTCACCACGTTCCTGGTGGGCATCGCCGGTGGTAGCGCAGCGGCGTCGGGCCTGCTCACGCAAGCCAGGCGCCGCTTGGACGTGACCGCCTCCGTGTCCATCGCGCTCGTCATGTACGCGGTGACTCCCTTCGCGCTCTTCGATCAGGCGTTGGTGCGCGGCGTCAACGCGGGGTCGCTGGCGGTCCCGGCGGGTCTGCTGTCCTGGGTGCTCTTGTCGTTGCTGGGGGCGGCGCCCGTCGTCGTCTTGCGCTGGCTCGCCGCGCTGGGACGCACCGCGGAGACCCCCCGCGAGCGTGCTACCCGCCTCGACCGCCTCGCCCTGCTCACGCTGACGGTCCCGCTCGCCTTCGCCATCGTCGGCGCCGTGCTGCATCGGGGCCCCAGCTACGGGCAATACCCGCAGATCGTCGCCACGGTGGTGGTCTGCGTCGCGGTGCTCGTGGTGGCGCTCATCACCCTCCGTAGCCTGCCCGTGCTGCAGCTCGCGGTGATGCAGCTCCTGATCGCCCTCGCCACGCTCGCGAACCTGGTGTTCCAGGACGAGGTCAGCTGCGCCCTGGGGGCTCTCGTCGCCGGCATCGAGGACCTGCCCGACCACGTCGCGACGGTGCGCTTCTTCTCGTTCCTGACGAGCTCGCTCTGCACCCTCCCGGCGACGCTCGGCATGGGCGCCATGTTCCCGCTCACGCTGCGGCTCTTCGCCGAGAGCGGGGCCACCATCGGGGACGACGTGGGCCGGGTGTATTCCAGCAACACGCTGGGCTCCATCATCGGCGCCTGGGTCCCGGGCTTCATCCTGATGCCGCGCTTCGGCATGCAGGCCGCGCTCTTCGCGGGCATGGCCCTCAACTTCGCGATGGCCTTGATGCTGCTGGTCGTCGCTGCCGCAGACCCCGAGGAGCCCATCGAAGACCCGGCTGAAGACCCCGAGGGCGACGCAGGCCGAGACCCAGACCCGGAGGGGCCACCCGACCCGGCGGTCCAACCGGACGGGAACCACGCCGCCACGCGCGAGGCGCCCCCAGCTCGAGCGGGAGGCCCCCACAGCGGACGCGCCGTCCTCGAGAGCATCGTCATCTACGCACTCGCACCTGTGATCCCCGCGCTGCTCGCGCTGGTGTACTTCGGTATCTTCCGCCCCAACTCGCCGTGGTTCGTGCCGGACCTCACCTGGGATCCGGGGCGCATGACCCTCGGCGTGTTCCGCCCGTCCGTGGCGCGCCAAGCGTGCCGCGAGCTCGCCAACACCCACGTGGAGCTCCTCTACTACCACGACGGACTCAGCACGACCGTGACCGTGGAGCGCTACTGGGGCACGCACCTCGCCATGAAGAACAACGGCAAGGTGGACGCCAGCAACGGCGAGGACATGCCGACGCAGATCAACCTCGCGGCCTACCCGCTGATGATGCACGAGCGCGGCCCGGAGGGCCTGGACGTGGCGGTCATCGGCTTTGGTTCGGGCGTCACCGTGGGCACGGCGCTGCACTTCCCGGTGCGCAGCGTGGACGTCATCGAGCTCGAGCGGGCCATCCCGGAAGCCGCGCGCTGGTTCACGCAGTACAACCACCTCGAGTTCCCGCTCGAAGAGTTCCCCTACGTGCAGATGGACAGGCTGGAGGTCATCAACGACGACGGCCGCAACTACCTCGCCGCGACGGAGCGCGAGTACGACGTCATCATCAGCGAGCCCAGCAACCCGTGGATCACGGGCGTGGCGGACCTCTTCACGGAAGAGCACTTCCGCATCAGCAAGCGGCGTCTGCGCGAGGGCGGCATCTACTGCCAGTGGGTGCAGCTGTACGAGCTGAGCCCCGAGAACATCAAGACCATCTACCGCACGTTCGCGTCGCAGTTCGCGCACGTCGTGGCGTTCTCGGCGGACGACTTCTCGCCTGACACCGTGTTGCTCGGCTCCGACAGTCCGCTGCCGCTCGACCTCGAGCGCGTCGCCCGCGGCTTCGCGGTCGAGAGCGCGCGGCAGGACCTGCTGGCGGGCACGCTCCATCGTCCCCACGACGTGTTCTCGCGCGTGCTGCTGGCCGACCGCGACGAGGTGCAGCAGTTCACGCAGGTGGAGTACGTGCGCGACACCGAGAGCAGCCCTTGGGTGCAGCACAACGACTCCGACAACGCGCGCCCGTGCGCCCTGCCCCTCTGCCGCCGCGAGCCCGTGCCCACCAACACGGACGACAACATGCTGATCGAGTTCGCCGCTCCGCGTGACCTGATCGGCTACGAGCGCTACGAGCGCTATCTCCCCGACCACCTGTACGCACCGACCTGGCCCTACGGCAACGTCGTCGGCCGCGTGGTCGGCCTCGGCGAAGGCAGCGTGGAGGCCGCCAACCTGGCGGAGCTCTCCCTCGCGCTGCTCTCAGCCGGTCGGCGCGGCGAGGCCTCGTCGCTCGCGGAGCTCAGCGTGCAGGCGGGGCGAGCTTCCGAGTCGCTGGTGGCCATCGAGGTCATGAGGCGCCTCCTCGGTCCCGAGGGTGAGCCCCCCATCCGCGTCTCCCCGCCGAGTGGCGGGCCGGAGCTGTCGCCGCGGCAAGCGCGCGTGCTCAACGAGGGCTTCCTCGCCGTGCGCGACGCGGTGGACCGCGGAGACTACGGGGCGGCCCTCAACGCGATGGAGGACATCCCTGCGCCCGTCCGGCAGCACAGCGGCCCCTCCATGAAGCTGCTGTACGCGTACCTGCTGTACAAGACGGGCGCCGTGCGCCCCCGCTACGACGAGGTCGTGACGCTCCTGGAGGAGCTCAGCGGCACGCACCCGCGCTGGGTCGCCGAGCGTCCGGAGGTCAAGTACTTCATGGCCCGTGCGATGTGGGCTGAAGCAGCCTTCGGCGACGCGGTGCGGGTCATGCGCCAGTACGTCGAGCGCCTGCTGCTCGACGAGGCGGCCGCCCGAGACGAGCGAGAGCGGGCCCGCGAGGAGGGTCCGGCTGGCCCGAACGGCCAAGACGCCCCCGACAGCCCGAGCGCCCAAGGCGCACCAAGTGGCCCCATCCCGTCCCCTGACGGGCAACCGGCGCCCCCCTGACCGCGACCGTCCGCTTGGGGTCCAGCGGCCCCCTTCGCACGGGCACGCCCCTGCGAAGGAGCTTATGCACCTGCCCCAGATCGCTGCATAGACTCGTACGCAATGGACGTGAGTTGCGCAGTACGCGACGCACACCCGCCCCCGGTGTTCGACCATATCTCACTGAAAACACACGACTCCACGGCGCATCCGACACGTCGTGGAAACCTGGCACAGCCCCTGCTTTGGACCCGGCCGCGGCCCAACCATGGGTCACGGGGGAACCTTCACCATGAGCACCGAAACCATGCCTCACACCCAACCTCCCAGCGCCGACGAGCGCGGCGTCAAGATCCTCGCGAAGTCCGTGTACAAGCAGCTGAAGCAGAGCGGCGCCTCCCGCGCCGAGATCGTCGGCTTCACGAACGCCATGCTGGAGCTGGTGACGACCGAGATGCGCGACAGCTCGGCGCCACACGCCTGACGTCCCGTTCGAGCTTGCAGTCGCCCATGGGTTGCGGTGAGCCCTCTCTCACCGCCTCGAGAGCCGCCTCGCGTTCGCGTAGGCGGCGTTTGTGTTTGTGGCGCCGAGGTCCGTCAGCTCCCTCGAATTGGAAGCCGCAGGGACACATCTGTACTACGCTCCCGTCCCCGGACCTCCGTGGGTGCCGGACGAGACCACCATGCCCATCAAGATCGCAATCAACGGCTTCGGCCGCATCGGTCGCGCTGTCGCGCGGCTGCTCCTCGTGGACGGCAACCAGGGCCCCGTACAGCTCGCCGCCATCAACGATCTGACCGACGCGCACTCCCTGGCGCACCTGCTGCAGTTCGACTCCGTGCATCGCACGTTCGCGCGCCAGGTGGAGGCCACGGACGACGCCATCATGGTGGACGGCGCGCGTATCCCCACGCTGGCCGTACGCGATCCCGAGCAGCTGCCCTGGAAGGACCTCGGGGTCGACGTTGTGCTCGAGTGCACGGGCATCTTCAACACGCGCGAGCTCGCCGCCAAGCACCTCACCGCGGGCGCCAAGAAGGTGGTCGTCTCCGCGCCGTGCAAGGGCGCCGACGGCACCTTCTGCATCGGGATCAACGACGACACCTACGACCCCGCGCTGCACACCATCATCTCGAACGCGTCATGCACCACCAACTGCCTGGCGCCCATGGCCAAGGTGCTCGACGAGAGCTTCGGCATCATCAAGGGCCACGTCGTGACGGTGCACTCCTACACGAACGACCAGCGCATCCTCGATCTGCCGCACAAGAAAGACTACCGGCGCGCGCGCGCTGCGGCCGAGAACATCATCCCGACGAGCACTGGCGCCGCCTCGGCCATCGGCCTCGTGCTACCCAACCTCTCGGGCAAGCTCGTCGGCTCCGCCGTGCGCGTGCCGACGCCGAACGTGTCACTCACGATCCTCACCGCGCACGTCGCCCAAGCTACGAGCGCCGGCGATGTGAACGAGGCCTTCGTGGCAGCCTCCAAGGGCCCGCTCGGGCGCATCCTGAGCGTCGAGCCTCGCCCGCTCGTCTCCACCGACTTCGTGGGCAACCCGGCATCGGCCACGCTCGACCTCGCGCTGACCACCGTCGTGGGTGGCGACCAGGTCCAGGTGACCGCGTGGTACGACAACGAGTGGGGCTTCAGCACCCGCATGATCGACCTGGTCCGGACGGTGTCCGGCGCGACGCAGCCATAGGAGACCGCTGGTGTCCAACATCCTCAGCATCGACGACGTAGAGCTCGACGGGCGCCGCGTCTTCATCCGCGTGGACTTCAACGTCCCACTGAACGCCGATGGGCAGGTCAGCGACGACACGCGCATCCGCGCAGCGCTCCCGACCATCGAGGCGGTCCTCGAGCGTGGCGGCCGAGCGATCCTCGCGTCGCACTTGGGCCGCCCCAAGGGCACACCGAACCCTGCGTACTCGCTCGAGCCGGCCGCGCAGCGCCTTGCCGAGCTCTTGGGGCTGGGCGAGGTGCTGCTCACGGACGACTGCATCGGCGACGGAGCGCGCAAGGTCGTGCACGATCTCCGCGACGGACACGTGGTGTTGCTGGAGAACCTGCGCTTCCACCCGGGCGAGGAGAAGAACGACGAGGCCTTCGCGCGCGAGCTGCTGAAGTTCTGCGACGTGTACGTCAACGATGCCTTCGGGGCGGCGCACCGCGCCCATGCCTCGGTCAGCGCGCTCCCGCGCCTGGCCGACGTGCGCTGCGCCGGGCGCCTCATGCAGAAAGAGCTGGCCGCCCTGGGCGCGCTCCGCTCCGACCCGGCCTCGCCCTACCTGGCCGTCCTCGGCGGCGCGAAGGTCAGCGACAAGATCAAAGTGATCGAGGCGCTGATGAACAAGGTGGACGCGATGTTCATCGGAGGCGCCATGGCCAACACCTTCCTGGCGGCGCGCGGCTTCGCCATGGGGCGCAGCTTGGTCGAGCCGGACAAGCTGGCGCTGGCACGGTCCCTGATGCAGCGCGCCGAGGACTCCGGCATCGAGCTGCTCCTCCCCGTCGACCTGCGGGTGGGCGAGGGACTCGAGGACACCTCGGCGACGGTCGTCGCGCTCGACGGCGTCCCAGAAGGCTCGATGGCGCTCGATGTGGGGCCCGCGACCGAGGCCCTGTTCGAAGACCGCCTGGGCCGCGCACGCTCCATCTTCTGGAACGGGCCCATGGGCCTGTTCGAGAACCCGGCCTTCGCCGAAGGCACCCTCGCGGTCGCGCGTGCCATGGCCAACAACAGCGGCTTCACGGTGGTCGGCGGCGGCGACAGCGTGGCGGCCGTTCAACAAGCTGGGCTCGCCGAACGCTACACGCACGTGTCCACGGGCGGTGGCGCTTCGCTCGAGTTCCTCGAGGGGCGCAAGCTCCCTGGCGTCGAGGCGCTTTCGTCATGAGCGGACGCACCCCCTTCATCGCAGGGAACTGGAAGCTGCACCACAGCGTCCCGGCTGCGGTCGCGCTCGCCAGCGAGGTCGTCGACGCCTGGGAGGCGCTCGAGGACGCGGCGCCTGCGGGGCGCGAGGTCGAGGTTTGCGTCGCCCCCGTGGCCACCGCGCTGTACGCGGTCGCACAAGCAGTGTCGGAGAGCAGACTCGGGCTCGCGGGGCAGAACTGCTACCACGAGCCACAGGGGGCGTTCACGGGTGAGGTCAGCCCGGCCCTGCTCCGCGACGCGGGCGCCACGCACTGCATCATCGGGCACAGCGAGCGGCGGACGTTGTTCGGCGAGACCGACGCCCACGTCGCGCTCAAGCTGCGCGCGCTGTTGGCCGCCGACGTGGTCCCCATCCTGTGCGTGGGTGAGACGCTCGCGCAACGAGACGCAGGCGACACCGAAGCCGTCGTGCTCGGCCAGCTGCGCGCCGCCCTCACTGGCCTCGACGCTGCAGCGCTCGGCGAGCTGATCGTGGCGTACGAGCCGGTCTGGGCGATCGGCACGGGTCGCACGGCCAGCCCGGCAGACGCGCAGACCGTGCATGCAGCACTGCGTCACGCGGTCGAGGCGGACCTGGGTGCGCCGCTCGCGGACGCTCTGCGCATCCTCTACGGCGGCAGCGTCAAGCCCAGCAACGCGGCGGACCTGCTCGGACAGCCGGACATCGACGGGGCCTTGGTGGGGGGTGCGGCGCTGACGAGCGAGCAGTTCATCCCCATCGTCGCGGCCGCCTACGGCACCCTGGCCTAGCCGGCCCCTTCGATCCCACGCCACGCACGAGCTCGTGCGTGGCCCGCCCCCCTTCGGCGCGGCGGCGAGTCGCTGCCCGTTGGCGAGCGGCCCCGACCGTGCTATTTCGGCACCCCACTGTAGACCCAGCGGCGAATCGACCCATGCAGACCTTCCTCACCATCGTTTACGTCCTCGTGTGCCTCTTCCTCATCCTGGTGGTGCTCCTCCAGTCGGGCAAAGGCGGCGGCATGGGCACGGCCCTGGGCGGCGGCAGCGGCGGCGGGGCTCAGCAAGTGTTCGGTGGCGCGGGCGCTGGGAACATCCTCACGCGGGCCACGGCCGTCAGCGCGGCGCTCTTCATGATCCTCTCCGCCACCTTGGCCTACATGAGCAGCTCCCCCGACCAGGCGCTCAACCGCGCGGTGGAAGAGGCGCAGGCCAGAGCCGCCGGCGACTCGATCGGCTCGGCGGATGCTGCCAACGCGAGCGACGAGCCGGAGGCCACCCCCGAAGAAGGCGCCACGAACGACGAGCCCGAGGCGACGGAGAACACCGAGGGTGAGGAGGCTCCGAGCGATCCGTCCGAGGGTGAGGCCGCTGCCGATGAGGGCGCCGAGGACACTCAGGGCGAGGAAGCGTCGGCCGATGCGCCGCCCGCCGCCGAGGCCGCTGCCGGCGCGGTGGGCGCAGCGTTGGGGACCGCGCTGGGGCGCGCCGTGGACTCCGCTGGCGAGCAGGCGGTCGAAGCCGCAGAGGCTGCCGGTGACGCTGCAGGGATGGCCGCCAGCATGGCGGCGCCCCGTCCAGCCGCGGCCGAGTGAGGAAAGCCGCGGTCAAGGAGCAGCACGCCCGCGTAGCGCGCGGGCTTGCTCCAGCGCGTCCGCGCAGTCTTGGCGCCCGGGATACACCACGAGGCAGCGCGTCAGCAGCTGCTCGATGCGATCGAGCTCCGGGGGAGGTAGGCACACGGCCTGGATGAAGAGGAAGGCCGCCTCTTGGCGCGTGTCGCGGAATCGCCGCTCACCCTCGCGGCCCACCGCCAACGCCGCGTCGAATTGGTGCGTTTCGACCAGGCAGTGACCCAGACTCGTGAGGTAGCGCGCGTCCGTGGAGTCCAGCTGGTCCGCGTGCGCCAGCAGCGGGATGGCGCGCTGGCACTCACCTTCCCTGCGGTAGTGCAGCCCCAAGAAGCCATGGGTCCACGCCTGCTCGGGGGCGCGCGCCAGAGCCTCGAGGTACAGGCCCTCGTCGTCGTGGTAGACGGTCGTCGCGAAGGCGAGGAGCGGCGCAGACAGAAGACACACGAGCACGGGCAGCCCGAGGGCGACACGACGCAGCGCGGGACGGAGCGCCACCAGCGCCTCGAGCCCCCCAGCGAGCGCCAATACCAACCCCACCGTCGGGAGGTAGAGGTAGCGCCCGAAGCCCGGCCACAGCACCGTGCTGATGAGCGCGACAGGCGACAGCGTGAACGCGAACCACGCGAGCCCAAACCCCACGAGCGGCGCGCGGCGGCGGCTCATCGTGCCGAGCGTGACGCCCCCGATGCAGACAAGGACCGAGAGGGCAACCACGGAGACGCCCAGCCCCGCGTAGTCGTCTCGCAAGCTGCGCAGGACGTAGCCGCCAGGCACCAGCGCGCGGTAGAGCCCGTCGGCCCACAGCACCGGCAGGTGGCTGAGCGCCGCGAGGAGCTGAGCTCCGTCGTCGTGTGTCCGCAGGCCACGCAGAGCCGCCATGCGCATGCCGAGGTAGACCAGCAGCGCGAGCGTCGGCGAGAGGAGCACCGCGCCGAAGGAGCGCCACGACAGGCGCTGCTCGGGGAGCGCATCGCACTCCCCACGCGCCCAGAAGGGCGCCAGCACTACGAATGGCAGCGCCAGCACCGCCACCTCCTTCGCCAGCAGCGCGAGCAGGCAGCCACCGAACACGGCGGCGCGGCTGCGCAGCGTGGGCTTGGTGAGGGCGGCCCAGGTGGCCAGCAGAAGGAAGCTGGTCATCAGCGGGTCGGATCGACCGTTGATCCACACGTGCGCCTCGCTCAGCCACGGCGACAGCCCGAACATGCATGCCAGCGCCGCGCGCGTCACGCTAGGGAGCCGCGGCACGAGCCGCCGGAGGAGCGCCAGCAGCAGCGCACAGCAGACCGCGTGCAGCACCATGTTGGTGAGGTGATAGGCCCAAGGGCGCTGGCCCGAGAGCCAGGCGTCCCAGAAGAACGTCAGGAGCGGTACGGGGCGGTAGGTGTCGAGCGGCGGGTGCCCCACCGCCTGGTCCAAGCTGGACGCCACCATCGTGTGGCGGGTGAACACCAACGGGAGGTTCGCCGAGTCGTGGATGAACGTCCCGTGCATGATCACGTACACGTCGTCGAACACGAACCCGTTCCAGAAGCGCCCCGCCGTGACCAACGCGGGCAGCAGCGTGACGCACGCGTACTCCATCCGGCGCGCCCGTCGCGCCACGCGACCGGTCACGGGATCACTCATGAGCCACTGCGGGACGCGGCCCCGAGCAACACCCGCAGCAGCGGGCTGGCGTCGACCTGCGCGCTCTTCAGCAAGCGGTCGAGGAGCGACTGCCCGAGCCGCGCCAGGTCCAGCAGCTGCTCGATGCGAGCGACCTGAACCTCCGCCCGCGCCCGCTCGTCCCCCTCGCACGTCTCGAGACGCACGCGCAGGTGTTCGAGGGCCTCCTCCATGACGTCGATCGCGTCGAGGATTTCGCGCCGCTCGCGCTCCTCGAAGACGCGGGAGATCATGCGCCAGAAGTTGCCCTCGGCCTCGAAGTAGTCGCGCCGCTCGCCCTGCACCCAGACCCGCCTCACGACGCGCCACTGACCGAGGCTCTTGAGGGTCATGGACACGGCGCCCGCAGAGAGCTGTAGCCTGTCTTGGAGCTCCTGCGCGCTCAGCGGTCGATCGCTGAGGTAGAGGACCGCCCAGATGCGGCCCATGTTGCGCTTGAAGCCCCAGAACTCGATCAGGCGCCCGATCGCGTCGCTGACGAGCACTTCGGAGCGCCACACTTCGTCGCGAAGGTCGGTGTCTGGCGGCACGCGGGGTTTGTACCACGACCAGGCGGTCAGGGGGCGGCGCGCGGACCGATCACGAAGCCATCGAGGCCCGCGCCTTCGGGTTCGGCGACCACCACGTCGACGCTGAGCCCCGCCGCATCCAAAGCCAGCAGCGGAGTGTGCTGCTCCGTCGAGGGCAGCGGCCCCCTCACCCCGGACTCGAACGTCTCGCCCAGCGCCTCCTCCAGTAGCGGAGCGACCTGAGCGAGCGCCCAGGCGATGGCGGCGCGCCTGGCCTCCACGTCGGCGTCGTCCACCGCCGAGCGCGTCTCGAGCTCGTACCAGCGCGAGAAGCCGTAGCCGGGCAGCCAGACCTCGGCCCCCAGCAGGCGCTCGTCGGCCAGCCGCAGCACCACACGCAGCTCGCTCGCCCGTGGCGCGATGCTGCCGTCGGGTAGCGGGAGCGCGAAGGACACGTGCAGCGTCTTCACGCAGCGCGAGGCGTCGCAGCGGGGGCGAGGCTCGGCGCGGAACGCGACGTCCAGCGCCGGGTGCTCACGCACGACCACCTCCATCGGTTGCTCCCACGCGCGAACGCGCAGCAACACACCCAGGAACTCGACCAGCCGGTCCCGCGTGAACGCCCGATGCGCCCTCAACGCCTCGGCGGCTGCCTCCTCCGACGCCGCGCGCGCGCGTTCCCGGTCTGCGGTGCTCTCGGCCTCACGCCGCGCGAGGACATCCAGCTCGGCGCGCGCTCGGTCGGCGTAGCGCCCCGTGGGGTAGATCGTCAGGTAATCGACGAGCCCTCGCGCGCTGGACGCCCGCCCGGCATAGAACCGCTCCTCCGCAGCGCCGAGGGCCGCACGGACCTCGTCTGCGTAGACGCCCTCCGGGAACGCGTGCAGATAGTCCGCGCCCGCGACGGCGCGCTGGTGCTCGTCCTGGGCCAGCCGGAACACGCGATACGCGCCGTAGTCCGCGCGCGTGGCACGCCAGGCACACGCCGGAGCGCCGAGCGCGCAGCCCAGCGCGAGCGTCATGACCAACGCGCGAACGCCCATCATGGGTCCACCTCCTCGGGCGCAGGACACACATCGACGCACGCCGCGAGCTCCTCGACGGGCGTGTTCACGTTGTCTTCGCGCGCGAGCGCGGCGAGGCACGCGTCGGTTTGCAGGGATGTCGGTCGTGGCAGGCAAGTCGGCGGCCAGGTCGCGCCTTCGCACGCGTTGGGGATCGCATCGAAGCACGCCGCGAGCTCGTCGCCGGAGACCTCCCCGCGAGCCTCGGCCCGACGGCACTCCCACGCCGACTGGTCGCGGCAGAAGGTCTCTGCCTCCACGATGAACGGGTCTTGCCCACACCCGCCGACCTCCCCTGGAGCGGGCCCCATCAGCAGCAGTGCGAGGGCCGCGAGCCACCACGTCCCGGGAAGGTTGGGCTTCCTCATGGCAGCCGCTCCACGTCCACCCGCACGCCCGCCTCCAGCGAGATCATCGCGGGGCGCGTGAAAACGGCGTCGCGCGTGCCCCCTCCCGCGACGATGCTCGCGGTCGCCTCCAGGTAAAGACCGAGCGACGCGCGCACCATGAACGCCGCGCCGATGGTCGCCGCGAAGCCCCAGGTGCGGGCGGGAGACACCACCCACATCACGGCCGGTCGAAGCTCGAGCACCACGAGCGGCACCGGATCGCCAGATGGCACGGCGCGGACCGTGAAGCCCGGCGCGACCACCCACTGCGCGAAAGGCCTCACGCCGCCCACGGCTGGCCCGTCGTACGTGAGGTTGGTGCTGAGCTCCAGGCTCGGCCCGAAACGCAGCCGTGGACGGTCCCCGCGGGTGATCCACGTGGCCGTCAAGTCCATGAACGCTGGCGCGAGGCGCTCCTGGCGGAAGTTCGTGTCGACCTGGGTACGGACGCTCACGCCGCCGCCGACTTGGAGCACGAGGCGGCCCGGAAGGACGGGACGCTCGAGATCCGTTGGCGCGGTCTCCGTCGGCTCACGCTCGTACCAACCGTCCGGCAGCGCCTGCGCGTGGACGACCCCCGCGTTCAGCCAGAAGGCCGACAACAACCCGACGCTCATGGCCGCGCGGGCGACGATGTGCGCGGGGGGGACGCGGCCCCGGGCGCAGACCTGGACGAGAGCCCGGCCGAGAGCCAGTCCGGGGTCGTGACCGGACGCGCGACCAGGTCGCACTAGCGCCCCTGAAAGCGCGGCGCGCGCTTCTCGGCGAACGCCCGCAGCGCCTCGTTGCGGTCCTCCGATGCCAGAGCTCGCTCGTAGCATCGTCGCTCGAGGTCGAGCCCCTGTTCCAGCGTTCCGTCCAGCGCTCCGTCGACCGCTTCGAGCGCTGCTGCGAGCGCGATGGGCGCGGACGCGGCCAGCTCGGCCGCCATGCGCATGGCCACCGTCAGCGCGGACTCGCCGTCCGCCACGCGATGCACGACCCCGAGGGCGAGGGCCTCCGCAGCGCTCATGCGTCGCGCGAAGAGGATGAGCTCCTTCGCCTTCGCCGCGCCCACCACGCGCGTGAGCCGTTGCGTGCCACCCGCGCCTGGGATGATGCCCAGCGAGACCTCGGTCAGTCCGACGACCGCGTGGGTGTCCGCCACCCGCAGATCGCACGCGAGCGCCAGCTCGAGGCCACCGCCGAAGGCGACGCCGTTGATGGCTGCGATCACGGGCTTGGACAGCCGGTCGATGCGATCCGCAGTGAGGCGATAGAGGTCCAGTAGGCCCCGCGTCTGTTCGAGGGTGAGGTCCTTGCGCTCCTTGAGGTCGGCCCCCGCGCAGAACGCCTTCTGCCCGGCGCCGGTGATGACCACGGCGCGCACCTCGGGGTCTGCGTCCGCCCGCTCGGCGAGCTGCCCGAGGGACTCCATGGTGCCGCGATCGAACGCGTTGCGCGCCGCCTCGCGGTCGATCGTCCAGCGCTCCACCCCGCCCTCGCGCGCCACGCGCACGCCGTGCAACAAGCGCTCTGTGTCGTCACGTCGAATCCTCATGCCCACCTCCGCGTCACGCATCGCCTCGCATCAGCGCTTGACGCCCGACCCAAGGGGCTGAACCATCGCCGGCATGAATCGCAGCACTCTCGAAAACATCCTCGACCGCGCGAGCGGCGTGACGCGCGCGACGAAGAACGGCTCCGAGTTCGAGGTCGAAGAGGGACATCGAGTGACGTTCTACCTCGGCCGGCCGGGTCAGGCGATGGAGATCTCGGACGTCCAGCGCTGCCAGCTGCACGACGACTTCGTCGAGCTGGCGAGCGGCGAGTCCGAGACCGTGACGTTCGTCGAGTACGACGCCATCCACGCGCTGGCCGCGAAGCCTCCCAAGGGGGACGCCAAGCGCCGCGCCGGGTTCGCCTGATCTCGCATGGCGCGCGTCCTGATCGTCGATGACGAGCCCAGCGTCCGTGAGATGCTCGGGGTCCTGCTGCGGCGCGCGGGGTACACCTGCGAGTCCGCCACCGGCGCTCGGGCCGCGTGCTCCCTGATTGACACACTCGCGCCCTTCGACGCCGTCGTGACGGACCTCACCATGCCAGACGGCAGCGGCATGGACGTGCTGCGCGCGGCTCGCGCGCGGGACCCGCACACGCAGGTGCTGATGATCACCGCGTACGCCACCACAGAGCAGGCCGTCGACGCCATGCGCCAGGGTGCGTACGACTACGTGCCGAAGCCGTTCCGCAACGCGGAGCTGCTGGCGACGCTCGAGAAGGCCCTCGAGAAGCGCGCGCTGGTCGACGAGAACCGTGCCCTCCGAGCCGAGCGCGAGGGCGACGCGCTGGGCATCGTCGGGAGCAGCGCCGGGATGCAGCGCGTGCGCGACTTGGTCCAGCGCGTCACCGACGCCCCCAGCAGCGTGCTGATCACGGGCGAGAGTGGCACCGGCAAGGAGGTGGTCGCGCGCGCGCTCCACTTCAGCGGTCAGCGCGCGCGCGCCGCCTTCGTGGTCGTGAACTGCGGTGCGCTCCCCGAGGCGCTGATGGAGAGCGAGCTCTTCGGCCACGAGAAGGGCGCGTTCACCGGGGCCGTCGCCCGGAAGAAGGGGCTGTTCCAGGAGGCCGACGGGGGCACGCTGTTCTTGGACGAGATCGGCGAGCTGCCCCTCCCCCTCCAGGTGAAGCTCCTGCGGGTCCTGCAGGAGCGCAAGGTGCGCCCCGTCGGCGGCGCCGGCGAAGTGGCCGTGGACGTGCGCATCGTCGCCGCCTCCAACCGCGACCTGGAGGACGAGGTGAAGCGTGGGACCTTCCGAGAAGACCTGTTCTACCGCCTGAACGTGATCCGCATCGAGCTGCCCCCGCTGCGTGAGCGCCCGGAGGACATCCCCGTCTTGGCGCGCCACCTGCTGCACAAGCACACGCTGCTGCAGCGGCGCGACCTGCAATTGTCCAGCGACGCCTTGCGCTGGCTGAGCGCGCAGTCGTTCCCTGGCAACGTGCGTCAGCTCGAGAACGCCATCGAGCGCGCCGTGACCCTGGCGAACGGGCCCGAGATCGTCGCCGCCGACTTCGTGCCTCAACGCGGCGCGGAGGCCGCCCCCGTCCCTGTGGGGGTGTTGCCCGAGGAGGGCCTGGACCTCGAGGCACACCTCGCGGCGCTCGAGCTGTCGCTGCTCCGCCAGGCGCTCGAGCGCACAGGCGGCAACCGCACCAAGGCAGCTGGCCTGCTGGGCATGAGCTTCCGGCAGCTTCGCTACCGGCTGGCCAAGCACGACCCGGGCAGCGACGGCGACACCGACAGCGGCGACGTGGGCGAAGAGGCCTGACCTGGCACAACGCTTGCGTGGTAGGCTCGCCGCTAGCCGGAGGTCGTCTCAATGTTGCGTCATCGTCGAGTGTCCAGAGTCCAGGGGGTCACCCTCATCGAGCTGATGATCGTCGTGGTCATCATCGGGGTCCTGGCGGCCACCGCCATCCCGGCGTTCCAGCGGCAGGTCATCCGCGCTCGGGCCGCCGAGGCGCCCGCGGTGCTGGGCCGCATCCGCATGAATCAAGAGAGCTACCGCTCCGAGTTCGGCCAATACTACGGCAGCACCACGACGTCCGCGTTCTGGCCCACCACGACGGGACGACACACATCCGAGGGATGGGATGGGTCGAACGCGTCCAATCCGTTCCGGATGCTGGGCGTGGACCCGGACGGGCCCGTGTACTTCAACTACAACGTGCAGGCAGGCTACGCGAACGCACCCGCACTGCAGTATCCATCGGGCTACGTGGACTGGTGGTTCGTGTCCCAGGCCATGGCTGACCTCGACGACAACGGTTCCACTGTGCTCTTCGAGGCCATCGCGGGGCGGGCCGTGCTGTATCAGACGGGAGGCTGGTGAGGTGACGCATCTCGTCAGGACGCTTTCACCGAGACGACACTTTTCGTCACACTCCGCATTCGCACGCCCATTCTAGTGGGTTTTCGCGCTGGCACGGTTGTCGCAAACAGTTGGCTCGAAGTCGGACCCCGGTCCACCGCCCCCGGAAAGAAGGACTCCATGAAAAAGCTGCTACGCAAGAAGAGCCAGGGCTTCACCCTGATCGAGCTGATGATCGTCGTCGTGATCATCGGCATCCTCGCCGCAACCGCCATCCCTGCGTTCCTACGCTTCGTGACGCGCTCGAAGACGGCGGAGGCCGGTGTTCAACTGAGGAACCTCGCGGACAGCGCCACAGCGTACTTCGCACGCGAGTACGTTGACCAGGGCTGGCTTGCGAACCAGCGAACGCGGTCGGCGTGTTTCGTTGGCGACGCGGACACGGGCATGACGCCAAGCAGCGACAAGCAGATTTGGGACCAGACGTCAGGCACCAATGCCGCTGGCCTCACCGGGCAGGTACCGGGTGTGTCTGGGCTCGGCTGGGGCCCCACGGACAACCTGTACTATAACTACCGCATCACCGAGAGCCGCGTCAACTGCAACAACGGTGCGCCTGGCGCTGCGGTCACGATGTCCGCCAACGGTAACCTCGACGGGACCGGCGCCACCTCGCTGTTCGAGATGGCCATGGGTGTCATGCCAGCGGCGGGCCTGGGACACGGCCCGATGTACGTTCAGAACGAGCTCGACTAGTCTTCCCGTTCGACCTGAGTCGGCGGCCGCGAGGGCACATCCCCTGCGGCCGTCTTGCTTTAATGCTACCGTTTCGCCGTGCCGAGAATCGGGTTGACGGTCGCCTCGCTGGTGCTGTTGGTTGCGGTGTCCGCGCTGCGCGCAACCAGCTTCACGGCGAACTCCAACGCTCAGACGCCCGAAGACGTGTACTATCTGCCAGCCGAGGAGGGTGTGCTCGTCGCAATGAGCCTCGGATATCGGGAGGTGCTCGCAGACCTGCTCTGGATGCGTGCGCTGCTGTACTACAACGAGAGCTTGCGACACAGCACCGCGGCCAGCTTCGTGCTCAACTACGCGAACGCGCTGTCCACGCTCGATCCTCACTTTGCGCCGATCTACAACCTGGCCGGAATGGTCCCCTTCTATCTGCGCGTCAGCACCGACCCTGAAACACAGAGGCGTGCCGTCGCCTACATGGTCACGGGGTCAGACCGCCTGCCCGAGGACGGGCAGCTGGCCTGGGACACGGCCTCCACTATCCTTTACGAGCTGCTCCCCGTGTTTCAGGGCACGGACGAGGAGCGCCAGGCCTGGCGACGTACGGCGGCTCGGCTCTCCGAACGCGCCCTCCGGCTGGGCGCCGGCCCCCCATGGCTCGCGATAGACGCCGGGTCGCTGCTGAGCCAGCTCGGCGAGTCCGACCGCGCCGTGCGGGTGATCGAGCATCGCATCGCGCTCACCAACGACCCCACCGAGCGCGCCGACTTGAACGTGCGCCTACAGCGGCTCCGGGCAGGGGCCGAGGCGGTCCTGGCGGAGGCCGAGGCCCGGGCGCACGAGGCGGCACGAGCCAGCGACTACCCCTACCTCGATCTCGATCGCTACTTGGTGGTCGGCACGCGTCGCATGCCCGCGAACGGTCCGCGGCGTGACCCTTGATGCGCGCGGGCGCGCCTGCTACCGGTTCAGCGTGGCGCATCGGCAGCACGACGGCGGATGGACGGCGATCGAGGTCTCGCTCGTCATTTCCGTCATCGGCGTGGCCCTTTGCATGTTCGTTCCGGCCTTTCTGGACCGCCTGGAGCTGAGCAAGTTCACACGCATGGAGCACGAGCTGGACGCGCTCACGCGCGCCGTCGCCAGCTACTACGCCGCGCCACACGAGGTGCGAGGCGCCACGCGCACCCGCTGTCTCCCAGCCAGCGCTGGCCCGACCCCCGCCGAAGTCGGCCCAGAGCCCACCGCCGCCGACTTCCAGTCGCCGGAGACCCCCGGATCGACCACGTGGACCGCGCTCGGGTTTCAGCCCTCCCGGCCTGGACGGTTCCAGTACCGGGTAGAGGTCAGCCACGCCCGCTGCAGCGTCCAGGCCGCGGCCGGGACGACGTTGGTGCGTGTCGAGGCGCGCGCAGACCTCGACGGCGACGGTCAGCTCTCGAGCTTCCGCCGCGAGCTGGTGGTGGGGCAAGATGGGACCCTGGTGGACGGGCCGCTGCTGCGCGTGCGCAACCGCACGGAGTGAGGCCGCCCACCACCCAACGCCTCGACGAGGCGCTGGGCAGGTGCCCGCGCCCTACTCGGGTCGGTCGAGCGTCAGCACCCGCGTCGTGACCTGTCCAGCCTCGATGTTGACGCTCACGCTCTGACGGATGTTGAAGTCCGGGTTCACGAGCGTCACGCGATGGCTGCCAGCTGGCAGCGAGATGTTCATCTGCGGCGTGTTGCCGATCAGGCGGCCATCCACGTAGACCTGGGACCACGGGCGCGTGTTGATGCGAAGGGTGCCCGGCCCCGTGCCCCCGCTCATCGGCGTCTCGGCCGGCGGGGGCGTGACCGCGCTGCCGCCCATCTCGGCGTCTCCGGAGGCCATCGAGCTGCCGCCCGTTCCGCCAGTCGCCGCGGGGCGGTCTGGGCCACCCGTCGCAACCCGCCCGGCGCGCTCGAGCGTCCCCTCCACGGTGGCCTCCCGCGCGCCGCCCTCGACGCGCAGCGGGCCCGTCCAGTCGTCGTGGCCATCGAGGGTCATGCGCACCGTGTAGGGCCCGTGATCCATGTCCACGTCGATCTCGGTCGGTGTGACGCCGATGCGGCGCTCACGCCCCTGCGCGTTCACCAGCACCACGCTCGCCCCTGCGGGCGCCGACGTGAAGCGGACCTGAATCTCGGCGGGGCTCAGCGACACGCTCGGCACCGCGACCGTCTGCCCGGCGGCCACGACGATCTCGTCCTCCCACGGAGCGTGCCCCGACATGGTCACGCGCACCTGATGCGGACCAGCGCTCAAGTCGCTGGCCGTGACGGGGGTGGTTCCGGGTACGCGGTTGCCATCCACGAACACGGTCGCTCCGGGAGGTGAGGTGTTCAACGTGAACCCGCCGGTGGCGCCAGGCGCAGCGCCGCCTTCGGCGATGAGGGCGACCGCGTCCATCGACAGCTCTTGGCCGCGCTGTACGGTGATCGGCGCAGACCACTCGCGGTACCCTTCGCGGCGCACCTCGATGATGTGGGGCACGCCCGGGGCGACGTTCGTGATGATGAACGGGCTGCTGGAGCCGGCGACGCGGACGCTGTCCATGTAGACCTCGGCGTCCGGTGGATCGGTCGCGAGGCGGATGGTCCCCGGGTCCTTGGCCAACAGGAACCACGCGGCCGCCGCCAAGCCGAGCAGGACGGCGACGAGCCCGATCACCATCGGACCCATGCCCTTCTTCTCGCTGGCGGGCGCCGCGGCGGCCTTCGCGGGCGTCGCGGCGGGGGCGGGTTCGTTCGCCTTGGGCTGCGCCACGGGCTCCGACGTACGCGGGAGGTCGTCGAAGGGCGACGGGTTCCCCATCGGCCCCGGCGAGACGATCGGGGCCGAGAGCCCACCCGAGAGCGTGGACGACGTGCTCGCCGGCGTGGCCAGGTCCAGCTCGTCGAACTTGTCGTAGATCTGCGTCGCCTCGCCGTCGTCGTCCCAGTCCATGTCCATGACGGTGGGAGCCGCAGGCTTGGGCGGCGCCGGGGGAGGCGTCGGCGCGCTCGGGCGACCCGCCTGCGGAGGGATGGGTGGAGGCAGGCTGCCGCCACGCAGGGAGGGCGTGCCCTGGATCGTCTGGCTGGGCTGGTTGACGGGCTTCTTCGGAGAGCCGCCGCCGGGGGGAAGTGGTGGTGCGTTGGACATAGTGGCTGAACCCTGACCCTGGCTCGAGGCGTTGGCGCCGGATGAGACCGGCGAGGTGGACGGCCCCTTGGCTGCGCTCCGAGCGGGAGGAGCTGCCTGTGGTGCCTTGATCTTGCGGTACTGCTCGTCGCGCGCCGCTTCCTTGGCGACCTCCTCGGCGAAGGTCTGGCGCATGTAGGCGCTGAGATCCTTCCGCGCGAAGAAGTTTCCGCTCGTGTACATGAACGACTGTAGGTCGTCGTGGAGGTCCATCGCGGTCTGGTAGCGATCGTCGACGTCCTTCGCGAGCGCCTTCAGCAGAATGCGCTCGAGCTCCTGAGGGATGTGCTTGTTGTAGGTCGTTGCGGGGACGATCTCCACGTTGCGAACCATCTCGAGCGTGTTGAAGTCGCTGTCCCCGTAGAACAGGCGCTCGCCCGTCAGCAGCTCGTACAGGCAGATGCCCACCGCGAACACGTCCGAGCGGCGGTCGATCGGGAGCCCACGGACCTGCTCCGGCGACATGTAGCCGAACTTCCCCTTGAGGATGCCAGCCTGCGTCTTTCCCGCTTTGTTCGCTGCCTTCGCGATGCCGAAGTCGACGATCTTGATCTCGCCGTCCCACGTGACGAGCAGGTTCTGAGGGCTGACGTCACGGTGCACCAAGTGCAGGTCGCGACCCGCCGCGTCGCGCTTGTTGTGTGCATAGTCGAGGCCCTCACACACCTTCATGATGGTGTAGCAGGCCATCGGGATGGGCACGGTCTCCTTGCGCTTGCGTCCGCGGTCGAAGATGGCGCGCACGTCCTTGCCCGCGCAAAACTCCATCGCGATGAAGTAGCTATCACCCACCTTGCCGAGGTCGAAGATTTGGCAAATGTTCGCGTGCGACAGCTGCACGGCGATCTTCGCCTCATCGATGAACATCGTGATGAACTCTTGGTCCTCCGCGATGCTCGATAGGATGCGCTTGACCGCCACGAGGCGCTCGAACCCCTCCACGCCGAAGGCCTTGGCTTTGAAGACCTCGGCCATTCCGCCGATGTTGACTCGCTCCAGCAAGAGATAGTTGCCGAAGGGGATGGGCTGCTTCACAGGGGGGTCTTTCGTGCGCGCTTGGGTTCCGAGAACGCGCGATGATAGACAATCGTCGTGAAGCCGGTCAATAGCGCGATAACGCTACCGTTTTCGGACCGGGCCCGGCGCGCCCCCAGCGGACCCGGAGCTCACTGCTCCCCGCCCACCCGCGAGAACCGCCGCGTGCGACCGGCCTCGTACCGGTAGCGCACCCGCGTGTCCTGGATGCGACCCCACTCCATGTAGGGCCGCGGCCGGGTTTCGGGGAAGAGCACCTCCGTCTCCGGGCGCTCGTCCGCGATGAACGCCAACGCGGCATCGGGTGCCACGGACCGTTCGAACGCATCGGGGGCCACGGTCTGTGCGCCGACGACGAAGGCCAGGCGGACCGTCCCTTCGAGCGCCATCGCGCCTTCGAGCCCAGCCTCCGTCAGCCGCTGCAGCAACGACTGGGTGTCCCCAGCCTGACGTTCGGCGTAGACCAGGAACCCGTCTTCGTCGACGGCGATGGCCGCCTCGGCGGTGGGCACGTCACGGAGCGCCCGGCCGCGGAGCACGACGACGGCGTCTTCTGGCGCGGATCCGATGGCGTAGCGACGACCCACGAAGCCCTGCGTGGCGTAGAGCGCGAGGGGGCCCCGCTGCGCGGACGCGTCGGTCAGGTATGCGAGGGCGCGGGTCTGCCCTTCTGGCGCGAGCGCACGCGGTGGAGCGCGGCGCGGGTCGATGCGCACCAACCACGTGCGGTGGCCCGGCTCCGGCCCCAGGTAGGCGCGCGCGAACGCGTGGGGCCAGCCCGCGTGGGGTAGACCGCTCGTGTCGAACACGCCCTCCCCCTCGGCGTGTCCCTCGCCGAGCGGTACGTCGGGGCCCGGCAGCGTGGGGCGCAGGGTGAGGTAGAAGAAGTCGCGTGGATCGCGCTGGATGTAGCGGGGAAAGCGCATCGGGGTCATCGAGCGCACAAGCTTCCGTCCGCGCATGTGGTAGCCATTGCCCGTGTCGGGGACGCTCATCTCGAACTCGAGCTCGCGATCGATCGGGCGACCCAGGTCCGCGAAGGGCTCAGTCGCGGGCTGCACGTTGTACAGCTCGAAGGCGGTGTGGCGGTCGTTCATGTCGAGGTGCAGCCCGCGCACGCACCGCGCGGCCAGCATCGCCTCCGCCAAGGCCTCGGAGCTCATGGCCTTGCCCCAGAAATAGACCATGAACCCCTCGCTCGTGAGGCACATGCCCGAGCGGTGGATGAACACCTGCTGACCGTCGTTGGACGGCGCGGCACCCCACCACCAGCGGCGCCAGGGGTTCACGTCGGTGCCCTCGACGACGCTGGTGAGGTTCTGACGCATCTCCACGACGTCGGCCGGGATCTGCGACAGCGCCCACTCCTCTTCGAAGGTGGTCACGCCCTCGGGGGGATCGCGCCAGGAGCCCATGGAGGTGCGACCGTCGCGGTACACGGCGACCGTCGCCGCGAACGGCTTCGGCGGGAGGTAGACCCGCCCCTCGCTCATCATGGCGAACTCGCCGTGCAGCGACTGGAAGCCGCCGTTGAAGCCCGCGACGACGCGCCGCATGGTCTCGTCGTCGCGGGGAACCAGCCCGGGGCCGGTCTCACCCGTCGCGCTCTCTGGCTCGCGCGTCCCCGTCATCACGCGCAGCTGCACCTGCCGCGGATCCCACACCACCATGTAGACGCGCGTGTAGGGGCGCTCTGGATCCACGCGCAGGTGCGTCGAGTAGAACGCAGGAGGCGCGTTGGGGTACGAGCGCACGAACGGATCGTCGACGATGGGGTTCCACTCGCCCTCCCCGGTCGCCCGACCTTCGACCCGAGGGGTCAGCGGTGCCGGGGGCCAGCCCAGCTCCGGATCCGTCACGGAGAGCTCGGCGCGGCGCGCGCTCTGGGGCTCCAACGCCAGGTCGGCGGCGGCCTCGGCCTCGGACTCGGCCGCTGATGCCCCCGCCACGCGGTACCAAGCCCGTTGCAGCACGTCGCGTACGCCGAAGACGCGATGCTCCAACCAAGCGATGGGCTCCGGGCCTACGAAGCTGAGGTTGCGCACGCTGTCCACGACCCAGGTGATGGTCCCTGGCTCGCCCTTCTCGGCGGGCCGCACCTCGACGTGCTCCGCGCCCGACACGGCCCGCCAGGCGCCGTCCGCGCGCTGCATGCTCACGGAGACATCGGGGGCGGTGACGTCGACACGACCTGGTGCCACGGTGAGACTGGCGTCCGGGAGAGACGACGCGAACGACACGCGCGTGCGCCCGAAGCCAGCCACGCGGCCGGTCTCCTGCAAGTTCGTGATGCCGTTCTGCGCGCGCGTGCGCGCCGACCAGCCGGCCGTGAGGGCCGCCGGTTCGCCGCGCAGGTCGACCAGGGTGAGAGCGTCCACACCGTCGAGTACGCGGCTGAGGTACACCGCGGACTGCTCGTCCACCCGCGTCAGCGCAAACTCGTCGGCGCCCGCGGTGCGCGTCAGGTTGCTGAGCGCGTATACCCCCAGCACGGCCGACTCTCCCGTTCGTACCCGCGCGTGGTAGACCTCCGAGTCGCCTCGCGCGGAGGCTGCGATGAACAGCGCGGAGCGGGGCGTCGTCGGCGCCGCGGGGTCGTCGATCCAGATGATGGAGCTTGGATCCAGCTCGAGGCCCTCGGCGGAGAGCGCCGCTGCCAGGGCGCTGGGAACGCTGTCCGCGGCGCGCACCCCCCGCTGGTCGCACACGACGAGCACCGACCCGAGGATGGCGCAGGCGGCGAGGAGGTTGCGGCGAGACGTGAGGTGCGCTCTGAGCGAGGTGAGGAGGCTGCGCGGCACCCGTGAGGCGTAGCAGTTGATCTCGGCCCATGCGAGCTGGGCACACGCCGCCACGAGCGCGCCTCGGGCTCGCCGCACGTCGGCGCATGTGCCAGTCGACGACCTCGAAGATGGCCCTCGGTCGGGGTCTCGCCGCCCACCAGCGCTACGCTTCGTGCGGGCCGTCGCCGGGACCGTGTGGCACTCTCGCGAACGTGATGGTCCGTACGCGCCCTCGACGCCCCGCTCCGCGCCCGACCACCCGCCCCGCGCGGGTGCGGCGCGCCCTGGCGGCGTTGTCGGTCCTCGTGGTGCTCTCGGGATCCGTCCCGGCGCCGGTCGCCGCGCAGCGCGCCGTGACTGAAGCGCGCTCCACCGATACCGCGGGAGATCTGGACGCGCTGATCGGGCGTGCGCTCGGTGGCGAGAGCGACGCCGAGGTCGACGCGGCCATCGACGCATTGCGCGACCGCGCCGACGCTCGCGCCGTCCCCGCGCTCGTCTCCTTGTCCCGGCATCGGCGCGCCGGTGCACGTCGCCGTGCGTACCTGGCGCTCGCGGCCCTCCGCAACGACGTCGCGCGCGACGCGGTGAGTGGAGGGCTCTCGGACGTGGACGCGAGCGTGCGGTCCGTCTGCGCGCGGGCCCTGGGCGACATGGACGCGCGCGCCGCGCTGCCCCGCTTGTTCACGGCCCTGGAGCGTGGCGTCCACGACGCGGCCCGCTCCATCGGCGCGCTGGCACGAGAGGAGGACCTGCCACGCTTTCACGTGCACCTCGGGACCATCCCCCTCAGCGCCATGCTCGAAGGCTATGCGCGCATCGTGCGCCGTACCGACATCTCCTGGGACCAGAAGCGAGACGTACTGCACCGGTTGTTCGAGGTGGCAGGGCTCGAGGTGCGCGGCTTCCTGGCGCAGTGGCTGCGTGAGCTCCCGGCCTCGGCGCCTGCGGCCCTGCGCGCGGATCTGGAGCGCTCGATTCGGCGCATCCCCCTGCGTCCGCGGGCTCGCGGCGGTGCGGGCGCAGGCGAGAGCGCTGGCGACGGAGCGACGGGCGCGAGCACGGCCGGAGGCGAGACGCCGTGAGAGGGTTCGCGCGCTTGCACGACGCGACGCGTTCGATCAGCGCGCTGATCGCGGCGTCACTGCTCGCGTGCAGCGCGCGAGCGCCGACCACGGCCGACCCCCGCCGCCTCGCGAACGCGACGGAGGCGCTGGACGGCCTGGCGCAGCGCCTCTCCGCGGCGCCCCTCGTCGACCGTCCGGCGGGCTTCGCCCTGCTGACCACAACGGGGGATCTGCTCTTCGTGGACGAGCGCGGAGAGGTCACGCATCGTGCCCCCGCGGCGGCGACACAGCTCGCGGACTGTGGCGCGGCCATCTGCGTGACGAACGATGACAGCGTGAGATGGCTGAGTTGGCCGGATGGGGGGATGCGCGGGTCGCTCGCGCGCAGCCCCGCAGCCACGCTGATCGGGGGGGCGCTCGAAGGAGCACGCGCCGTCTTGGTCGAGTCCGAAGGGCCCCGCCGGGGCCGGATCGTGCTCGCGCGGACCACGGACGCCGGCCTCGAGGTGACCCGGGCGTTGCCTGCGGACGGCGAGCTCGGCGCGCCCCTGCTGCGGGGGGGCGTCCTGCTGGTTCCCCACGATGGCCACGAGCTGCTCCTGCTGGACGCCGCCAATGGAGCCGAGTTGGCGCGGCGTCGGTCGGGCGACGACACGATCCGGTGGACGCGCATCGACGGCGGCGACGTGTTCTACGGCGGCGAGCGTGTGTATGCGCTGCAGCCTGGCGTAGCGACCCAGCAGCGCGTGGACGCCGTGCTCGACCCCGATACGGCGTTGGTCCCCGCCCCACCCTTCCGGGCGCGCATCGAGCCCGACACGTGGAGCGTGGTGGTCCCGGCGGCGGACGAACCCGCCCGGCCGGCGCCGGTCCACTTCGCGCGCACCCCCTTGTCGCCGTCCCCGACCCCGCGCTCCGATCGGTCGTACGTGGTCACGCGAGGGCACGTGTTCGCGTTCGATGGAGACGGTACGCTGCGCTTTGCGCACGCCCTCCGGGACGCGCCCGTGGCGACCCTCGCGACACCCGATGGCCTCGTGCTGCTGCACGCAGACGGCGTGCTGCTCGGCCTCCACCCAGACGATGGCTCCGCGCGCTACGAGCGGCGTCTCCCTCCGGTGCGAGCGGCCATCGCTGTGCGCGCGGTAGGTCGACGGACACGCGCCGTCCGCGCCCTCGACTCAGCGGGAGCCGAGCAGGATCTCCTGCGCGTGCTCCACGTGCGAGATGCGCGCTTCGTCGGCGACCAGGTCTACGCCGCGCACCTGCTGGTCGACGCGGGCGTGAGCGTCGCGCGAGCTCTGCTGGACGCCTACGAGGATCCGCGCACCGAGCCTCCCGTGCGCGACGCCATCGCCATGACGCTCCGCGCGCGGAGGGACGACACCGACTCGTTGGTCGACGCCCTGAACCAACACTACGACTTCCTCGCGGACGACGGGCCACGACCACCGCCGCCGCTCGAGGTCATCCTCCCCGCCCTCGCGGGCGCCGACCGTCACGACGCCTACGGCGCGCTGCTGCCGCACCTGAATGACCCAGCGACTCCCCCCGCGGCGCTCCCGGCGCTGATCACCCAGCTGGTGCGCTGGGGCGGACCAGACGCGCTGCCCTCGTTGCTGGCGTTCGTCGAGCGCTACCGCGCCGACGCCGAGTTCCGCGAGGACCCCCGCGCGCTGGTCGTCGCGACCCTCGCCATCGACGCGTTGGGCGACGTCACGATGCGCGACCGCCTGGAGCGCTACGTGACGTCGGCAGGTGCGCACCCCGAGCTGCGCGCCGCGCTCCTGGATGCCCGCGCTCATCGCGCAACGGAACTGGCGACCCACGACGCCCCCGCGCAGGACACCCGTCCCGCGCCGCGGCCCGACCAAACGACGACGGGCGAGGCTCCCGCCGCGCGCACGGCAAGCGCGGCGGACGTGCAGGCCTACGCGCTGGCGCAGCTGGCGCAGCTCACCCCCTGCCTGAACGCGGCGCAGGCCGCCGACCCCACGCTGCGCACCGTGCGCGTGCGCATGGTGCTGGAGCGCGAGGAGCACGTGGGCCTCGTGTCGGTGCTCCCTGGAGGCGCCCTCGAGCGCTGCCTCGCGGACGTGCTCGTGACGCTGCGCTGGCCTCGGATCCGCGTACGGCGCCAACAGGTGGGGTTCACCCTGCACGTCGCGCCCGAGCGAGAGCCCCCCTTGCCCGCCGGGTGGCTCTGGTGGCAGCGGGCGGCGTCCCGCGCGCAACGGGATGCCAGCGTCCAACCTGGGCTGCCCTGGTGGGACAGCGGAGGGGAGGCTCGGTCAGGAGCCGAGGGGGACGACACCTGGTGGCGCACGCCGGATGACGACGACGCCTCACCCCTCGACCGATGGTGGCTCCCCTCGGCGGACGGTCGCTGAGCCGCGCCGCCAGTCAGTCTTCGTAGACGCTCGCCGCGCGTCGCGCGCGGAGGAGCACGGGCTCCATCTCGCGCTGCGCGTCCGGAGCCTCCACCAGCGAGATCTCGTCGTGCTCGGGATGGGTCTTCACCACGGCGAGGAAACGCTCCATGGCGTCCGCCGGCGTGACGAGCCCGAGCGCGCGCCCGGGCAGCACGAGCGCCGAGCTGCGTACGCCAGCGCGGGTGAGCGTGTGCAGCATCTCCCCCAGGATCACGTCGAACGCGTCCCCGTCGAACGCGCCCGCAGCGCCGCCGCCGCGCAGGAACAGCTTGTCGAAAGCGACCTTCGATTCACCCGGAATCAACAGCGACTCCCCGCGCAAGCCGCCCACGGTGCCCCGCTGGATCAGGCGCGAGACACGCCCCCCGAGCCGCCAGTCCAGCAGCCCCAGCGCCCCACGCAGCGGCCACTCTCCATCGAACAGGACAGCCGAGAGCGCCTCGTGCCGGATCTTGTCGAGGCGGCGCAGGTCGGGGGGCACGAAGGAGATGTCCATCCGGTCACTCCTTCTGGAGTTCGGACGCGATGCGGTCGAGCACCCCGTTCACGAAGCCCGCGCTACCTTCGCTCCCGAAGCGCTTGGCCAGCTCGATGGCTTCGTTCAGGGTCACGCGCCGCGGCACGTCGGGCATGAGCATGAGCTCACAGGTCGACAGACGGAGGATGTTGCGATCGACACGCGTCATGCGCTCGATGCGCCAGTGATGGCTCACGGCCCGGATGGTCGCGTCGATCTCCTCGCGCCGGTCGCCGAAGCCCCGCACCAACCTGTCGACGAACGCCCGCGCGTCGCCGTCGAGCGGCTCTGGGAGCTCGTCGTCGGCGCTCGCCAGGCCGTCTGGCGTCTCGTCGGCGTTCGCCAGCGACCCCCAGTAGAGGTTGAGCGCCGCTTCCGCAGACACGCCGACCGTGTCCATCTGGTAGAGCACCTGGAGGGCCGCCTGTCGTCCGTCTCGTCGCTGTCCCATGGGTCCTCTCTGGCTACCGCGACTCGACCTAGAGCCCGTCGCGGCCCAACGCGGCGCTCAGGCTCGCCATCTCGAGCGCGGTGAGCGCCGCCTCGAAGCCCTTGTTGCCGGCCTTGGTGCCAGAGCGCTCGAGGGCCTGTTCGATGTCGTCCGTGGTGATCACCCCGAAGGCCACGGGGACGCCCGTGGCGAGCATGGCCGCGCTCGCGCCCGATGCCGCTTGGCCAGCCACGAAGTCGAAGTGGGGCGTCGACCCGCGGATGACCGCGCCGAGCGCGATGACGCCCGCGAACTGTCCGGACTGCGCCAACCGCTTCACGGCGAGCGGAAGCTCGAAGGCCCCGGGCACCCACGCGAGGACCACGTCCGACTCGGCCACACCGCCCGAGCGCCGCAGGGCGTCGAGCGCGCCCTCAACCAGCCGGTCCACCACCAAGTGGTTGAAGCGGCAGGCGACGATGGCGAAGCGCGCCCCCTCGGGTGCGCGGAGGTCTCCCTCGTAGGTCTTGACGGTCATGTGCCTGTGGTTCTCCGATTCGGTCCAGCGTTGGGGTCGGGACGCACGCCGACGGGACGCACTCTGTCCCATTTCGCGCCCCCGCGCGAGCCCGAAGGCCGCCCGACCGGCGGAGCTCGTCGCGGTGCGCCGGGTTCTCGCGCTCAGTCGGGGACCGCGGTGACGACGCGCGCGCCTTCACCCGCCTGCCCGGGCTGCACCAGCAGCTGCTCGACCACTTCGAGGTGGTAGCCCTCCAGGCTAGGCAGGCGCCGTGGGCGATTGGTGAGGATGCGGATGCGGCTGAGCCCGAGCCCGCTCAACACCTGGGCGCCCAGGCCATACTCACGCAGCACCACGCCGGGTTCGGGACGCGCCGTCTCGAGGGGCTCGCCCAGGTAGAAGGCGATGTCGGTGACCGGGTCCGGGGGGCCTGGGATGAACAGGATCACCCCCGAACCCTCGCGCTCGATGCACTCGATGGCGTCGCTCATGTGGACGCGTTCGCCCATGCGTACCTGGAAGACGTCCCCGAGTACGCTCCCCGTGTGGACGCGCACCAGGGTCGGGTCGCTCGTGAGTGTCCCGTAGCTCATGGCCAAGAACTGACGGCGCTCGTCGAGCGTCACCTCGTAAGTGTGCGCCGTCCAGGTCTTGCCCGTGGGCATGAGCACGTCCGCCTTGCGCACCGGGCGCACCATGCGCTCGCGCGTGAGGCGATAGGCGACCATGTCTGCGATGCTCAGGATCTGCAGCCCGTGCTCTTTCGCGAATTCCACCAGGTCCGGGTAGCGGGCCATGGTGCCGTCGTCCTTCATGATCTCGCAGATGACGCCGGCCGGTGCGCGACCTGCGAGACGCGCGAGATCCACGGCGCCCTCCGTGTGGCCCGTGCGCTGGAGCACGCCGCCTGGCTTGGCCCGCAGCGGGAAGATGTGCCCGGGGCTCACGATGTCCGACGCGCGCACGTCCGGATCCACCGCCGTGAGCACCGTATGGCATCGGTCCGCTGCGCTGATGCCCGTCGTCACGCCGCGGCGGGCCTCGATGCTCACGGTGAAGGCCGTCTCGCGCGATGCGCGGTTCTGGCTGACCATCATCGGCAGCTCCAGCTCGTCCACGCGCTCGGCCGTCAACGGCAGGCAGATGAGGCCGCGGGCGAACTTGGCCATGAAGTTGATGGCCTCGGGCGTGCAGAGGTCCGCGGCCATCACGAGGTCACCCTCGTTCTCGCGGTCCTCGTCATCCACGAGGATGACCATCTTTCCGGCGCGGATTTCGTCGAGGGCGCGCATCACGCGCTCAATGCTGTCTTGCATCGTCGTCATTTGTCTTCCGATCGGTCCTTCACCAACGGGCCATCCATCCACACGTCTGGTCCGCGCCGCCGCACGCGCGCGTTCGCGATGCGATACGAGCCGGCCATCGTATCGCTCCCCCGACCCGACGCAAACGCAGGCGCCGCGGCGTCACCGACGATGATGGGCGCCACGAACACCGATGCGTGGTCCGCGAGCCCAGCGTCCAGCAGTGAACCATGCACGCGCCCCCCGCCTTCGACCAGCAGGCGCACCACGTTGCGCTCCCCGAGGACCCGCAGCACCGCGCCGAGGTCCAGCCCACTGGGCCCCCGGGGGACGTCGTGCACGACGGCGCCGGCGGCGCGCAGCGCCTCCACTCGCGCGGGGGACGCGTCTGCGGCGTGCAGGACCAGCGTCGCCCCTGGCTCTCCTTGCAGCACGGCCGCATCGACAGGGGTCCGGAGTGACGTATCAACGACGACGCGAAGCGGATCGCGCCCTTCGACCGCGCGCACGTTCAGGCGGGGATCGTCGGCCAGCACCGTCGACACGCCGACCAGCACCGCGTCGCTCTCCGCGCGCAAGCGGTGCGCCTCCTTGCGGCTGGCGTCAGACGTGATCCACTTGCTGTCGAACGTCCGCGTGGCCATGCGTCCGTCCAACGTCACGGCCGCCTTGATGCACACGTAGGGGAGGCCCGTGGTGAGGTGCTTGAAGAACGGCCGGACCAGCGCAGCAGCCTCCTCGCCGCACACTCCGCGCTCCACCACGATGCCGGCTGCGCGCAACCGTTCGGCGGAACCAGGCACGTGGGGATGGAGGTCGAGCGCTCCCACCACGACCCGGCTGACGCCCGCCGCGATGACCGCTTCGGTGCACGGGGGAGTGCGCCCATGGTGGTTGCAGGGTTCGAGCGTGACGTACAGGGTCGCCCCTCGCGCAGCCGCCCCGGCGCTCTTCAGCGCTTCGACCTCGGCGTGTGGCGCACCAGCGCGCGTATGATACCCCTCGCCTACCACCTCGCCGTCGCGCACCAAGACTGCGCCGACCTGCGGGTTGGGGCTGGTGTCCCCACGTCGGGCGAGCCGCAGCGCGCGACGCATGTGGCGCTGGTCTGCTTGGTCGGGTGCGCCCATCGCTCAGCCGCCGCTCTCGTCCACGAGCGTGCGCAGCTCGTCCATGAACTCTTCTGCGTTCTGGAACTCACGGTAGACGCTGGCGAAGCGCACGTAGGCGACGGGATCGGTGTCCCGTAGCGCGCTCAGGACCTTCCCGCCCAACAACGCCGAGCTGACCTCCGGATCGCCGGTGTCCACCAGCTGACGTTCCAGGCGATTCAGCAGCCGCTCCAGGGTCTCGGCCGAGACGGGCCGCTTCACGCACGCCCGACGCAAGCCCGCCAGCAACTTGACCCGGTCGTAGGGCTGGCGTCGTCCATCCTTCTTCACCACCAGCGGCAACGTCTGCTCGATGCGCTCGTAGGTGGTGTAGCGACGGCCGCAGCCCTCGCACTCACGCCGACGCCGTACCACCTCGCCCGCTTGAGACAGGCGAGAGTCGATGACCTTGTTGTCGAGCTTGCTACAGAAGGGGCAACGCATCGGGTGTCGCGGTGGTCGTACGACGCATCGCCGGCGGTATCAAGCCGCGCGCGTGAGGAGCGCGACCGACTCCACGTGTGGCGTTTGCGGGAACATGTCGAACACACGAACGCGCTCCAGCACGTAGCCAGCCTCCACCAGCACCGCGAGGTCCCGCGCCAGCGTGCGGGGATCACACGACACATAGACGACGCGCTCGGGGCGCTGCACGCGGACGAGGCTCTCGAGGACCCGCAGCGCCCCCTCGCGTGGAGGGTCCAAGACGACCCGCGAGAAGCGCGCGCGAGGCGCGTCGACGACATCTCGGTGATGCGCTGTGGCCGAGAGCCCGCGCTCACGTAGGTTCTCCGCCGCCAACGCCGCCGCGGCTGCGTCGTGCTCCACCGTCGTCAGCAGGGCGCCGGCCTCCACCAGCGCCACGCTGAGGTTCCCGCTGCCCGCATAGAGCTCGAGGGTGGGCTGCTGCGCGGCGTCCGCCCAGGCCACCACGGTAGCGACGAGCGCGGCGTTGACCGTCGGGTTCGCTTGAGAGAATCCTCCGAGCGGGACGCGCAAGGGACTGACGCCCGCGCCGGGGGGGAGCCTCGCGGCCACCTCGCTCGGGTCTCCGAAGTGCGCATGGCGCGTGGCGCCGCCCGCGAGGACCCCCGCACCCTGCAGCGCCTCGGCGGCCACCAACCCCTCGAGCATCGCGTAGAGCTCGGCGGGGAGCGGCTGCTCGCAGCGCAGCGCGACGACTGCACCGCGCGCGCCGGTCCCGAGATGAACGTCGAGCGGTGGCAGGGCCTGCTCCGCGTGGAGAGCCGCGAGCGACGCGCTCAATGCGGCCGCAGCCTCGGCGATGGCCGCCGCCTGCACCAGGCAACGCGTGACGGGAACGACCGTGGCGGAGCCCGCGCTGCGGTAACCGAGGACGCCGCGCTCGAAGCGCATGCGGGCCCGCCCTCGATACGCGAGAGGCTGCGACGCGCCGGCGGGGTCGTGCTCCAGAGGATGGATGGGAGCGACGCGAGCATGGCGCAGCGCCTGGTCCACCAGGCCTAGGCGCGCGTCACGCTGGGCCTCGGGGGTCAGCGCCATGAACGGGCAGCCGCCACAGGACGCGGCGTGAGCACATGGAGGGTCACGCCGGGCGGGAGACGCCTCGAGGATCTCGACTCGGCTCGCTTGGACGCGCTTGCCCTTGCGTCGCAGCCCCGACAGCCGCACGCGTTCACCCGCGAACGCCCCCGCGCAGTGCACGTCACCGAACGGCGTGCTCAGGACGCCATCGCCCCCGCTGGCGAGACGCTCGACGACCCCCGAGACCGACGCTGGAAGGGACGCCCCAGCGCGTGGCCCACGCGCGACCGGTCGCTTGGACCTCACGGAAAGCGCTGGCCCGGGCGCCCGCGCGCGAACAGGAACGAGAAATTTCCCACGAGCGTGGCCGTCGACGGTGGCTCCTCGCCGTCGTCCATCGTCACACCGCTGAAGGTGGCGCGCGTCTCCGGACCGCTGTCGGACCGGGGGTCGTGCAGAGCCTCGAACGTGATGGTGCCGGCGCGCGCGATGAGCACGACCGAAGGGTCACGTCGCCCAGGCTGGCACGTCCCAGCGAGAGTGAGCGTGATGGCGATGGGCGACTCGGGGTCGGCGAGGTCGAACGGCACGCCCAGGTTCGCGCCCACCTCCTCCAGGTCGCCGATGGAGATGACGAGGCCGTCGCTGCGGTCTTGGTAGTCGCTGCCGTGCTGCACGCGGATCACGGCCGTGTTCATGTTCGTGTCTTGCACGAAGAAGTTGGGGCGCAGGTCCCACGTGGCGTCGTCGATGCCGCACTCCGGCGCGAACACCGCCCCCGTCACCTCCCCCTCTCCTTCTCCGTTGGCGCAACCGAGACCGAGCAGCGAGAGCGCGCACCCGACGGTCAGGCAGAGCACGCGTGCGCGAGAAGCCAGGGACGCGCCATCAGGCATGCTGCTGCGCCTGCCGCTGTGGCTCGCTGATGAAACCGCCGCCGATGACCTCATCCCCGACGTATACCACCGCGGCCTGGCCAGGCGTAATCGCCCGCTGCTCCACGTCGAAGCGCGCCTCGAAACCCGCGCCCGTCGGGATGACCCACGCCGGTGCGGGCGTGTGGCGGTAGCGGACCCGCACGAGCCCGGCAAAGGGCCCCGCGGGCGGGCGGCCCGTCACCCAGGACGCCTCGTCCACGCACACCACGCGCGAGCCGAGCGCCGACTCGTCGCCCAGGACGACCTCTCGTGCTGCGGGCAGGATGCGGAGCACGTAGCGCGGTTTGCCGCTGCCCCCGCCCATCCCGAGCCCCTTACGTTGGCCGACCGTGAACCCTTCGATCCCGCCATGCGTCCCAAGGGCCCGACCGCGCTCGTCCACGAACACGCCTGGCGCTGGCGCGCCACGCTGCCGACCCACGAAGCCGCGGATGTCCCCATCGGGCACGAAGCACAGCTCCTGGCTGTCGGGCTTGTCGGCGTTGGGGACCCCGAGCCGCCGCCCCTCGGCGCGTGTCTGTTCCTTCTGGAGCCCGCCCAAGGGGAAGATCATGCGCCCGAGGGTGTCCTGGGGCAGACCGTACAGGAAATAGCTCTGGTCCTTGCCATGGTCGACGCCGCGCAAGAGCCGCGTCCCCCTCACGTCGCGCTCGACGCGCGCGTAGTGGCCCGTGGCGACGTGCGACGCGCCGAAGCGCGTGGCGAGGTCGGCGAGGTGCACGAGCTTGACTGTCCGGTTGCACTGGACACATGGCACGGGCGTGCGGCCGCGCGCGTATTCGTCCAAGAACGGCTCGACCACGTGCCTCCGAAACGCCTCCCGCTCGTCCAGCACGTAGTGCGGGATGCCGAGGGCCTCGCACGTGCGTCGAGCGTCGTCGCGGTCCTCTGGGGCACAGCAGCGACCCACCTGCTCCGCGCCGCTCGCGTCCCAGAGGTGCAGCGTGACGCCGATCAGGTCGTACCCCTGCTCGTGCAGCAGCGCGGCCGCGACGGACGAGTCCACGCCGCCGCTCATCGCGACCAGGACACGCTGCGGCGGCTGAGGCTCGGACACCGGGGCGATCTAGCAGCGTCCCCCTACGGGTGCACCCTTCCCGGGACGCCCGCCCGACGCCCAACCCGAGCGCGTGCTTGGTACGTACCGCGCCGTCTTCGCTACGGTGCGCCGCTCGCGCGGGCGACCACCTGCCCGAGCGCGACACACGCACCTTCGATGTCGTCGACCGTCGTGCCCGGTCCCAAGCTGAATCGCACCGAGGCCACGGCGCGCCAGGGCTCGTCCGGATGCAGGCTGAGGAGCGACCGGACCGGCTCGGTCAGACCGCTCGAGCACGCCGCCCCTGCCGACGCGCAGACTCCCTCCACGTCGAGCGCTGCGACCAGCAGGTCGGACCGCTGACCCGGAAACGCAACCTGGGTGACGCTCTCGACCCGAGGCAGCGGGACGCCATTGACGCGCCCGCCCAGCGCGATGGCGTGCCGCTCCAGTCGGTCCCGGAGCGCCCCCGCGCGTGCCAGCCAGTCCGACGAGTCCGCCAACGCTTCGCACGCAGCGCCGAAGCCGACCTGGGCGAGCACCGAGGGGGTGCCTGCGCGACGCCCCCGCTCCTGGGCCCCACCCGTGAGCACCGGAACGAGATCGTGGCCGCGCCGGATCCAGAGCGCGCCCGTCCCCGCCGGGGCACCGACCTTCTGACCCGTCACCGCGACAGCGTCGAAGGGGCTGCTCTCGAGCTGTAGCGGCCACTTCCCGAACGCCTGCGTGGCGTCGACGAACACGCGCGCGCCACGCTCCCGGGCCCGCTGCGCCCACGCCGACACGGGCAACACGACGCCCGTCTCGTGGTTGACCCACTGCACGGCCAGCACATCCCCAGGAGCGAGGTTCGCGAGCGCCGCCTCCGCCTGGTCCAGGTCGGCCGCGCACACGGGCAAGACCGTCACCTCGCCCGCAGACTCCGCGGTCGCGCGCACGGCGGGGTGCTCCAGGGCGCTGACGAGGACCCGTCCGCTGCTGCCGTCCAACCCCAGCAGCCCGCGCACACCCAGGTTGCAGGCCTCCGTACCTCCGGAGGTGAGCACCACGTTCGCCGGTGCTGCCCCGAGGGCCGCCGCGACCTGCCCGCGCGCCGTCTCCAAGAGAGCGCGTGCGGCGCGGCCCGCTCCGTGGACGCTGGACGGGTTGGCCCACGCGCGGTCACCGGCGTCCGCCATCGCGCGCACGGCCGCCGCCACCATGGGCGTCGCCGCGTGGTGGTCCAAGTAGATCAAGACGCGGGCCTCTGCGCACCCCCGTCACGGCTGACCGTGAGCTCAACCAGCGCGCCCCGCGAGCGGTGCCCGGCCACGTCCTCGCGTGGCGGCGACTGCATGGTCACGCTGCCGGCGTGGGCCTCGAACACGCGGCGCGAGAACGCGAGCCCCAGCCCGACGCCCTGGTGCTTGCGGGTGCGCGTCCCGTCCACCTGATAGAACGGGTCGAAGACGCGCTCGATCTTGGCCGAGGACACGCCCGGACCGTCGTCCGCGACCAACAGGGTGTATCCGCGGGGAGCCGCCCCGTCCGCGGCGCTCCCGTCGACCCGCCTCACGGCCACGCATACTTGTGCCCCCGCTGGCGAGAACTTCACGGCGTTGTCCAGCACGTGGACCATGGCCCGTCGCAGCTTGTCGGCATCCCCGATGCACTCGGGGCCGCGAGCTGCGGGCTCCTGCACGATCTCCACGTCGAGTGACGCCGCGAGCCCGCGCACCTCGTCGATGGCCTCGCCAGCCACCGCCAGGAAGTCGTAGCGTCGCGAGGTGAACGCCATGTTTCCGGTCTCGAACGTGCTCACGTCGAGGAGGAGGTCCACCACCGACCGCAGCCGCTCGGTGGACGTCGTCATCGCCTCGACGCACTTGATCTGAGCCGGGGTCAGCGGTCCCAGATCCTGGTTCTGCAGGAGCCTCAAGTATCCGACGACGGGCGTCATCGGCGTCGCGAGCTCGTGCGTGACGTTGCGCAGGAACTCCCGCCGCAGGCGCGCCATCTCCTCGAGGCGAACGTTGGCGTCGGACAGCTCGCGCACCTTGGCCTCGAGGCGCGCGACGATCTCTTGGCTCTTCACGCGCAGGCGCTGCTCACCGCTGGCGACGTCGCCGCGCTCACGGCGACCCGCCATGAAGCGTTCGATGCGGCGCGCGAACACCCGCGCGTCGATTGGCTTCCCGATGAATCCGTCGCAACCCACCGCGAGGCTGGTCTCGCGGTCGCCCTCCGCCGTGATCGCGACGATGGGCGTCGTGGCCAGGGACGGGATCCCCCGCAGGCGCAGCGTCACCTCGTACCCGTCCAGGTCTGGGATGTTGATGTCCACGAGGATCAGGTCCGGGTTCAGCTCTGCCGCGACACGGATACCCTCGAGCCCCGTCGCGGCGTCGACGACGCGATGGCCCGCAGCGCCGAGGAGCTTGGTGACGAGCCGGCGATTGACGGGATCGTCCTCGATGTGAAGCACGGTCGCCATCGCGTCAGCCTCGCGCGACCATGCCAGCGAAGCGCTCGGCCTCGCGTGGTAGCGCCCCGCCCTCTCGTGTGAAACGCAGCAGGGGCAATCCAAGCCGCTCGCAGGCGACCCGGGCGCTCACCTGCCGCCAGGGAATCTGCGGATGAGCCACGACCCGCTCGGGCCCAGACCGACGGGGGGTGTTCCCAGCGCCCGTCGCGAGGCCCGCGAGCACGTCGGCGGCCTCGGATGCGTCGACCTCTGCGTAGTCGACCCGCGTCGCACGCTCGGCCTGCCAATGGACCAGGAGGCAGTCCCAGCGCGCGGGCGCACGCTCTCGCGCGATGAGCGCGCCCCCGCGGCCCTCGTCCCCATACACGAACCCAGCGACCGCCGGCTCGAGCGCGCGCAGCCTGTCCACCAACTCGGCCTGCAGCGAGGGATCTTCCTCGAGGGCGAGCATGGCGGCGAACAACGCCTGAGCGCGCTCGGGGTCGAGCTGCTCGGACGCCATGTCGCGATGGAGCAAGCTCGCCAGCTGCCGCCGCTCTGCGAGCGTGTGGGCGTTGAAGGCCAGCGCGAGCTCCGAGAGGGCAGCGTCGTCTTGCACCGCGCGCGCCAGCCACGCGCGCAGTGGCCGGGAGACGCCGCGATCGGTCCGTGCCAGTCCAGGGCGCGAGGGCGTGCTCATGTCCGTGCAAGGCTAGAGCCACACCCGACACCAGCGCAAGGCGGCGGCTGGCGCTTCGTAGCTTTCGCGTCAAAGTCCCCACATGTACGAGCGTGTGCTCCGAGGGGGCGCACTTCCCACCTGACTGCCATGAGCGACACTGACCGCGACGCGATCCTACGCGAGCACAAGCCCCTGATCATCGCCATCGCTCGGCGGGTGCGACGCGAGATGGGCAACCACGTCCCCGTGGAGGACCTGGAAGCGTTCGGAATTCAGGGGCTGCTGGAGGCCCACTCGCGTTTCGACCCGTCGCGCGGCGCCCGCTTCGCCACCTTCGCCTACTATCGCATCCGAGGAGCCATGCTGGATGGGGTGCGCAAGATGGTGGACGCACCCCCGAAGAGCATGCTGCGTACGAAGCGACAGCACGCTGCGGACGACATCGCGGAACACGCCGGCTTCGAACGCGGCGCCAACGTCTCGGGCCGAACGCCGGAGCAGAGCGCCGAGGCCATCCAGCGCACCCTGGCTCGACTGACCACGTCGTTCGTGGCCAGCTGCGTCGACGCCGACCCAGACGACATGGTCGCGCCGGACGCGCCACTGCTTCGCCGCGAGCAGCGAGACGTGCTCCGGGCGGCGTTGACGCAGCTCCCCGAGCGGGAGCGCTTCATCCTGGTTGGGTACTACCTCGAGGAGCGCCCGCTCGACGAGGTGGCCCAGGGCCTGGGCCTGAGCATCTCGTGGGCCAGCAGGCTGCACCACAAGGGACTCGACCGACTGCGCGAACTGTTGGCCGAGATCCGCTGATCGACGCAGCCTCGCGCCGTTACACTGGGGTCCTGATGCCACGTCTCACACGACACGACGGCGCCCGATGGGCCCTGCCTCCCGTGCTCGCCCTCGTCGTGCTCTGGCAGGTCGATCCAGGCCGAGCCGTAGCGCAGATCGCAGACGACGACCTCGCCGCGCGACGCCAAGCGCGGATGGAGCGCGAGCTGATCCTGGGCAACGCGCGCATCGAGGCGGGGCAGCCCAGCCTGGCCATCGCTCACTTCGAGGACGCCCGACGCGCGCAGCCCTCCGCCCCAGAGCCCTATGCGGCGCTCGGTCGGACCTTGCTCGACCTCGGGCGCCGCGCGGACGCAATCGCCGCCCTCGAGACGGGTCGGATCCGCTCCCCGGATGACGAGGGCCTGCTGCTGATTCTGAGCCAGGCCCTCGAGGCGAACAACCAAGCACGGCAAGCGCTGGCGCTCTTGCGTGGGGCGGCGCGCCGGCACCCACGACGGTGGGCCACGCAGGCGCGCCGTGCGGACGTCGCGCAGGCCGTCGGAGCCTTCACGGAGGCTGTGGACGCGTACGCCGCCGTGCTGGATCTGGCCTCCACCGGGGCCGACGTGCCGCACGCGGAGCGACAGCGCGCCGAGGACACGCTGGCCGCGCTCTCTCTCCTGCTCGACGGGGCGCACCCCCGGACGGGCCACTGTGCTCCGAGCACCAGCAGCGCTTCCCGCGGAACCGACCGCTGGCGGCTGGCGCTGGCAGTGTGTCACTGACCCCAGCAGCACGCGCTACTGCTGAGACTGGAGGGTCTGCTTGACGGCACCGGCCGCCTTGTCCGCCACCTTGCTGCCGAGCTCCAGCTCTTGGGTGTGGCGATAGACCCGGGCTTGGAGCGCGATGAGCGCCTCGGGTGCGAGCTGGCCGCGTGAACCAGCCGTCATGGCGCGATCCATCGCGCGCTCGTCCGCGGCAATCCCAGCCGCCACACGGCGGAGGCTGTCCCGAAACGATGCACCCGCATTCTCGGACGGAGCGGCTTGGGAGGTCGGGCTGGAGGGGACTGGAGAGACTGCGAGAGGACCTATTGTCGGCATGGATGGCTCCTGGTGACTCGTGGACGGGGGCGTTGTCGGGCGCTGGGCCACCGTGTTGCGCGTCTCCGCATCGCCTCCCTGCGCACCCGATTTCCATGGAGACGGAAAATTCGACAATCACAACGTCGTCGCGGAACGCATGATACACTCCCCGAGGGGCATCGTTGTCGGACCAGACCAACACACAGGGAAGCTCACTGCACCGCTCTCTGGGATATGGGCCAGCGCTGGCGGTGCTGGTGGTGGGCAGCGCGCTCGCCTACGCCGGCTTCGGCTTCGCACGCGCGGCGGAGGACAACGCGCTGGAGGCGCGCTTCGGCCGCGCGTCCGAGGCGCGGGTAGCAACCATCGAGGGCATGCTGGACTCCCGCCTGTGGGCCCTCAACGCGCTGTACGCGTACGTCGACTCCCGTGACAGCGTCGACCAGGCGGGGCTCGAGCACTTCGCCATGCCACTGTTCGAACGCGTCGCCGAGGTGGAGACGCTCGCCTGGGTGCCGCGGGTCGCCGGTGGAGACCGCGCGCACTTCGAGGAGGTGCTGAGCACCGAGCTGGACGCCCCTCAGGCGATCGTCGATCTCGATGAAGGCGAGCTACGGCGGGCGACACCGCGCGACGAGTTCTACCCGATCGCGAGCACCTTCCCTGTGGAAGCCAACCGACGCTTGATCGGCCTGAACCTGCTCTCGGAGCCGGCGCGCTCGGCGGCCCTTCTGCGCGCCCTGGGCAGCGGTGAGGCCACCGCCACCGGCCCCGCGATGTCGCTCGCGGACCGTGGTCGCGCGGAGTCGAGCACCGTGCTGACCGTGTTCGTGCCGGTGTTCGACGCCTACGCTCGCAGGGGGCGCCGGCCTCGGGGCGCGGTCATGGGCGTGTTTCGCGTATCGGACCTGATGCGCGAGGCTCTACGTCACTTCGCCGAGGACATCACGGTTCGCGTGTACGACGTCACTGACGCCACCAACCGGCGGCTGATGTGGGCGGGGGGCGAGGCGCAGGCCGAAGCACCGTTCCGGCGGTCGCGCTCTCTTCGGGTCGCTGGCCGCACCTGGCTCGTGTCGAGCGACGCCGGGCCCCAGTACCTCCGCGAAGGACACACAGGCTCCCCGTGGTCCGTCTTGCTCGGTGGTCTGCTCGCGTCGTTCCTGCTCGCTGGGTATGTCTCCATCGGGATCCGTCGCGCCCGCGTGATCGACAACCTGGCGCGAGACCTCGACCGCATGTCCCGCGAGGACCCCTTGACCAGCATCGCCAACCGGCGCGTGTTCGACCTTCGGTTGAGGCGCGAGTGGCAGCAGAGCACGCGCACGGGGGCGCCGCTGTCCCTCCTGATGATCGACATCGATCACTTCAAGCGCTTCAACGACTCGCTCGGTCACCAGGCTGGGGACGCATGCCTCAGGGAGGTGGCGTCGGTCTTGGCGATGACCGCCGCCCGGCTGAACGACCTCCCGGCCCGCTATGGAGGAGAAGAGTTCGCCGTGATCCTCCCGGCGACCGACGAAGGTGGGGCGGAGCAGGTGGCCAAGACCATCCTCTACCGCGTCCAGCGCCTCGAGGTGGTCCACCCAGACTCTCCCACCGCCTCTCATGTGACCGTGAGCATCGGCGTCGCCACCATGATCGCCACCTCCGCCAAGGCCGAGAGTGAGCTGGTCAAGGTCGCGGACCGCGCGCTCTACCGCGCGAAGAAGCAGGGCCGAAACCGCGTGACCGTAGCCGTCCCGAGCGACGCGCTCGACTCCACGAGTTGAGAAGTGGCCGGCCCGCGCCCGGGTTGGCAAGCTGCCTAGGTGACTGAGCTGCTGGAACGTCTGGCGGGCGCCGTCGCGGCGCTGGGCGCGGGTGCCATCACAGGCTTCGTGCTCCCCATCGCGCTGGCTCGACCTCCGCGCCCGCAGGTGAGGGTCGAGGCGCCCTTGCGCCTCCGAGCTACCCACGTGGATGGCAGTCGCAAGGCCGCGGACCGCGCGCGCGGAGCGGCAACGGCGAACCGCACCGAGCGCTTCGACCTGACCTTCTGGAACATCCACACACGGCAGATCCTACCCCTCGGCGTGGAGGCCCTCCCTGCGCCCGCCGTGCTCAATCGCTTCTTGCGGTGTCGCGTGACGGGGGCCGAGGGCGCCATGCACGTCGAGCCCTTTGCGATCGCAGCGACCCTCGCGCGCCGCGAAGGGCGTCGCCGGGTGCACGTGATCAGCGGCTATCGCTCGCCGAAGTTCAACGCGCACCTACGGAAGAAGGGGCACGAAGTCGCAGAGTCGAGCTACCACATGACGGGCGCGGCCCTCGACTTTCGCATTCCGGGCGTGGCCACGCCCGGCCTGACGTCGGAGCTGGAGCACACCCACGACGGCGGCGTCGGACGTTACTCCCACAGCAACTTCGTCCACTTGGACACCGGGCCGCGACGGCGCTGGCGGGGACGCTGAGCGAACAAGGAGTCTCTCGTTCACCACGACGATGCGCTGTGGCGACGCTCCTGGGAACGCTCCCAGGCGCGCGGCAGCCCGGAGCCCGTGCGAGTCAGTGGCAGCCTTCGAGCGTCAGGGTGCCCACGGCGCTGACGCTCCCCCCCGCGCCGTCGCGGAGCGTGCAGTCCACGTCGAAGGTCACGGTGCCGTAGCTCGCGTCCATCGCCGAAGCTTCGATGAAGCATGCACCGTCCGCGGTCGCCGCCTCGTACGTGTCACCGTCGATCTCCACCGAGGCTGTGGTCGATGTGACGTGCAGGGTGTGCAGGCCCGCGCTGCTCTCGTCGCGCGCGATGACCACGTCGAACGCATCGCGGGTGACGGTGCAGTCCCCAGCGACGCTGGTGTTGATGGCCCGAGGGGAACGCACGAGCGTGGTGGCGACCGGGAAATCGACGACCAACGTGGTGTTGGCGTCGACCGAGACGTCCACGCGGCCCACGACCAGCAGGGGGTCTCCACCGCACCCGCCGAGGGCCGCGACGGCTGCCGCGAGGAGGGCCAACGGACCGAGGCGCGCCATCCGCTTGTGGTGAAGAGATGATGAGTGGGTGAGGCGATGGTTGTTGGGCATGGTCGAGCTCAGGTGAAGGTCGGGGCTGCGACGTCGCGCTATGCGACGCGCGTGCCAACGAGCAAGCGCGTTGCCCACAGGCTATCAACCGAGACCGGGAGTGACCAAGGACATCGACGAGGGTTCACGCCGTGCCCGGCGCGTGACTTCCCGTTCACGCGCGCGACCAACCCCTCGAGCGCTCAGAAGGGCTTCATCATCGCGAGGAACACCACCAGCGTGGCGACCGCCAGCACCGCGCTCGACAGGCCCCGAGCCTTGGCCAGGGAGAACGGGACGTCGCCGTTGGCCGCCTTACGCAGATGCCCCGAGAGCACACCCGTCAGCGCCGACGCGACCAACACGAGCGTGAGTTTGGCGTGCATCCAACCCGCGCGCGCGTAGATGTTGCTGAACGACGGCACCAGGATGAGGAGCCCACCGACCCACGCGATGCCCATCCCGACCGTGACGCGCTCGAGCAGGCCGCGACGCCCGAGACGCGCCACCTTCTGGCCATCCACATCGGCCGCTTCGGCCGCGGCGCCAAGGCTGCCGACGAAGGCCACCCCGCCAATCCACAGGATCGCTCCCACCACGTGCAGGGCCCTGAGGGCCAGCGGCATCACGCCCGTCGTCAGCATCAGAGAGCCTTCTCGTACACGCGGTACGTCTTGTAGACCTTGCCTCGCATCGCCTTGATCCCGAGGTTGATGGGCCGGTTGTCTTCGAGGGTCCAGCTGAGCTCGGCCCACTTGTACTGGGGCTTCTTCATGCCCCGGTAGGCGAGCTCGGCGTACATGGCGGTCGACAGCGCGCCGTAGCGCTTCTTGGCGCGCATCTCCTGCCGCAGTCCGAGCAGGATGAGGCGCGCCGACGACGTGCCCTGCACCTTCAGCCGATACAGGAGCTTGGCCCAGCCGAACGGGAGCAGCTTGCCGTTGAGGTCGTGAGCCGCCTCGTTCAGGTTGGGGATGCACACCACCATGCCGACCTCGCGCCCTTCGACCTCGGCAAAGAAGGCCAGGTCCGGGTCGAGCAGCAGCTTGAAGTCGGAGGCCATCTTGGCGACCTCGGCCTCGGTGGCAGGCACGAAGCCCCAGTTCTCGCTCCACGCGTCGTTGAAGATCTCGACCAGCGTGTCCACCTCGGCCCGCATGCGCGACTTGTCGACGCTGCGGAAGCGCACCTCGGGCAGCGCCATCATGTCGGCGTGGGCCTTGGCGGCGCGAGGCGGAGGCTCTTCCACCACGTACTTCCACGCGAAGAGGTCCTGCACCTTCTCGTAGCCGTAGCTCTCGATGAGACCGGCCTGGTAGCGCGTCGAGTGCGGCATCATCAGCACCGGGGGGTGCTCGAAGCCGTCGATGAGCACGCCCGACTCTTCGTTGATGGTGAGCGAGAAGGGGCCACGCACGCGCTTCATGCCGCGCGCGCGCAGCCACGATTCGGCGGACTCCAAGAGACGGTGCGCCACGGCGGCGTCGTCGATGGTGTCGAGGAAGCCGAAGAAGCCCGTCTCGTCCTGGTGCACCCGGAGGTGCTCGCGGTCGATCTGCGCCGAGCAGCGCCCCACCAACTTGCCGCCGCGCCAGGCCGTGAAGAGGGTGCCCTCGGCGTGCTCGAAGAGGGGGTTCTTGCCGGGCGTCAGCCGGTCCCGCAGCTCCATCTCGAGCGGCGGGATGTAGGCCGGGTCGTTGCGGAAGATGTCGTACTGGACGCGGATGAAGTCCTCGAGGTCGAGGCCCATGCGGTGCTCGCGGATCTCGACCGCGCCGCTCACGACTTCTTGACCTTCAGCGAGCCGACCATGTCCTCGGGCTTCACCCACGCGTCGAACTGCTCAGCGGTGAGCAGCCCCAGCTCGATGGCCGCCGCCTTGAGCGTGCCGCCCGACTTGTAGGCGTGCTTGGCGACCTTGGCCGCGTTGTCGTAGCCGATGTGCGGGTTGAGGGCGGTCACCAGCATGAGCGAGCCGTGCAGCTTCTGGTCGATGGTGGCGCGGTTGGGCTCGAGGCCGGAGACGCAGTGCTCCTCGAAGCTCTCGGAGCAGTCGGCCAGCAGACGGATGGACTGCAGCAGGTTGTACGCCAGCACCGGCTTGTAGACGTTGAGCTCGAAGTTGCCCTGCGAGCCCGCGAAGCCGATGGCCGCGTCGTTCCCGAAGACCTGCACGCACACCATGGTGGTGGCCTCGCACTGGGTCGGGTTGACCTTGCCCGGCATGATGGAGCTGCCAGGCTCGTTTTCGGGGATGGTCAGCTCGCCGATGCCGCAGCGCGGACCGCTGGCCAGCCAGCGCACGTCGTTGGCGATCTTCATCAAGGCTGCGGCCAGCTGCTTGAGCGCCCCGCTGGTGCCCACGTAGGCGTCGTGCCCCGCGAGGGCCGCGAACTTGTTGGGGGCGGTGACGAACTGCGTGCCGGCCAGGGCCGAGATCTGCTCGGCCACCTTCACCGCGTAGTCGGGGTGCGTGTTGAGCCCCGTGCCGACGGCCGTGCCGCCCAGCGCCAGCTCGCGCAGCTGCGGCAGCGTGGCGTCCACCGCGCGCAGGGCAGCGTCCAGCTGCGCCACCCAGCCGCTGATCTCCTGGCCCAAGGTGAGGGGTGTCGCGTCCTGCAGGTGCGTGCGGCCGATCTTCACGATGTCGGCGAACTCCTCGGACTTCTTCTCGAGCGTGTCGCGCAGGCGCCGCACCTTGGGGAACAGCTCGCGCTCGATCTTCATGACCGCCGCGATGTGCATCGCCGTGGGGTACGTGTCGTTCGAGGACTGCGACTTGTTGACGTGGTCGTTCGGGTGGACGGGCTTCTTGCTACCCATCTCGCCGCCGGCCATCTCGATGGCGCGGTTCGAGATGACCTCGTTCACGTTCATGTTGCTCTGCGTGCCCGAGCCGGTCTGCCACACGACGAGCGGGAAGTGGTCGTCGAGCGTGCCCGCGATGACCTCGTCTGCGGCCTTCACGATGAGGTCCGCGATGGTCGCATCCAGGTTCCCGAGGGCCTGGTTGGTCTGCGCCGCCGCCTTCTTGAGGATGCCGAACGCGCGGATGATGTCCGTCGGCATGCGCTCCTCGCCGATGCGGAAGTTCATGCGCGAGCGCATGGTCTGCGCGCCGTAGTAGCGGTCGTTCGGGACCTCGATGGTGCCCATGGAGTCGGATTCGATGCGGGTGCTCATGTGCGGATCTCCAGAAAAGCTGGACGGGGCTTACCGCGCCCTGCCGCGCGGTTCAACCGAGATTCGAGGGGGGCAGTACAGGGGCCCGCCCTGGAATCGTCGCAGCGCGGCGCTACAGTACGGCATGTCGCTCGCCGAACCGCGCCTGGGTGGGGCGCACCGCGCCTCCCGGTCCTCGCTCCCTTGCACCTGGTCCTCCGTGCTGTCCCTGTGCGTGGGGCTGCTCGCCTCGACCGCCACAACCGCCGTGGCCCAGCCCCCCGACCCCGACCAGGCCGAGCTGGAGCGGCGCGTGCGGGCCCTGCGCCAGAGCGGCAGCTCGCTCCCGGCGGGGACCATCCTGAGCCTCGAGTACACGGTCGAGACCGCCGCCGCCATCCGCCGCAACCACTCGGACGCGTCACGTGCGTGGCGCCGTCGCGCGGCCCGCTACCTCGACCGCGCCGAAGCTGGTCACGACCCCTTCCAGGAAGAAGCGGGAAAGCTCACCGCGCGCGCCTACCGCTCGCCCATCAGCCAGTCCACGCAGAGCTACTCGGTCTATCTGCCGCCCGACTACGACCCCAACCGGCGCTATCCCCTGTACATCGCGCTCCACGGCGGGTCCTCCAACGGGAACCTCTTCCTGGGCGTGGTGATGGGCCAGAACCTCGACTGGGAGACCTACGACCAGCACCTCTACGACGAGTTCACGGCGCGCTGGACCCCGGACTGGATCGTGGTCGCCCCCACCGGCTTCGGGCAGGTGATGTGGCGCTACATGGGCGAGCAGGACGTGCTCGACGTGCTGACGGACGTGCAGCGTCACTACCCCGTGGACGAGAACCGCGTGGTGCTCGCTGGCCTGTCCAACGGCGGGGTCGGCGCCTACGCCATCGGGACGCGGCACTCGTGGCGCTTCTCGCACGTACAGGCCATGGCGGGCGCGCCCAGCTGGCTGCAGTACCTGGGACGCACCAGCGCCACGGATCGCCGGGTGGTCACGCCGTGGTCGGGGCTGCACCTCGCGGAGAACACGGCCAACACGCGCTTTCACTACTACCACGGACGGTCGGACGGTGGACCCATGCGGCCCGACTACGTCAACGCCTTCAGCCGCCAGATGCGCGAGCTGGGCGTCCCCAACAACGAGACGTGGTTCGACGCCGGGCACGACATCCTCTACCTGGCCATCCGGCACGGGCGCATGTTCCCGCAGCTGATGACCCCGCGTGACCCACGCCCCGCGGAGGTGCGGCTGGTGAGCGGCGACTATCGCGCAGCCCGTCAGCACTGGGTCGAGGCGACGCGCTTCACCCACTTCGGCACGCTCGGCAAGGCGCACGGTCGAGTCCACGAGCGGGCCGCGACCATCACCACCGAGAACCTCTCCGCCATGCGGCTGCACGTGGCCGACATGCCCTTCACGGGGGCCGTGTCCGACGAGGTGACGCTGACCGTGGACGGGCACGAGGTGTACCGAGGCGCGCGCGAGTCGCTCGGCACGCACCTCCTGCTCGCCCGGGTCGAAGGGCACTGGCGCACCGGGCAGCTCCCCCAGACCGCAGGCCAGCTGGTCAAGCGCCCAGGCCTGAGCGGACCCGTGGGGGACGCCTACTACGGGCGCATCGTGCACGTCTACGGCACCCAACGTGAGGGCAGCACCGCCGACCTGCGGGCGGCCGCCGAGCGGGGCGCGCGCGGCTTCCTGCTGTGGGGCTGGGACATCCGCCAGGAGGTCATCCCCGACACCGACGCAGGCGACGCGCGCTACCGCGACGCCACGCTCATGCTCTATGGCGCGCCTGGGGACAACGTGGTGTTGGACCGTCTCGCGGGGAGCCTCCCCATCCAGGTGGAGGGCAACGCCGTCGTCGTCGGAACGCAGCGCTACACGGGGAACGACGTGGGCGTGCGTTACATCTACCCGAACCCCGAGCACCCCGAGCGCTACCTGATCGTCTCGACCGGGGTGAACGCAGCGATCATCCGTGCGGCGAGCAACCTCCCCGAGTGGCTCCCGGACTGGTTCGTCTACAACCAGGCGACCGTGCGCAACACACAGCCCCGGGTGGCGGGCCGGCGCAACCCCGAGGTCGCATCGGGCTTCTTCGACGACCACTGGCAGCTGCCCGGAGCGACCACCGCGGCCGCTCCCACCGGCCCCACCGAGCCGCACGCGCGGGGCGAAGGAGGCGGGGACGACGACGAGAGCGCGCCGATTGCGTCCAGCCTGCCGATTCCCCGCGCGCCGGCCGTACCAGGCCCGCCTGCGCGCTTCTTGGCCTCTGAGACCGACCCGGCGGGCCCCGCCGCCCGGGCCATGTGGGAGCGCATCCCCGAGTTCTACAACTTCCGCGCCCAGATCCCCGGCGCCGAGTGGCGCGTGCGCGCCGAGCAGCAGTTCTCGGTGCGGCCGGAGGCCGAGTGCCTGAGGGACCTGGAGCAGAAGGGCGTCGCGGCGCGCCGGCGCCCGGACCTGAGCACGCCGGTGCCCTCCCCCGTCGAGCTGCTCGGCCCCGTGGACGGGGTCTGGTTCCTCTCGGCCCACAGCGAGCGCCCCATCCTGATCGCCTGTGAGCTCGCGGCGCGCTTGCCCGCGCTGGTGGCCATCCTGAAGCGTCATGGCGTGGAGGGGGTCGAGGTGCTCAGCGCGTATCGGGAGGAGCCCTTCTCCAGCTTTCACACCATGGGCATGGCCCTCGACATCAACCGGCTGTACCGGGGGCGAGGGTGGCTGTCGGTGCAGGCGCACTATCAGGCCACGCCCGACCAGCGCACGTGCTCCGGGCCGCAGCCGAGCAGCGGCGCCGCGCGCGTCCTGCGCCGCATCGCGTGCGACGTGTATCGCAGCGGGCAATTCCAGTCGATGCTCACGCCCAACTACAACGAGGGGCACCGGGATCACTTCCACATCGACATCCGGCCGGACGATCCGCGCGCGTTCTTACGCTGAACGCGTCGTGCTCGCTCGCGCGGGCGGCGCGGGGGGCCGCCGACGCGTTGCCGCGACGAGCCATCGCGCACCCCAGGCTTCAGCTGATGGCGCGCAACACAGCGGGCGCCACACGCGTGTGCGTGTGAAGCAAGCTCCGCAGCGCCCGTGCCGTATCCTCACTCGGCGCGGCGCCGCCGACGCTCACCAGGCCCAGACGATCGTCCGCCAGCGCGCCACGGGATCGTGCGCTGACATGTGACGGGAACAGCGCCAGGGTGCGCAGCTCTCGCAAGAGGAAGGCGAGGAAGCCCGCGCGGTCTTCGGCGCGCACGCTCAGCTCCAAGCTCTGGTCTGATGCGCGGACCACGTCGAACGACTCGAGGAGGTGGGGGGCGCTCGGACGGCCCCGGCTCGGGGTGTCCCGCAGGAGGTGCAGCACATCCACGCGCCCCGCGCCACGGACGTCCACCATCACGTCCCACACGCCGGACGCGCGCTCGGCCCGGAGCTCGGCGATGTCCTCCCCCAACGCCGCGAGCCCCTCGGCCAGGCGCTCGGTCCAAAGCAACGGCAGCTCGCCGCGAAAGCCGTAGCGCGTGAAGGTCGGGTGGTGCTCGACACGCACCGTCAGGTCGGGGGCCAACATCGCCGCGAACATACACGACGATTGTTTCAGACGCGTGACATCGACCACGCTCGGGCGCTACTCGGTGATGAAGACGTGCGTACCAGGTGAGCGACGCGTCGCGAAGGCGCCGTGCCACGACTCGGGCAAGGTCGGGGTGCTCCAGCGAAAGATCCACCTCGCGTCCGTGGGTGCCAGGTTGACGCAACCGTGGCTGCGCACTCTCCCGAAGTTGGAGTGCCAGAACGCTCCGTGGAGCGCGTAGTTCCCTTCGAAGTACATCGTCCACGGCACATCTTCGATGGAGTAAGCCGTGTCGGCGGCGGCCAGGTTGTCCATGGTGGTGGACACGTGCTTCGACTGGATCCGGTACAGCCCGCGTGGCGTCTCGAAGCCGGGCGCGCCGGTGGACACGATGGTGGCGAACACGGGCCGGTCCCCCTCGTACGCCACCAGCGTCTGCTCGCTGAGATCGACATGGATCCAGCGGCCGTCGGCGGGGACGCCGTCCGGGCGCGGGTGCTGCTCGGCGTGGCGCAACGAGCTGGTGCGAAACATCGACCCATCATGCCCTACGGCGTACTCGTTGCGTCGCCAGCGCGTGCGCTCCGTGACCGCGATGGGGGTCCCGATCTCCGCCACTCCGCGGTCCAAGAGAGACCCATCCGATGCGCGACGGAGCAGGCGCCGTGTGCCGTGGCGATAGACGAACGCGATGGGTAGCGACCAGCGCCCACCGACGACGACGCCGCGGACCGACGTCGGAGCGCTCTGACGCATCTGGGCCGCGCGGACGTAGGCGCCGCGCACCGTGCGGTACCACGTACGCCCGTCGACCCGCTCCTCCCGGTCCAGGCTGACGTAGAACCCACGCTGCATGCGCATGCGCACGTAGTCCGGGAGCTCTGGCGGTGTCTCCTCGAGCTGGACGTCCCCTTCGTCCTCGGCGGTGGTGACCTGTCCGGGAGGCGGTGGCGCCTCGACGGCGTGCTCCCCGCCCGTCTCGTCTGGCGCGGCTTCGCTGCCTTCGGGCGTGTCTCCGTCCGGCTCCGCCAGACCTGGCTCCGGTGTGGCGCGCGCCGCCGACGCATTCTCGGCCCGGTCGCGGGCGGCCGCCTCACGGCGACGAAGCAACCCGAGCACGTCGCGTACCGCCGACTCGCGCGCGGCGTCGGGGAGCCCCCAATACTGCGGCACGTCGTCCTCGGTCGCGTAGGCGTACAAGTACGGGAGTGCGTCCTCGAGCGCAGGCTCACGCGGCACGGGAGAGAAGCTCTGGGGGCCTCGGCCCACGATGACCCCCTCGCCGCGGCACACGTACCCGCTCCCAGGCACGCGATGCCAGCCTCCGGCGCACCCGCGTGTGGCCTGCTGCTCGGTGGCGCGAAAGCGTGAGCCACGTCGCATGTACCCGATGACCGCGGAGGATGTGGACGCCTGCGCGTAGACCCGCGAAAGGAAGTGGGTGGTCATGCCCTCGAGCGGGTACGCGCGCTCGAACGCGCGCGCTTCGGCTTGGCGCCGCTCCTCCTCCGCGGCGGCGGCTGCCACGCGCGCTCGCTCGGCGGCTTCTGCGGCGCTCTGGGCGGCTTCCTGTGTCGCCCGCGCGGCCTGGGCTCGCTCGGCGGCAGCACGCGCCCGCTCCGCCGTGGCCGCGGCCTGACGGCGCTCTTCCTCTGCGACCGCCGCCGCACGCTGCGCTGCCAACACCGCTGGGTCGTGCAGCGCTGGCTCGTCGTCTGCCTCGATGGCGGCGTGCGCGTCCCCTGAGCATCCACCAGCACAGGGACCGAGCGCGAGCGTGCCCACCACGGCCAGGGCCGCGGCGCGGACGGGTCGTCGGGGGCGACGGATGAAGCGCATGGGGTCCCGTCGCATGGGGGCGCCCGACTTGTCCAAGAAACGACCGAGCGGGCCGCCGCGAGCGCGCGCTCACAGCCGGGACCACGACTTGACGTATCGTCGCCCGCTCCCACACTCGTGCCCCATGCATCCCGCCCGGCCGAGCCTGCCCGCCCGCCGCTGCCCTGCCTGTGGGTCGGCCGTGGACCCGCTACGCGCCGGCGCCGTGGTGCTCCTGGACGACGGGGCGCGCTACCTCTGCGGAGAGCCTTGCCAGATCCTGTTCCGGGACGGCAAGCGACCCCACGATCGCTTTCGGCCCCCGGTGTCGACGGTGCGCACGCTGTCCGAGCGCGTGCGGGACGCCACGCAGGCCCAGGAGGCGGCTCCCCGCAGCGCCCGTACGCTGCGCCGCCGCGCCGCGCGATCCACGTTGTACACGCGAGGCGACCGCGTGAACCCCACGCAGGGACTGGCGTTCGCCGGTGCGGGCCTCTTGGCCTCGTTTGGGGCCAGCTTCGCGTTGCTCGCCGTGCTCTCGGCGCTGTGTACCGTGTTGGCAGCGGCCGTGGCGCTCCGAGACGCGCTCCCCGCTCGCCGCGACGTTGGCACCCTGGGCTGGGCGCTCGGGCCGCTGGGCGCCGCCCTGGCGGCGCTGGCTGGCCTGGCCGCGCAGTTCGTCAGCACCGCCAGCGCGTGGCCTCTCGCCGGGGCGGCTGTCGCAGCCGGAGCGATGGAACTGCGCGCCTGGCTCGACGATCGCTCACGAGCGCCGCTGGCCCAGGCGCTCGCGACACTGCGCGCCGCGCTCCCGACCTCCGCGCGCGTCCCCCTCAGCAACGAGCCGCTCGACATGAGCTTTCGGCTCGTCCACATCTCGGAGGTCCACGCCGGGGATCGCGTGCTCGCGGTGGACGGTGAGGTCGTCCCGGTCGATGGGGTGGTGGAGGCGGGCACCTCGAGCGTGCTGCTCCACCCAGGCGCCACGGCCGCCGTGGAGCGCGGCCCCGGCGAGGCCGTGCTGGCCGGCGCCCGCGTCACACGCGGCGCCGTGCGCCTCCTCGCAACTCGCGTCGGCGACGACCGCGGCCTGGTCCGAGCGCCCAGCTTTTCTGCAGACAACGGCGCGGGTTCGAGTCGAATCGTCCGCTTGGCGGGCCAGTTCGCCCGCTGGGGTGGCGTCGCAGCGGTGGGCGCGGGTGCGGCCGGCCTCCTGTTGGCGCAGGGCGGCAGCCTCCCCGAGCGTCTGGCAGCTGCCGCTGCGGCCCTGCTGGCGGTCCCCCTCCTCGCGGTACGGCGGGGCAGCGACTCGCCGTTGGTAGCGGCGGGCCTGGCCGGAGCGCCGCGGGGCATCGTGTTTCTCAACGGCCGCGCCGTCGAAGACGCCGGCAACATCGCGGTGGCTGCGTTCATGTCACGCGGCACCGTGACCACGGGTCACCCGGAGGTGCTCGAGGTCCACGCGGTCGGGGACGCCGACGTGGACGAGCTGATCGGGCTGGCCATGGCGGCTCAACTGGTGGCGCAAGGGCATCCCATCGCGCTCGCAGTCCAGCGCTATGGCGCGAGCAAGGGCATTGCCGTGGGGAACGTCCGCAGGGCTACGCTCCACCCTGGCCGCGGCGTGAGCGCCCTCGCCCCCGGCAGCAAGGCACTCGTGATCGGCACACGACAGCTCCTCCTGGACGAGGGCGTCAGCGTGGCGGTGGCGGACGCCATCGCGGGGCGGGCCGAGGAGCGGGGCCACACCGCCGTGTTCGTCGCGCTCGACGGCCGCGTGCGGCTCGTCATCACGCTGCAGGATCCAGTCCGCATCGGCGCCCGGGCCGCGGCGCAGCGCGTCTTCGATCTACCGGCCGAGGTAGTCCTGATCAGCGGCGACCACCGCTCGACGGTCGAGGCGCTCGGACTGCAAATGGACGTGGCGCACGTCAAGGCCGAGCTGCTCCCGGACGAGCGTGCCGTCGAGGTGCGGCGTCTCGGGGAGAGCGCCGGCCACGTCGCGGTCGTCGGCCGCGTCCAGGACATCGAGGCGCTCGGCGCGGCGGACGTACCCGTGGTGCTCGGCGCGGCTGGAGGCATCGAGGGCGAGGCCGCTGTGGCGCTGGCCAACGAGGACATCCGCGATGCAGCCGCCGCCTTGTTCATCGCGCGCGCGGCGCGCACGGAGGCCGTCCGCTGCTTGACGGCGAGCGTCGTGGTCGGAGCGACCGTCGGCGTGGGGGCCATGCTGGGGCTCGTACCGCCCGTCGCGGCCGCCCTCCTGGCGCTGGCGGTCGACGCTTTCGCCCTGCCGAGCGGCGTGCGTCTGCTACGACGCGTCGACCTGCGAGTACCGGCGCGCGGCTGATCCACGCCGCGCCACGTTGGAGACCATCATGAGTGACAAGGCCTGGGGCGGACGATTCGAGGAAGAGCTGAACGACGTGGCGCTGCGCTACAGCGCCAGCGTGGACGTGGACTCCCGCCTCGCCCCTCAAGACATCCGCGGGTCCATCGCGCACGTCCAGATGCTGGCGGCCCAGGGCATCGTGCCGCAGGCGGACGCCGACGCCATCGTCGCGGGCCTGAAGGTCATCGCCGACGACATCCGCGCAGGCCGCTTCACGTGGGATGCTGCGCGCGAAGACGTCCACATGAACATCGAGGCGACGCTGAGCGAACGCATCGGCGCACCAGGCGGAAAGCTCCACACGGGGCGCAGCCGCAACGACCAGGTAGGCACCGACATGCGGCTCTTCACGCGTGAGGCGTGCGAAGCCACCGCCACGCGGATCGACCGCTTCTTGGCGGTGCTCGCCGTGCGCGCAGCGGGGACCGTGGACGTCCTCATGCCGGGCTACACGCACCTGCAACGCGCCCAACCGGTGCGGCTCGCCCATCACCTGCTCGCGTGGGCCGAGGGCCTGGACCGAGACCGAGGTCGCCTGCTGGACTGCGCACGCCGCCTCAACGAGTCCCCCCTCGGGAGCGCCGCCCTGGCCGGCACGACCTTCCCGCTGGACCGCGAGGCCACCGCCCGCGCGCTCGGGTTCGACCGTCCGACGCGCAACAGCCTCGACGCCGTGGGGGACCGCGACTACCTCGTCGAAGCCACCGCTGCGCTCGCCAACTGCGCGGTGCACCTGTCTCGCATCAGCGAGGAGCTGGTCCTGTGGTCCACGCAGGAGTTCGGTTTCATTCGGATGAGCGACGCGTTCACGACCGGCTCGTCCATCATGCCGCAGAAGAAGAACCCGGACATGGCCGAACTGGCCCGCGGCAAGACCGGCCGCGTCGTCGGGGACCTGGTGAACCTGCTGGTGATGTTGAAAGGCCTGCCCTACGCGTACAACCGCGACATGCAAGAGGACAAGGCGCCCGTGTTCGACGCGTTCGACACGGTGGACGACACCCTGGACGTGCTGACCGGGTGCGTCGCCACCGCGGCCTTCTCGCGCAGCGCCATGCAGCGCGCCCTCCGCGATGGGTTCCTGGACGCGACCGAGGTCGCCGACTGGCTCGCCGAGCGGGGTGTGCCCTTCCGCGACGCCCACCACGTCTCGGGCAAGCTGGTGGCGCGCTGCGTACGTGACGGGCGGGTCCTGAGCGAGCTGACCCTCGCCGACTTCCAGGCCGAGCACCCGGCCTTCGACGCGTCGATCTTCGCTGCGCTGGACATGGAGACCGCCGTGGAGCGGCGTGACCTCCCCGGTGGACCGGCGCGCCGGCGCGTGCAGGCTGCCATCGCCGATCTCCGCGAGCGGCTGGCCGGGCGGGGCGTCGACGTCGACGCGGCCGCCGCGAAGGTCGCGGCCCGCCCCGTGGTCGACCCGCGCCAGGAGCAAGGCTGATGGCGTCCGAGTCCACAGCCCCCGACACGCGAAAGGGCGCGCCCGCGTCCGCGTTCCACGTGTACGCAGACGGCGAGCTCACCAGCGGCGGCGTCCCCCTCTCGCGCGTGGCCGAGGAGTTCGACACCCCCACGTACGTGTACGCGCCGGCGTCCATCGACGCGCGGTACCGTGCCATCGACGACGCGCTGTCGTTCGCGCCGCACCTGATCGCCTACGCGGTCAAAGCGAACGGCAACCTCGCCATCCTGCGGCGGCTGGCAGCGCTCGGCTGCGGCGCGGACATCGTGTCCGCGGGCGAGCTGCACCGCGCGCTGCGAGCGGGGATCCCGGGCAGCAAGATCGTGTTCTCGGGCGTGGGTAAGAAGCGCGACGAGATCTGCGCGGCGCTGCATGCCGGCGTGAAGAGCCTGCACGTCGAGTCGGCGCAGGAGCTGGACGTCATCGAGGCCGTCGCGCGCAAGTGCGGCGCGCGGGCCCCCGTGTCTCTGCGCATCAATCCAGACGTGGACCCGCAGACGCATCCCTACATCGCGACGGGTCTGCACGGCACGAAGTTCGGCATCGAGACGGACGAGGCGCTCCGCTTGGTGCCGCGCATCGTCGCCAGCGAGCACCTCGAGATGGTCGGCGTGGCGTGCCACATCGGCAGCCAGTTGGGCTCGGCAGCTCCACTGGAGGAGGCCGTGACGCTGCTGGGGCGGTTCGCGCTCACGTGCCGCGACCTGGGCGCTCCCATCCGTGAGATCGACGTCGGCGGCGGGTGGCCCCTGGACTACGGGCACGAGCCAAAGCCCTACCCTGGCGCCGACGTGTTTGGCGCCGCCATTCGCCGGGGCCTCGAAGCAAGCGGCGCAGACGCGCTCGGCGCCGAGCTCATCACGGAGCCGGGTCGCAGCTTGGTGGGCGAGGCGGGGGTGCTGCTGGCGCGCGTCGTGTACGTCAAGGAGAACAAGAAGCGCTTCGTCATCGTGGACGCGGCCATGAACGACCTCGTGCGCCCTGCCCTCTACAGCGCGTACCACGCCGTCCAGGCCGTCCGCGAACCCGCGACAAGCGCGGCAGAGACCCCCGCCGACCTCGTGGGGCCCGTGTGCGAGTCGGGTGACTTCCTGGCGCGAGACCGTGTGCTACCCCCGCTGGCCCCCGGCGAGCTCGTGGCCATCCGCTGCGCTGGTGCCTACGGCCGCGAGATGGCGAGCACCTACAACGCGCGACCCGTGGCCGCCGAGGTCTTCGTCGAGAACGGTCAGATGACCCTCGTCCGCCGACGCGGCGACTTCATGTCGCTGTGGGCCGGCGAAGAGGGCTGACGCACTACGCCCCGGCCGCGCGCCGAGCCACGGAGCGCGGCCGGATGCACGGTCGCTCAGCCGAAGATGACGCTGAGGCAGCAGCCCGTCAGGCAGTAGGACGAGCCTGGGCAGGGCGGGAGACCCGGGAAGTCGCAGGCCGGCGCGCCGCCAGGGCACTCGTAGGGTACGCCCCCGTCGGGTGTCGTGCCGCCGTCGGGAGTGCCTCCATCGGGGACGCCCGCGTCGATGCCCACACACCGAGCCGGCGCGTTCGCCTGTGTGAAGCAGTCGCATGGGAGGTCGTCGACCGTCTTGCCCAGACACAACTCGCAGCGCTGGCAGCTGTTGTAGCAGTTGTCGTCCCCGAGCCTCGGCGTGCACGGCGCACACGCGTCGTCATCCTGCGCCTCGGCCGCCTCGAGGGTGCAGGTGGGGGTGCGCGTCGCCGCGCCCGTGCCGATGAACACGAAGCGGTTCGAGCCAGCCGGGAGCTCACAGCACCCAAAGCAGTCGCACCCATTGGGCACGAGCGGACGGCAGTTGATGGCGCACGCCGGGCTCTGGCTGTTCGGGCAGCTGTTGGAGCCGACCGTCCCGGCGTTGTACGTGCACAGCGGGTCCGGCTCGAGCATGTCGCAGCGCCCGTTCCACCGGCAACCATCGTTCCCGAACCCGACGTCGTGGTCGTAGTAGCAGTCGAGGTTGCAGCTGTTGGTGTCCCCGCCCCCGGTGCTCGGATCAAAGAAGCTGAACGTCGCTTCGTGGTCGTCGCAGTAGTTCAGACACTCGGGATCGCGCTCGTCGGCGAGGCCGTCCGAGTCGTTGTCCAGACAGTCGCCGCACTGGCCGTGGATCTCGCGTCCTTGGGAGTCGATGCAGACCTTGACGTAACACTCGGTGGTGCCGCCGTCTCCAGCGTCGAGGAGCACCACGCCCCCGTCCACGATCACCGTGGACCCGTCGCTCGTCGACCCGTCGGCCGTCGATGCGTCGCCCCCACCGTCGCCCGGGGTCGCACCGTCCACGCCACCGTCCTGGCTCCCGCCGGACCCATCGACGCTGCCGTCTGCAGGGCCGCCCGGCGAGCTGCAGCTACAGCCGCCGACCGACATCGCCACGGTCAGCGCCACCAGAGAGACCCTGATCCCGAGCTTCGCTATGGACGTCATGGTGGGGTCTACGGATGAGATGTGATCTTGGATACGTCCCAGTCCACGGAACGACGGTCCCGACGAACGTTGCGTCTGCGGAGCCATGGTGCGATGAATTGGGGCGCTTCGCGTGCGCCGCATCCCGCAGCTACGTGAACGCGTAGAAGCAATTGGTGACCCCCCGCTCCGCGCCGCTGCTGCTCGCCCGCTTGCTCGTCATCTGCCTGACGTGTGGGACAGCGTGTGCCCCAACGCCGGTCGCGAACGCTCAAGACACGGTCGCACCAACCGCGTCCGTCCTCGCCCATCCCGAGCTTCGGAGCGTGCGGGGCGACCTCGAGCTCCTGCGCGGGGAGCTGTCCGCCGAGGGGCTCGCGCCAGCGATGATCGACGAGAAGGCCGCAGAGGGTCTCTCCAAGCACATCCCGCCAGCCCTCATCCTGCGCGCGTGCCAGCAAGTCGCCGTACGCTTGCGCGCAGCGCGCGGCACGCTCGAGGCGCTCGAGCTTCCCGTGGACGACGCGCTCCTCCGAGCCCTCGTCGATGCACAATCCGTGGGCGCAACGGCGGACGCCCTCACGAACTTGGGGCGACAAGTGCGTGCGCCCCTGCGCAGGGAGCGGATGCGCTCCACCCTGGTCGCGGTCGCGGCGGTCGCCGAGCTAGGCGAACGCGAGTTCCTGGTGGAGGACGCGCTCGCGGCCGTCGGCGAGGCGCTGCGCCACGGGGGGGCCTCGGCGGTACGCGACCTACTCGCGAGCGCGCGTACGCTGCGAGGCTCGCCGAGCGCGCGGGGACAGAGCCTGCGCGCCCAGGCGTCTCATGGGCGCCCCGAGTCCCCAGGTCGCTCCGGGAGTTCGCACGGAAACGGCCCCCCCCACGACGTCGGCTACGGGCAGGGGCGCGGCCGCGGGCTGGGGATGAGCATGGGCATGGGCATGCCCTGACACTGAGCGCACCCATGCGGACGACACCGTGCTAGTGTCTACAGGATGAAGTCTGAGCTGTGGCAGATCCCTGCAGAGTACGGTCGCTCCACGGACGAGGCTCAGCTGGAGGAGCGCCGCTGGGCTCTGCTCTCCGCTGAGGGTGACGCGGTGGCCTTCCGCCGGTTGGTGGAGCGCCACCACCGGGGGGTGTATCAGTTCGTCCTGCGTATCGTCGGCTCGGAGGCGGACGCGGAGGAGCTGGCGCAGGAGACGTTCGCGCGGGCCTTCATCCACATTGGGCGCTTCGACCCGACCTACCGCTTGTCGACGTGGCTCTATCGCATCGCGCTCAACCTGAGCCGAGATCACCTGCGCTCTGCCAAGCGCCGCGAGCGACCGTACGAGCCCGGGTCTGCGATGCTCGACTCTGGGCAGTGCTCGCCGGATCCGGATCTGCTCGTCGCCGCACAGTACGAAGCGCGGCGACTCGACCGAGCCCTCGCGACCCTCCCCGACTCGTATCGCGAGGTACTCATCCTCAAGGATCTCGAGGACTTCTCATTCCAGGAGATCGCGCAGATCACGCGCTGCAGCATAGCGGGACTGAAGATCCGCGCAGTGCGTGCCCGAGCGGCCATGCGCAAGCAGCTGGAGCGCATGCCGTGACTGCCGTCCCGGACCGTCCTCGGGACGCGCGGCCTGGGACAGAGACCGACGCGTACGAGCGCGCCCTGGAGTCAGCGCGACGGTCATCGCCACGTCCTCCCGCGGACCTCGTGGACAAGGCCGTGCTCCGGGCGGTGCGGAAAAGAGCGGTTGAGCAGGCGCGGCCGAAGACCTTATGGGAGCGCTACGCACGGGTGCTCACCGCTGGGGTCGGTGTCGCCGCCATCGCGTTCGGAGGGCTGCTCCTGCCGCGGGTCTGGAGCCGCCAGAACGCCTCGGAGCCTCCAGAGACCGGCTCGACCGTGTCCGAGGAGGGCACCGCCAGTGCCGAGGACGCGCAGGACGTCCTCGTCCCAGTGCGGTTCGTCTTGCCCGCGACAGGCGCACGCGAGGTGACGGTCGCCGGGGAGTTCAATGACTGGAACCCCTCCGAAACGCCGCTGCTGGACGAAGACGGGGACGGCGTGTTCCACACGACGCTCTCCCTCTCGCGGGGCGCGTATGCCTACATGTTCGTGGTGGACGGTGAGCGCTGGGTCACGGACCCGTTCGCCGATGGCTACCGCGACGACGGTTTCGGCAACCGGAACGCAGTGCTCCGCATTCCGTGACGTCCCGAGGCCTGGAGCTGCATAGTCCATGATCGCGTCACACCAGCGATGGGCTCGTGTGGCGAGCTACACGGGCGTCGCAGTCACGCTGACGTTCGTAGGCGGGTTGTCTTCCGTGGCGGCCGGTCAACGGCATCAGGCGAGCCTCGACGTCTCCATCGGTGGCGACTCGAACCCCGCCCTCGCCGCGAACCCGCGAGACCGCGCGCGGATGGACCCTACCGTGCTGCGACCCGCCGCGACGCTCGCGGTGGACCTTGCGTCCCGACTCGCTCTCTTGCGTGAGCAGTCGGTGGACGTGTCCCTCAGCCCATACTTCACGGCGCGGGGCTTCTCGAGCGGGGGCGCGTACACCGACCTCGGGTCCGCCTTCCTGCTGGGCTGGGACCGGGGTCGGCACCGTCTCGAGGTGCGCGCCATGCTGGGCGGTTACGCGGCGACGTTCGCCTTGGACAACGCGATGTATGGCGACGCCTCGCTCGGCAGCGTGCTTTCGCTCGGGCCTCTCGCCCTGCGCGTCGATGGGTACACACGCTTCCGCCGCTACACGGCCAACCAGCTCGATGGGATCTTCGGTGCGCAGCTTGGCGTGCTCGGGGAGACGGACCACGTGGCCTTCGCCCTGCGCGTCGCCGCCGATCGGCGCCTCAGCAGCGCCCCAGAGGCCAGACGAGCCGAGCTCGGCACGACAATCGAAGCGAGCGGCGTGGAAGGCCCGTGGCGCTGGCTGGCCGCCACGTCGGTGTACAGTCGCTGGTTCGCGAACGCACCCCGAGATGGACGCGAATGGATGATGCGGGCGAGGCTCGACCGCACCCTCACGCGGCGCTTGGCGCTGTTCCTTGCGGTTCAGGTCGGCCGCGCCCGCGGCGTGCGCGACGGGGCGGAGGCGCTGGCCTACGGCCGCGCAGCCCTCGAGCTGGGCGTCGTCGTGCAGCTCACCCCCGACCGGCGCCCGTCGGAAAACGAAGGGGTCACGCGCATCGCCGCCAACCGGTACCGCTTCGTGTTCCATGCGCCCGGCGCGACCACTGTCGCGTTGCTCGCCAGCTTCTTGGATTGGGACGCCGAGGCAGGCACGCTCACCCCGACCGGCGACGGTTGGTTCGAAGGAACCTTCGACGTGCCAGACGGCCGGCATCGCTATCGGGTGGTGGTGGACGACGCGCCGCAGACGCCCCCGGCCTCGGCGTATGCCGACGACGGGTTCGGCGGACGAGACGCAGTGCTCATCGCAAACTGACGACCGATCGGCGCACGCCGCCCGACAGGCGACAGGTCGGTGCCCAGCTAGCCGAAGATGAACCTGCACATCGTGTTGCAGATGTTCGTCAGGGGGGGATCGCAGGTCTCCCCAAGGTCCGCGTCGACCGTCCCGTCACCGCACTCACGCAGGACGCAGCCTGACGTGCATGGCTGACCCGACGTGCCGTTCGCGCTCCCGGCGTCGCACGTCTCGGTCCCCTCTTGGATACCGTTCCCGCACACCTGCGTGAGGTTGCAGTTCATGTCGCACCCCGACATCGTCACCGGGTCTGCCGGGTCGCAGTCCTCGCCGAGGCCGGTCTGCACGATACCGTCACCGCAGAACTCACTCTGACAAGTGGCGCTGCAACCGTCGTTGCTCAGCGTGCCGCCGTCATCACACTGCTCGGGCGTCACGGGGTTGCCGGGCTCGATGACGCCGTTGCCACAGAACACCAGGCTGTGGCACGTGCCGTCGCAGTTCCCCATGCCGGGCGGTTCGCAGTCCTCTCCGATGCCGCTCTGGACGGTTCCGTCGCCGCAAACCTCGAGCACGCACGTGGCCGAACAGCCATCGTTGCTGAGAGTCCCGCCATCGTCGCACTGCTCGCCGTCGTCGGTGTTCCCGTCGCCGCAGACCGGCGGATAGAAGCAGCCGTTGGTACACACCGCGCCGGTAGTCGACTCGGTCATCGTGTTGGGATCGGCGGGATCGCAGACCTCACCCGGATCGAGATCCCCATCGCCACACACCCACTCGTTGGTGCATGTCGCGCTGCACCCGTCGCCGCTCATGTTGTTGGCGTCGTCGCACTGCTCGCCGCCGTTGATGACGCCGTTGCCGCAGAGGCTCTCTACCTGACAGGTCGCGCTGCATCCATCGCCGTTCAGCACGTTGTTGTCGTCGCAGGCCTCGCCGGGGTCCATGACGCCGTTGCCGCACACCTCGAGCCGGCACGTCGCGCTACACCCGTCACCGCCCATGGTGCCGCCGTCGTCGCACTGCTCAGTCCCACCGACGTCTCCGTCCCCACAGAAGTTGCCGATGCGGCAGTCGAAGGTACACACCGCCGGCCCAGCCATGGAGCCCGGCGGGTCGCACTCCTCGCCTAGGTTGGGCGCACTGTTGTCGACCACGTCGTCGCCGCAGAAGTGCCGCACGCACATGCCGTCGCATGGGCTCGTCGGGCTACCGTTGCTTGCGCCAGCGTCGCAGTCCTCACCGTTGTTGACGATACCGTCGCCGCAGACGTTGAGCACGCAGCTGTTGTTGCAAGCGTCGAGCGCGTCGGTATTTCCGTCGTCACACTGCTCCGTGTTGTTGTTCGTCAGGCTGTCACCGCAGAACTCGATCTCGCAGGTCGCGCTACAACCGTCGCCCGACATCATGTCGCCGTCGTCGCACTCCTCCGTTCCCGTCGTGGTCCCGTCACCGCAGACGTTCAAGCGACAGTCCTCACAGTTGGCGTCGCCGAGCTCACACTCCTCGCCGATGGCCACCTGCAGGACACCGTCGCCGCAGAATTCCACGATACAGCTAGCGTTGCAGCCGTCCCCGGCCCGCGGGAGACACGTGCTCATGTCGCCGCAGGTGGTGAGGCCCACCGCGCAGAACGCGCCGTTGTTGCAGCGCCCGCCGTCGTCGCAGGCCTCGCTGCCCTCCTGGTTCGCGTCACCGCAGACCGGGAGGAACATGCAGAAGCCATCGCACTGACCCGCGCTGGGGGGCTCGCACTCCTCGTTCACGTTATTGACCGCGCCGTCACCGCAGAACTCGTCGCGGCACAGGGACGAGCAGCCGTCGCCGTTGCCCGTGTTCCCGTCGTCGCACTCCTCGACGCCCTCGGTCACGCCATCACCGCACACGCTCTCGAGCAAGCAGTTGACGGTGCAGCCGTTGCCCGGGCTGGGCGGCTCACACTCCTCGCCCGGGTCGACGAAGGTGTCGCCGCACTGGACGTTGAGCGTGCAGTTCGCGTTGCAGCGCGCGCCGGGGAACGCGGGGTCCATCGGATCGCACTGCTCGTTGGCCTGGGTGACGCCGTCACCGCAGACGCACTCGGTGAGCACCGTGACGCGGGCCGTGTCGGTCTCTCCGCCACCCAGGAGCGCGGTGTACTCGAAGACCTCCGCGCTTCCACAGACGGCCGGCTTCGTGAAGACCACCGTCTGACCGTCAGCCGAGATGGCGATGCGCGACTGGAGCGCGGTGTTGCCGAGCGCGTCGAGGCTCTGGATGCGCACCGTGTTGTCCCTGCAGGTCCCAGCGCTGCGCACGTCGTTGGCCAGCACCGTGAGGTTCGACGTGGTCGGCCCCGAGGTGCTGATGGCGTAGCTGTCGTCGCGCGCCTGAGCCGGAGCGAAGCAGTACGGCAGTGGGACACCGCCCGGGCCGTCGTCGACGCACACGGTGCCCGGCACGACGGCCTGGCAGTCCGCGTTGGTCTCACAGGTGCGCGCATAGAGGCGACACGGCTCCGACGGGTTGGTCGCGCAGAGCACGAACGAGCCACCGTCGAACCCGGCCTCCGAACCGTCCAGCGGACCCGAGAGCATGCTGGGCGAGCCGTTGGGGAACAGGATGCCGGGGATGTCCGAGCTGGCGAACTCGGGCAGCACGGTCGCGGCCCCGCCGGTCGTGTCGTAGAAGTGTACCAACTGGTCCCCGCTGGCCGTGAAGGCCGAGGCGAAGAGGTCGGCGCCGGGGATGACGAACGCCACGTCCGGGTTGCTGTTCGAGGACGCCGCGCCCGACGCGAACGAGAAGGAGGCCGTGAGCGTCGCGCCGTTGCCGAAGCCCGTCGTGGTGCCGTTCTGGCGCGGGTACACGTAGACCCTCTGGTCGTCGGAGGACACGACGTACAGGTCACCGCCGTCGGTGATGGCGATGGCCGACGCATTGCGCACCGCGGTGGTGCCGTTCTCCTTCCGCAGGTTGGCCGTGATGGCCACGCTGAAGTTCAGGCCGACACCCGTCTGCTGCGTGGTCGCGAGCGGCACCACCTGGATGGAGCTCGAGTTGCCCCCCTGCACGAACACCACGGTGTTGTTGAAGGGGTTGTACGTCGCACCGTCGAGCGACGAGCCCGAGGCGGGGAACGTGCGGCGCTGGTTGAGACCTGCGCCAGTTCCGTTCTCGCGCACCGTCCCGTCGAGGCACAGCTCGATGGGCTTCGCGCCCGTGCTCTTGTAGCCGACGAAGGCGCGCAGCTCAGGGTCGAAGAAGAGCGCGTTCGGGCTCACGTTGCTGACGTTCCACGTCAACACCTCGACGAACTGGACGATGGGGTCGCACGCACTGCCGCCCATGCCGTCGTCCTCGCAGACGAACAGGGGCGTGACAGTGCAGTCGTTCTCACAGCCGCTGTTGAGGACACCGTTCTGAGCCCCGAGGTCGCAGGCCTCGTTGCCGAGCACGATGCCGTTGCCGCACGTCTCGTCGACGCACGTCATGGTCGCGGGGTTGCAGTACGCGCCGTTCTGCAGCTTGCAGCCCACGCAGCGACCGGATGCGCCCGGCCACGCCGTGTCGCACTCCTCGCCGCCGTCCAGGACGCCGTTGCCGCAAGCCGCGGTGGTGCAGAGCGCACCCGGCGTCGGGCAGCCGTAGCCCGAGTCCACCGAGCGGCAGTCGGCCGAGCAGCCGTCGGGGGTGCCAGGCGATCCCGCGGTGTTGCCGTCGTCGCACGCCTCGTCGCCCTCGACGGCGCCATCCCCGCAGACGGTCTGGCGGCACACGCCCGCCGCGCACACCCAGCCGGGCTCCACGCGGCAGATGATGCTGCAGCCGTCGCCCGACTCGGGGAGACCGGTAGTCGCGTTCACGCCGTTGTCGCACTCCTCGGTGCCGGCGCGAATGCCGTCACCGCACTGCGCCGCGCTGCAGATGCCCGTCATCGGGTCGCAGACGTTACCCGGCTCCGTGACGCAGCTCGCAGAGCAGCCGTCGCCGCTGCGCGGGATGCAGCTCGATCCGTCGAGGCACGCGGCCCCGCCGACGGTGCAGTTCGCGCCGTTGGCGCAGTGCGTGAAGTCGTCGCAGGTCTCGAAGCCCTCGACCACGCCGTCGCCGCAGAACGTGCACGGGCTGCCGATGGCGCGGCAGTCGTAGCCCGCCTCGGCCTGGCAACGGTCGGTGCAGCCGTCGCCGCTGGTCGGCGCCATCTGTCCGTCGTCACACTGCTCGCCCAGCTCGAGCATCCCGTTGCCGCACTGCGCGCAGGGGAAGCCGACCACGTGGCACTGGAAGCCAGGCTCCTCTTGACAGGTGGACGAGCAACCGTCGTTGCTGACCGTCCCGCCGTCGTCACACTGCTCGTTGCCTTCGACCTTGCGGTCGCCACAGCGCGTGCAGACCTGGTGGGTGGTGCCGTTGGGCTGACGCAGGCAGACCCAGCCGGACTCCACGGCGCACAGGCGTGAGCAGCCGTCGTTCGAGACGTTGTTCCCGTCGTCGCACATCTCCGACCCCTCGAGCTCGCTGTTGCCGCAGCGCGTGCACGTCGAAGGCGAACCCGTGCAGGTCCAGAAGGTCTCGGTCGCGCAGGTGGCGCTGCAGCCGTCGCCGCTCGTGGGCGTCATCTGACCGTCGTCGCAGGTCTCCGTGCCTTCGCGAACGCCGTTGCCGCAGGTCTGGCAGACGCTCGGCGTCCCTGCACAAGTCCAGCCGCCCTCCGTCTGACAGGTCGCGCCGCAGCCATCGCCGGGCATCGCGTCGCCGTCGTCGCATTGCTCGCGCGTCTCGATGATGTTGTTGCCGCAGTTGGCGCAGCCATCGAACACGCTCACGCCGTTGACGTCGCGCGTGTAGCACTGCCACCCCGCGCCCGACTCGACCTGGCAGGCGTTGCAGCCATCGCCCGCCGTCGTGTTTTGGTCGTCACAGGTCTCGCCCATGCCGCCGGCCGACTGGACCACTCCGTCGCCGCAGCGCGTGCACACCACGAACGCGCCGCCGCTGCCCGTGAGGCAGTTCCAGCCCGTCTCCTGGCGACACGCGAGCGAACACCCGTCGCCACCCACGTTGTTGCCGTCGTCGCAGGTCTCGCCGGCCGCGGTGTCACGCACGCCGTCGCCGCAGCGGTAGCAGACGTTGTTCACGCAGGTGTAGTTGGGCTGCACGGTGCACGTCGCGCTGCAGCCGTTGCTGGTGTTGCCTCCGCCATCGCAGGCCTCGTTGCCTTCCACCGTGCCGTTGCCGCAGTTCTGACACACGCTGGGGCTCGTCGCGGTGCAGCTCCAGCCGCCGCTCTCCACCTGGCAGGTCGCGCTACAACCATCGCCAGGCGCAGGGGGCTCGACGCCGTCGTCGCACATCTCGCCGACCTCGATGCGGCCGTTGCCGCAGTTGGCGCAGCCGCCGTGCAAGAGCACCCCACCCTGGTTGGTCTGGGTGCAGGTCCAGCCGCCGGCCGTGTCCACCTGGCACATGTCGCAGCCGTCCGTGGCGACCATGTTGCGGTCGTCGCAGCTCTCGCCGATGCCGGAGGCGCTGCGCTGCACCACCCCGTCACCGCAGCGCACGCACACGGCGTGGGTCACGCCGTCGGCCTCGGTCAGACACGTGTAGCCGGTGGTGAAGGCGGTGCAGGTGGCGTTGCAGCCATCACCGTTCATGTTGTTCCCGTCGTCGCACACCTCGGTCGGGTCGAGCTGTCCGTCGCCGCACAGGAAGCACTGCGCGGGCACGTCCGAGGTGCAGCGGTAGTTCGTCTCGAGGCGGCACTGGTCATTGCACCCGTCTCCGGAGACGGGCTGACAGTTGGTGGGCACGCCACCGCAGCCGTTGACGTCGCCCACGGTGCAGACCGAGTTGTCGTTGGTGCAGCGTGCGCCGTTGTCGCAGACCTCCTCGCCCTGCAGCATGCCGTCGCCACAGCGGTTGCAGATGGTGCCGCCGATGCGCTGCACGCACTGCCAGCCGAGCTCCAGGCGGCAGTCGGTGCCGCAACCGTCGCCAGCCCGCGCGGTGCAGTCGGCCGGAACGCCGCCGCACGCCGTGGGGTCGCCGACCTGACACACCGTGTTGGTGTTCGCGCAGCGCCCGCGGTCGTCGCACTCCTCACCGGTGGCGGTCTGGATGGCGCCGTCGCCACAACGCCCGCACACACTCACGCCGCTCATGTTGGCGTTGCAGTCCCAGCCGAGCTCCACGCGGCAGCTCGACGAGCAGCCGTCGTTGGCCTGCGTGTTGCCGTCGTCGCAGTCCTCGAAGCCAGGCGCGATGACACCGTCGCCGCAGCGCTCACACGCGCCGCCGGCCGCGGGGCAAGCCCAGCCGTTCTCCGAGAGGCACACGCTCCGGCAGCCGTCGCCGCCGCGCGGCTGACACGTGGATCCGTCGCCACACGCCGCGCCTCCGACGGTGCAGTCCGAACCGTCGAGGCAGTTCGTTCCATCGTCGCAGGTCTCCGAACCCGCCACGACGCCGTTGCCGCACTGCTCACAGACGGACCCGCCCGTGGTGGGGCTCGTCGCGCACGCCCAGAACGCCTCGACGCCCGAGCACGTCGCGTTGCACCCGTCGCCGCCGATCACGATGCAGTCCGCTGGGACGCCGCCGCATGCGTTGGCGTCGCCCAACACGCACAGCTCCCCGGCCAGCGTGCCACCGCAACGCCCCCCATGGTCACACTGCTCGGCGGGCTGCTTCATCCCGTCGCCGCAGCGGAAACACTGGCCGCCAGCGACGGGGCAGGTCCAGCCGTTCGTCTCGACCTGACACGTCGCGCTGCAACCGTCGCCATCACGCGGGCTGCACGTGCTCCCGTCGTCGCATGCGCTGGTGGGCACACACTGCGTTCCGTCGTCGCAGCGCATGCCGTCGTCGCACATCTCTGGGTTGAGCGTGCTGTCGCTGTTCACGATTTGGTTGCCACAGACCGTGCAAGCTCCGGGCGTGGTCGGACAAACGGCTCCGGGCTCGACCTGGCACGTCGGGGAGCACCCATCCCGAGAGAGGAGGTTCCCGTCGTCACAGACCTCGCCAGCCTCGATGACGTTGTTTCCGCAGCGCGTACACGCCCCCCCCATGGGAGGGCACACGCCGCCTGGCTCCAGCTGGCACTGCGCGTTGCAGCCGTCGCCGTTCACGTTGTTGTCGTCGTCGCACTGCTCCTCGAGTCCGCCATCCGCGGCATCGGGCTCGACCACACCGTTGCCGCAGCCCGGGTCGACCATGAGTCCTGCGTCTCCGCCTCCGTCCACTGGGCCGAGGTCCGGACCGAGATCACGCGGCGGTGTGGCGGCATCGCCTGCGTCGGAGCCCATGCCCATGTCCCGCACGGGAGCGGGGTCTCCGCCGCCACAGCCGGCCGAGACAGCCGAGAGCACCACGACACAAGCCGACAGACGGAGGATTCCTCTTATATCCATGACACTCCACTCACCGACAATGCGCAAACAACACGTCGTGAGCAGTCAAGCTAGCCGACACACCTCACACCCAAAAGGTCAAATTTCAGCACCTTTGCTTATTTTTCGCCCATACGCACAGGACGCCAACACGGATACATCGAACGCATCAGACAACGAGATACACGACGAATACACCACTCACATACGAGAGATTGATGACTCGGATACACCCCATGAATGCGCATTGACGAGCGCCGCTCGTCCGCGGCCAAACGGTACCTGCGGGTCGCGTTCCCGACGATCGGCGGGCCTGAGCGCGACACCCCCACGGCGCTCAGCGCATGCAGACGAAAAAAAACGCCCCCTTTCGGGGGCGCCTTCTGATCACGCGGAACGTCTTCGGCTCAGCCGTTGACGAGGTCCTTGAGCTTCTTGAGCGGGGTCGCGCGGACCTTCTTGCTCGCGGGCTTCGCCTCGCGCTGCTTCTCTTCGCCCGTGAAGCGGTTGATGTAGGTGCCGGCCTTGGTGGCCTTGACCTTCTTGACCTTGAGCTTGAGCAGGTCGGGGATGACGAACTCCTCGGGGGAGCCGCGCTTCGTCAACTCGCGGCGGATGAGCTCACGGAGCTCGTCGAAGACGGCGGCGACGTCCTTCTTGGTGAGGTTGGTCTTCTCGGCGAGCTCGCTGATGATCTGAGCCTTGGTGAGGCGCTTGGCAGTGGCCATGATTCCCTCCAGGAGTGGGAGTTGGAAGAGTCGAACCTGCGAATCGGTCTGTAAAACAGGCCGAAAACGAACTTGGTCGCAGGCAGGCGCATGGATGCCACCTTCCCTCACGGGGGACAAGACTTTTATGTCTCGCGCAGCCGATTTTTTGGCCGAGTTCGCGGGCTTCGGAGCGCGAGAAGTGCCTGCAGCAAGCGCTCCCCGAGATCGCTACAGCGCGCTAGCCCTGGCACGAGGCGAGGAGCCGCGCCGCTGCGGTCGGAATCCCACACGTCATCCACAGCACTTCCCAAGGCTATCGGAGCCGCCATCACCAAACACGGACGACTCCAAAAACAAACGCAGTATCCAACACTTACGCGCCTAACAGCGGATAGCGTGGCGGTTCACGACCCCCCAGCCGGACGCCCACTCACCACTTATCCACAGCCTGTGCGTCAGGAGCGACGACGCACACACGCTGCACGGAGGACGTCCACCATCGCGTTCATGCGACGTTCTTCGGCGTCCGTCTGGTGGTCGTAGCCCACCAGGTGCAACAACCCGTGGGCGAGCAAGATCGTCACCTCTGCGACGATCGTTTTGCCCCCCGCATGCGCCTGTCGGCGTGCGGTGTCGAGGCTGATCACGACGTCGCCCAGCAGGTCCGGGTGTAGCTCGGCGTGCTCCCCCTCACGCATGGCGAACGCGAGCACGTCCGTGGGCTTGTCCTTGTGCCGGTACTCGCGATTCAGCTCGTGGATGGTGGTGTCGTCACAGAGCAGGACGCTCAGCTCGGCGTTCGGGAGCCGAAGCGCCGCGAGCATCTGTTCGGCCCGCCAACGCACGTCTGCGGGGCGCAGCGAGCGGCGCTCGAGGCGCGTGGTGCTGACGTGGACGCTCATTGTCCGACGTGGCGCGGGATGAACGTCGTGTCGTACTGCCCGGCGCGAAACGACTCGTTGCCCAGCACTTGGCGCAGCTCCGCCATGTTGGTGCTGCCAGGGCCCACCTGAGTTCCCGCCAGCACGCGGTCGAGTGTGAGCACGGCTTGGTGGCGGATCGGGGCGTACGTCGAGATCTTGGCGACGAGGCGGCCATCATCCACGGCGCGCACGCCTCGCTCGTCCACGGTGGCCTCGACCCGTACGCGTCGCGAGGGGTACGGCGGCGACTTGAACGTGGTGGGTTCCATGTCGGCGTCGGTACCAGCCACGAGCCATGCGCTGACCGCGTGGCCGCTCGGACGTGGGTAGAGGGCCTCCTCGGGCATCGCCTCGCCCGCGGCCAGCCGCAGCTCGAGTTCGACCAAGTCGACGCCCGTGACCATCTCACTGATGCCGTGCTGCTTGGGCAAGCCGATGCGCGCCCCGCTCATCCAGAAGTGCGTGTCCGCGTCGAGCAGGAAGTCCACAGTCATCAGCCCAACGTGCTGCACGCCCTCGAGGATGCGGATCGCGGCGTCGAACATCGCCTCGCGGATGGCGTCGCCGTCCCCACGGAAGACGAGCTCGGGCGAAGGGCACTCCTCGATGAACCGCCGTCCTCCGTCCGACAGGCTGCGCTCGCGATCGCAGAGCGCCACGCGGGCGCCGTGCTGATCGGCCGCCACCAGCACCTCGATGTGCCGAGGACGCTCCAGCCAACGCTGCGCGATGATCCCGCCGGCTCCGACGCGCGCCTCGAGACCCTCGAACGCCGCATCGACCTCGTCGGATGCATCGACGCGGACCACCCCGAGCCCTCCACCGGCGTAGCGTGCCCTCAAGCACAACGGGTACCCGGCTTCGTACGCGTAGGCGCTCACGTCGGCGGCGTCCGTCAGCGGACCACTGGCCGCCACGCGCCTGACCCCAGCCGCGTCGGCGACGGCGGCGAGCGCCACACGATCGCGGACGCTCTCGAAGTGCTCGAGCTTCCCGGTCAGACAGCGCTTGTCGACCGCCTCCAGCGCTTTGGCGAGGGCGAGGTGCGAGCGATGTGAGGCGTAGCCTGGGTAGATCGCGTCCGCGTCGATGCGCTGGGCCAACGCGACGATCTCTTCGACCGCGAGGCTCCCGTCCGGTTGCGCTGGGACCTCGTGCACGCCTTCACAGCCGTAGGCGTGGACGGCGCTGCTGTCCCCTCCCAAGACCCCTGGCGTAGCGACCGTGTGCGCGGCGGCGCCCAACGTGCGGCAGGTCCTGGCGATGCGGACGACGACCTCGCCGCGGCGAGGGATGAGAACGCGCTCGAACATCGGCGGAGCATACTCGCGTGATCCCCTCCCCACCAGCGCGCGGACGCTGGTAGTCTCCGCGCGCAGGGCAAGACCGTGACCAGTGGGGCGCGGCGAGCGGCCCGCGAAGGCGACGTCCGTGTCATTCCTCCGAGATCCCCAGATCGAACGCAACGTCAACCGGCTGCCGATCCCCTTCGACGCGCACGGGGTGGACCCGTTCGGTGTGGACAAGGAGTGGCTCATCCGGGCGTACTCCCCGTTCGCGAGCATGTACCGCAGGTACCTGAACGTCACGACGTTCGGGATGGAACACGTCCCCAAGACGGGCCGCGGGCTGCTCATCGGCAACCACTCGGGCGGCATCGGTGCGGACGCGGCCATGACCATGACCTCGCTGCTGATGAACCATGACGCGCCGCGCCTCGCGCATGGGATGGCGGAGTATTTCTTCAACACATGGCCGTTCGCGTCCCAGCTCATGAACCGCACGGGGCACCTGACGGGGCTGCCGGAGCACGCCGAGATGCTGCTCGGGGCGGGGCGCATCGTGGTGGCCTTCCCGGAGGGGGCCCGCGGCACCGCCAAGCTGTACCGCGACCGCTACAAGCTCGTGCGCTTCGGCACGGGGTTCGTGCGCTTGGCGCTGAAGACGAAGACCCCAGTCTATCCGTTCGCGTTCATCGGCGGCGAGGAGGCGTTCCCGACGATGTTCCACATCAAGGGCTTGAACAAGCTCATCGGCGCGCCCTACGTCCCCGTCGCGCCGCAGCTGGTCATCTGGCCGCTGCCGGTCAGCTGTCAGATCCACTTCGGCCCGCCCCTCCACTTCGAGGGCGACGGGTCCGAGACAGACGAAGTCATCCAGGGCTACGTCGACCGCGTCCGCGACGCCATCGCGGACCTCATCCAAAAGGGGCTTGCCGCGCGCCCAGCCGCGTTCACTCGTCAGCGCGTCGACAGCCCCTACGACCCCACCCGGCCCGAGCTCAAGCGATGACCGACTCCGCGAAACCCCCAAAGAAGCGCCCCCGCAAGAAGCCCGTCGGCCGCGCCGAGCGCACCTCCACGGCGCCCTCCCCAAGTACGAAGAGCCAGCCGCCCGAGCCCTCCTCGAGCGCCCCGGCCAGCTCGGCGGGTGTGGGCACGAAGGACTCCGCGCGACCACCGAAGCCCTCGGCGCGAAAGGCGCCCAAGGCCACGCCGCGGCCGCGGGCTTCGACGTCGAGCGGCCTCAAGTCCGCGCCCAAGACTGCGCCAGGTTCCAAGCCCGTGACCGAGGCGAACGCCGAGACGTCGGGGGCTCCGGTGCGCGCCGCTGGCCGCAACGCGAAGGACCGACCCGCCATCTCCAGCAAGCCGCTGACCATCCTCATCACCGGCATCAGCGGGACACTGGCCCGCGGAGTCGCGCAGCGGCTCGTGCAGCGGGGCCACCTCGTGCACGGCATCGACCGCCGCCCGTGGCCCGACGCGCCGCCCGGCATCGAGATGCACACGGCCGACATCCGCAAGCGCCCCGCCGAGGACGTGTTCCGCACCGCGCGCCCGGACGTGCTCGTGCACATGGCGACCGTCACGCACTTCACCACCGGCTTCGACGAGCGCTACCGCATCAACCTCGGCGGCACGCGGCGGCTGTTCGAGCACTGCCACGAGTACGGCGTCAAGCAGGCCATCTTCGTCGGACGCCACACGGTGTACGGCGCCACGGCCGACTCGCCCCTGTACCACACGGAGGACGAGCCGCCGCTGGGGGGCGCATCCTTCCGTGAGCTCGCGGACCTCGTCGCCGCGGACCTGTACGCCGGCAGCGCGCTCTGGCGCTGGCCCAAGCTCAACACCGCGGTGCTGCGCCTGTGCTACTTCCTCGGCCCCAGCCAGCGCGGCACGCTCGCGAACTTCCTCGGCGAGGATCGCGTGGCGCTGGTGATGGGCTTCGACCCCCTGTTCCAGTTCATGCACGAGTTCGACGCCGAGGAGGCCATCATCCTCGCCATCGAGAAGAAGCTGCGTGGCGTGTACAACGTGGCCGGGCCTCCGCCCGTGCCACTCAGCGTGCTGTGCCGGGCCACCGGGCGCCGCAGTGTGCTGGTGCCCGAGCCCCTGTACGGCCGCCTGCTGAAGCGCGTGGGGCTCAGCTACCTGCCCGGCGACGCCGTGGCGCACATCAAGTACCCCATCGTGGTCAACGCCGACCCGTTCAAGCAGGCCACCGGCTTCGCACCCAAGTACGACAGCGCGCAGACGATGGAGGGCTTCCGCTGGAGCTGATGCCCTCCGCGAAGCGCATCGCCCGGCGGTCGCACGGGCGTCAGTCCTCGAAGCAGTAGAGCCGGAAGCCCTCGCGATTGCAGAAGTACGTACCGAGGTTCGACCAGGACACGTCGACGCTGGTCATCCCGCCCGCGACGCCGATCTCCCCGCTGCTGGTGTTGGTCCAGTTGCCGCACAGCTGACCGAACGGGACGGTCGCCATGGTCCCGTCGGCGTTCGTGCCGCTCGTCACCAGGAACTGCCCCGTGGCCTGCGCGCCATTCTCCATGACGTCGATACGGGCGCGGATGCCCCCACTGGTCAGATCGGTCCAGCTCCGCGCGACCACCTGGCCGTCCACGCGGACGTAGGGATGGTCGTGGTGGGTGAAGTTCACCGACGGAGAGTTCCCGAGCTGGTCGGAGAGCCACGCGCTCCAGCTGCCGCCGAGGCCCTGGGCCATCGCCGAGCTCTGGCAAATGGCATCGGCGCCGGCGACGCCGCCGAGGTTCGCCTGGTAGGTGCCGCTCGTGACGAACACACGCGTCGACTGGTTGATGGTGCACCCGCCCATGCCATCGTCCGACGTGCCGTTGGGGCATGGCGTGCACGAGAAGCTACCGGGGCTGTTGGTGCAGTCACGCAGCGCGCCACAGGCGTTCGCCGCGCACTCGTCGATGTCGACGCAACCCATCAGCCCGTCTCCCGCATAGCCCGACGGGCACGCGCCGCAGACCGCGCCAGCGAGCGTGTTGGTACACGTCGTGAGCACGTCGCAGCCGCCGTTGTCCGTCTCGCACGGGTCGGAGTACTCCACGCAATACAGGCGGAAGCCCTCCCGATCGCAGAAGTACGTGCCCAGGTTCGACCACGAGACGTCGACGTTGTTGGTCCCGCCCGCGACGCCGATCTCCCCGTGGCTGGTGTTGGTCCAGTTGCCGCAGAGCTGACCGAACGGGACGGTCGCCATGGTCCCGTCGGCGTTCGTGCCGCTCGTGACCAGGAGCTGCCCTGTCGCCAACATGCCGTCCTCGGTGATGTTGATCGGCGCGCGAATCGTCCCGTCGGTCAGGTCGGTCCAGCTCCGCGCGATCACCTGGCCATCGACGCGAAGATAGGGGTGGTCGTAGTGCAGGAGGTTCGCCGCCGGTGAGTTGCCCAGTTGATCCGAGATCCACGCGCGCCAGGTCCCGGGGAGGCTCGCGGCCGTGGCCGACGCCTGGCATCTCGCGTCCGCGCCATCCACACCGCCGAGGTTGGCCTGGTAGGTGCCGCTCGTGACGAACATGCGCGTCGACTGGTTGATCGTGCATCCCCCCATCCCGTCATCGGACGTGCCGTTCGGACACGCTGTGCAGCTGCTGCTGCCCGTCGAGTTGATGCAGTCACGCAGCGCGCCGCAGCCACCGTTGTTGGTCGCGCACTCGTCGATGTCTACGCAGCCCGTGGCGCCGTCGCCGGAATAGCCCCCTGGGCATGCGCCACAGGTGCGGCTCCCGACCGTGTTGGTGCAGGCGGTGAGCGGGTCACAACCACCGTTGTTGGTCGCGCACTCGTCGACGTCGCTGCACCCGGTCTCCCCGCTGCCGGAGTACCCGGTCGGACACGCGCTGCACACGCGCCCCCCCGGTGCGTTGGTGCAGGTGGTGAGCAGGTCACAGCCGCCGTTGTTCGTCGCGCACTCGTCGATGTCGGTGCAGCCCGTCGCGCCGTTGCCGAAGTGCCCGGGTGGACAGTCGCTGCACGTGCGTCCCCCCGGGGTGTTCGTGCAGGTCGTCAACACATCGCAGCCGCCGTTGTTCGTCGCGCACTCGTCGACGTCGATGCAGCCCGTCTCGCCGGTGCCCGTGTACCCCGAGGGACAGGCGCCGCACGTGCGGCCGCCCGCCGTGTTGACGCATGGCGCCACGGGGTCGCAGCCGCCGTTGCTCGTCGCGCACTCATCGACATCGGTGCAACCCGTCTCGCCACTGCCGGCGTACCCCGAGGGACAGGCGCTGCAGGTGCGGCCGCCCGCCGTGTTGGTGCACGTCGTCAGCGCGTCACAGCCACCGTTGCTCGTCGCACACTCGTTCACGTCCGTACACCCGGTCGCGCCCGCGCCGCTGTAGCCCACCGGGCACGCGCCGCACGTGCGTCCGCCCACCGTGTTGGTGCACGTCGTCAGCACGTCACAGCCGCCGTTGCTCGTCGCGCACTCGTTCACGTCCACGCAGCGGGTCGAGTCCGGCGCGACGTAGCCCAGGGGGCACACGCCACAGGCCGCGACACCAGCGTTGTTCGTGCAGGTCCTGAGCGCATCGCACCCGCCGTTGTTCGTGGCGCACGGGTCAGACGCCGTGCACGCACGGCGTGGGTCACCAGTCATTCCGGGCGGACAGGCGCACGTCTGCTCCTCCCACGAGAAGCCTGCCATGGCTTCGTCGCCACGGGTGTACGGCATGTTCGGAGTGCACGTCGCGCCCTCGCCGCAGGCGCCAGGTGAGCACGAAAACGGGTTGACGCACTCGCCCTGAGCGTTGAGCGGCCAGATGCACGTGCAGCTGTACGCGCCCGTGGGCACACACAGGAAACCGACGCACAACTGGGTCTCGGGGCGGCACTGCTCGTAGTTCGTGCAGAGCTCGGGCACGCACCGATCGTTCGCGACGCAGCCCGAGGCTCCGGTTCCGCTGTACCCGCGAGGACAAGAGCCGCATGTGTAGTCGCCCGGGTGGTAGCCCGTCTGTGTACACGTCGTGAGGGGGTCGCAGACGGGCACGCCTCCCGGCGCACAGGGGTCGAGGTCCATGAGCCGTGGTGGCGTCGTCGAGCAGTCGAGGTCCCAGGTGTCATCGGGCAGGCAGTACGAGCCGCCACACCCGCTCCGCACGATGCCGCTGCAGCTCGACGCGCGCGTGCAGGTGTACGAGCCCGCCGCGGGGCAGGTCCACCCTTCGTTGCAGCAGAGGGCGCCCCGAAACTGAGTTGTGTTCTCGAAGCGACAGAACTTGCCGCACTCCGCGATCGAGTCGACTGGTCTCGGATAGCAGAGCGTCAGCGTGTCGGCGCCTACGGGCGCATAGCCCACGATCATGTCCCCCGGGCAGTTGTAGCAGGTCCCGTCCAGCGGCTGGGACCCGCTCGGACAGCACTGGTCGGGTCCCACGACGCTCCATCCTTCTGCGCACGGCTCGTCGGTGGAGTTGAGTTGCTCGTAGAGCTGCAACCCAGCCCCTCCCGCGGCGATGACGGCCCCGGCGAGTGCCATCTTGCTGCAGTGCGTGGACAACACGGTGACCCGGTTCCCATCGACGTGCACCGGGCGCAGCTCGGGCTCCATCCCGTCGGTCATCCACAGCACGGCGAGCTCCCCTTCGGGAACAGCGTCCAGCGTGAAGGTCACTTCGATGGGCGGGTCGAACGTGATGCCCTCCGCGTCGCAGCGGTACACGGGTGACAGGACTCCGAACTCCTCCGGGATGTCCATGTCGAACTGGTAGATCGCTATCTCCGACATCTCGTCGACTGCGCCGGCGGGGACCAGGAACTCGAAGCGGTCGAGCGCGAGCATCGCCCCCTCCGGGCCTACCATGGCCACCTCGGAGTCCACGGGCATGACCGGCGTGGCCGCTGGCATGGCCCCCAAGGGCTCTGGATAGTCCATATCCTCGAGACCCACGGCATCTCCCTGTTCGATGGGGTCATCGATCAGAATCAATGGAGGAGGCACGCGGTCGGCGTCGGGCACGCCAGCATCCCCAAGAGGCGTTTGCCTCCCGTCACTGCCACAGCCAGGCGCACAAAGAAGAAGGCTCGCGACCACGGCGAGCCACGCACGACGACCGACCCGGACAACGTTCAACATGGATTGAATAGTGCCGTCCGCCTGCACGCGCCGGTATCCCATGTTTCCCCCATGTGCCCGTCCACTATCCGGCGGGCCGAGGGATGGCCCCCGATTCCCACGGCGCCTCACGGGCGTCGCGTGGCGGCCCGACGACCGCCTATTCCGTGGCTCTGCCCACGTCGCCCGGCGTTGCGTCCGCCTCCAGCGCACGCTGGAGCTCCGCGAACCCACCGTCGTCCATGCGAAGCCACCGAATGGACGCACGCAGGGCATCCAAGATGTGGCGCGCGCGCTGGCCGAGCTGCGCTGCGAGCTCGCGATCGCCCTGTGACTCGCGCCGTCGCAGCTCGAGAATCAACGCGACGACGTTGGCGCAGACGTCGTCGTGGAGCTCCCTGGCCAGGAGGTCGCGCTCCCGCCGGAGCGCGTCGGCAGCGAGCTGACGGGCAGCGCTCGTTCGCTCGACGGTCAGGCGCAGGATCCGCGTCGACGAGGTGGTGCTCGCGTGCAGCATGCTGAGCATGGTCGTGAGCACGCTGGCGGTGACGATCACGCTCGCCCAGTCCCCCCGAGACGCGTACACACCAACGAGCCCGCCGAGAACCGGCACCGCCTGGAGCATCCCGAGGGAGAGCGACCCGATGACGGCGGGCGTCCATCGAACCGACCAGGCCATCGCGACGGCCCAGAGCGGGGAGGCGGCAGACCCGGAGCGCTCGATGAGGGTGGCCAGCGCGCCCATCTGCACCAGCCCCTCGAAGCCCCACAAGAGCCGGAAGGCGAGCGACGCGGCCCCTCGCCACATGTAGACGGCTTGGGTGATCGCCGTCGCGCCCAGCACTCCGAGCACGAGCGGTAGGGCGTCGTCGCGGGTCACATTCAAGATCGACGGCTGGACATCCGAGGCGATGGCGACCAGCGCGCACACGATGGTCACCGTCGCGTTGCGGATCCCACTGCGCGCCCGCGCCGTCTCAGCGGCGTGATGACGGCGCGCGATGTCTACTTCAAGTGTCGCCGTGCCCACTCGCGCAGCTCGCTTCGAGAATTGACGCCCAGCTTCCCGTACACGTTCTTCACGTGCGACTGCACGGTGCCGAGCCTGATGCCGAGACTCTCGGCGCACTGAGCGTAGGACTCGCCACGGGCCAGCGCCGCGACGAGGTCCAGCTCGCGAGACGTCAGCACGCGCGCGGGTTGTGGCTCGAGCGAGCGGAGGAGCGCCCCCGCGACGTGGCTGGAGAAGGGATGGCGGCCCGCGGCGGCATCCTCGATCGCGACCAGCAGCCGCTCCGTCGGCTCGTCCTTCAGCATGTACCCGAGCGCCCCGGCCCGGACGGCCTCGAGGACCGCCTGCTCGTCTCGCTGGACCGTGAGCGCAATCGCCCGCGCGCGGGGGTGCGTCGCGGTGAGCCACGCGATCACACGCGCGCCGCTCATCCCGGACAGGCGGAGGTCCACCAGGGCCACCACGCAGTCCAGTTCGGCGTCGAACGCCCGGAGCTCCTCGCCGCTCGGGAACGCAGCGACGAACTCGACGCGGTCCGGAGAGTCCCGCAGCGTCCTCTCGATGGCGCGACGGGTAGGCGCATGGTCTTCCACCAGGATCACCGGGACCGGGGACCGGAACGAGGGGGTCACGGCCTCCAGTGTGATACAAGAGCATGCGCGTGACTACGGCTGACCGCATCGACGCGCACCTGGCCGACGAGGCCGAGTTCACACGGATCGCGACGGCGTTCGAGCTGGCTCAGGACGACGCGCGCCGTTCATGGGGCACCTTCGTCGGGACATTCGTCTCCAACCTCGGGCTCGCGTGTGTGCCACTGTTTCGAGGCGGTGGCTCAGTTCTCGGCGGCATCGAGCCGGCGTTCGCCCTCGCCTGTGTCGGGCCGGCACTGCTCTTCTGGACGGCCTCGTTCCTCTACTACCGCACACGTGGGCCCTCGGGGACGCTGTATCGCCCGCTGCGTGAGATCGAGTCGCTCTCCCTCGATGGGTTCATCTTGGCCCTGATCTTCTTCTCCGAGACGGGCTTCTCGATCGCGTGGTGCGCGCAGCCGCTCACGGCGATCTTTCGCGCGCGCCTGCGACCCAATCGCCTCCAGCAGACGTTGGTCGAGGCGACGGTGCTTCACGGTCTCCTCGCGGTGGGGTTCGTGGGGACGGAACGCTACGGTGCCGCCATGTTCACGGCGGTGGCGTGGGCGGGGTTTGTGGTGATCGCGAGGTGGACGGGCCTCCGTGTCATGCGCGAGCTGCGTCTGGAGGCGGAGGCGAACGTCGCGCGCGCACGGACAGCTCGCGCCGTGGCCTCCGAGGGTCGACGAAGGCTCGACGAGACGCTCGGGGCCACCGTGGGCGCCAACCTGCGCCAGCTCCTCGAGCAGCTCGACGAGATCGAGGAGTCGGAGGGCAGCGCGGCGCTCCTGACGCATGTCACGCAGGCGCTGAGCGACCTGGAGCGCGCGGTGTTCGGGATGAGCGGAGCGGAGCGCCCCGTCACGCGCGAGGAGCTCGCGGGGATGCTCCGCGAAAAGTGCTTCGGCATCATGCCCGTGGGATTCGACGTTCAGGTGGACCATGGGCCCGACGGCCGTGGTGCGCTGGTTTCCCCCGCCGCGTGGTTGGCGACGCTCCGCGTCGCCCGCGAGTTGACGCGCAACGCCGTGGTCCACGGGGGTGCGCAACGAGTCCTCGCCACGCTGACGTTCGAAGAGGGACTCGCGCTGGACGTCCGGGACGACGGTTCGGGCTTGAGTGATGCGGCCTTCAGGGGGTCCACGGGCGGGCTCGACAACGCGCGCTTCTGGGCGTCGATGCTGGGCGGTGAGGTGCTCCACTTCCCGAGACGACCTGGGGCCGGGGTCTGGACGACACATCTCCGACTCTGGTTGCCGCCGGACATGGACGCGACCCGGGAGGCGCAGCCGAGCACGCCGAGCGATGGCCCGGACCCTCGAGGGGGCCCCGTTCCGCAGCGCGAATGACCACGGACCGCGCCCGGGCGCGGTCAGCGCGCGCCGACGATCGTGGAGCGCCCGGCGTAGATCGCGCCCTCGCCCAGCTGCTCCTCGATGCGCAGCAGCTGGTTGTACTTGGCGATGCGCTCCGAACGCGAGGCCGAGCCGGTCTTGATCTGGCCCGCGCCGGTCGCGACCGCGAGGTCCGCGATGAACGTGTCCTCGGTCTCGCCGCTGCGGTGCGAGATAATGCTGGAGTAGCCGTGCAGCGCGCCGAGGCGGATCGTGCTGAGCGTCTCGCTGATGGAGCCGATCTGGTTGACCTTGATCAGGATGGCGTTGGCCACGCCCTGGTCGATGCCCTTCTGGACGCGCTCGACGTTGGTCACGAAGAGGTCGTCACCCACCAGCTGCGTGCGCTTGCCGAGGCGCTCCGTGAGCGCCTTCCAGCCACCCCAGTCGTCCTCGTCCATGCCGTCCTCGATGCTGAGGATGGGGTACTTCTCGCAGTACTGGGCGTAGATCTCCACCAACTTGCCGGCGTCCACCTGCTTGCCGTCGAAGGTGTAGACGCCGTCCTTGTGGAACTCGCTGGCCGCGCAGTCGAGCGCGATGGCGACCTGCTCACCGAGGCGGTAGCCGGCCTGCTCGATGGCCTTCGCCACGAACGACAGGGCCTCCTCGTTGGTCTTGAGCCGCGGCGCGAAGCCGCCCTCGTCGCCCACGCTGGTGGCCTCGCCGGCCTCGCTCAGCAGCTTCTTGAGCGTGTGGAAGGTCTCGGCGCCAGCCCGCAGCGCCTCCCCGAAGCTGTCGAAGCCGACGGGGTAGATCATGAACTCCTGAATCTCGAGCCCGTTGTCCGCGTGCGCGCCGCCGTTGATGATGTTCATCATGGGCGCGGGCAGCACGCGCGCCTGCGCGCCACCGAGGTAGCGCCAGAGGGGCAGGCCGAGGGCGTCCGCCGCCGCGCGCGCCGTGGCCATCGACACGCCGAGGATCGCGTTTGCGCCCAGCTTGCTCTTCGTGGGTGTCCCGTCGAGCTCGAGCAGGGCCTGGTCCACGGCGAGCTGGTCGAGCGCGTCGATCCCCACCACCTCGGGGCCGAGCTGGGTGACCACGTTGTCCACAGCCTTGAGCACTCCCTTGCCGAAGTAGCGACCCTTGTCGCCGTCGCGCAGCTCGAGGGCCTCGTGCTCACCCGTGGAAGCCCCCGAGGGCACCGCCGCGCGACCCACGGCGCCGCCCGCGAGACCGACCTCCACCTCCAGCGTTGGGTTCCCACGCGAGTCCAGGATCTCTCGGGCGTTTACAAAGGCGATCTCGGTCATGTCTCGGTCCTCGGAGTGTGCGTTCCGGTGCGTCCACCGCAGCGGGGACGCTCGAATACCACCGGTATTGCCGGTGTCAACGTCCGCCCCCGGACGAGCGGGCCCGCGCCGACCACGGCTTGGCGATCGTGGCGTGCGCCGCCCGGGTGCACCTCGTCTTCGAGAGGCAGGCCATCGCAGCCCTCGACGAACGAGCCTCCCAGACTCACGCGGAAGTGGTTGCGGTGGTCGGTGTCGTCGTTCGGCTTCAGGGAGCGCTCCGGCGACCGGCGATGTCGCGGGGCGCGGCCCGGGCTGCTACCGTCCCGGCGTGCTTCCCTGGTTCAAAGCCTCCGCGTTTCTCTTTCCCACCCCTGTGCCCATCCCCGGCATGGAGCAGGGCATCCCCATGCACCCGTTCGCGTTGTTGGTCATGGCGGGAGCGCTCGCATCGGTGCGCGCGGCCGATTGGTACGCGCGGAAGAACAGGCTGAGCCCGGCGGTCATCGGCGACCTGACGGTGCACATGCTGTTCTTCGGCTTCGTGGGAGCGTCGGTGTTCAACACCCTCTTCTACTACCCCGACCGCATCCTCCAGGTCCTCGAGAACCCGCGACACGCAGCGCGCTTGTACAGCGGTATCTCCTCGTATGGCGGCTTCCTCGGCGGGGTCATCGGCTCGTTCGTGTGGCGCCGACGCCGCCAGCTCCCCTTGCTCGAGCTGGGCGACGCCACGGCCTTCGCCGCGCCCTTCGGGTGGGTCTTCGGTCGCTCGGGCTGCGCGGTGGCACACGACCACCCCGGCAGCGTGACCAACTTCTTCTTGGGCATCCGCGAGTGGGACGGCACGCCCTACACGCGGCACGACCTCGGCTTGTACGAGGTCATCTGGAGCGCCGCGGTGATGGCCCTCCTGCTCGTGCTCGTACAGCGCAAGCGCACGCCCGGATTCTACGTGGCCCTGGTTCCCACGCTGTACGCCCCGTACCGCTTCCTTCTCGACTTCCTGCGCATCGACGCCGCGCTCCCGGGCGGTGATGCTCGCTACGCCGGACTCACGCCGGCCCAGTACGCCGCCGTGGGGACGATGATCATGGCGCTCATGGTGCTGCGCCACTCCCTGACCGAGCCCGCTCCCGCCCTCCCCGACTACGCGCGCATCGCTGCTTGAACGGACGAGGCCCCTGGGACCGCCATACGGACCGACGAACCTCCCCCACGCACAGCTGCGCGTGTCACGTCCAGTGCGCCAGGGCGCTCGCGGACGCGCTTCGATAAGCACTTCCGCAAGACCCTCGCTTGGCCTTCAGCGCTGGAAGTAGATGGGGTTCGTCACGCCGAACGGGGCTCGGTTGGGATGCACTGGCGCGAGGGTGGAGGTCTCCGCACCCGTGCCGTCCACGTCCCCGCGCGCATGGAAGACGACGTAGCTGGCGCCCGCGGGGATGTTGACGGCGACGTCCATCTCGAGACGCAGCGCGTTGCCGGTGGTGGGCACCGCCACGGTCCCGTCGAGGACACCGTTGACGTACACCTCGAGCGTCGTGACGTCGATCCACGTCGGCGCTTGCACGGTCACATGGATGCTCTCCGTGGCGCTGGCGCCGTTGACCTCTTGGCCGGGGCCCTCGCCGGTGTCGGTCGTCGCCGTAAGCAAGACGCCTCCGCTCACGACCATGCGCCCTCCCAGCACGAGGTCGCGCAGGTCGCTGGCGTCGAGGCTGCTCCGGAACACATCGGGGTCGTCCGCGTTCGCGATGACGCAGGTGCGTGGGTAGCCGACGGGAGAGCCCGCCATCACGTCGTGGCTGTCCGAGTCACCCACCGAGGCCACGTGCTTGCCGCGGTTGAGGAAGCTGAACCAGTCCTCCACGGTGGAGTCGAAGTTCTCGGCGAAGGACGAATCGTTGAACGTCTCGACCACGCTGAAGGCGTCCTCGTCCCACAGCTCGGTGTTGGTCGCCACGCCGGTGTCGGGGTCATAGCCAGAGGCCGTGAAGTATGCGCCGGGGACGCCCAGGCCGCGCGGGTGGAAGATGATCAGCGCGGGCGAGCTCGGCCGGGCCGCGATCTCCTCGAACACCTCGGGCGCCGGACGCAAGCGCGCCAGTCCCGCAGCGCCCTCGTCGGACAGGTCGCGCCACTGGAAGGCGCCGCCATTCGGGCGGGTGGGGTCCGCCTCCAGCGGGAAGACACCGAAGTGCCCGTAGTCGAACGTGGTGAACTCGAGGGCGCTCACGCCGAACGCCCAGTTGTCCACGCCGAGCCGCGCGAGGTTGGGCTCGAACGTCGCGACGAACTCGTGGTCCGTGCGCACCGGGATCTCGAGCCCGTCCCCGAGGGCGTAGCGCAGCTTGTCGTCCCCGGTGTCGCCCGCGTCTGGTGAGCGCGAGGTGTGGATGTGGAAGTCGGCGCAGAGCATGTTGGTGGAGCTCACGCTGCGCACCAGCGAGGGCATGAGCTCGGTGGTGTTGTCGGCCGTGACGACGACCGCGGCGTCGTCGAAGATCTCGTACTCGTAGCCACGGGACACGACGACACGGTACGTCCCGGCGGCGACGCGCATGGTGGCGTCTCCATCGAGGGGGAACTCGACGTGCTCGCGATCACCGCCGGGCAACCTTGGCTCGCCGAACGCGTCGAAGGACACCTCGGCCGTGCCAGGCCGAGCGACCGCGCCGGTGTTGATGACCTGCACGCGCACCGGTGCGGGCGCGGGGGTCGCCCCCATCGACTCCACCGTGGTCGCGGCGACGTGGATGAAGCCAGCCGCCGGGAAGGTCAGGTCGTTCGCGGTACCGGCGCCTGCGGCGACGTTGACGACGGGCGCGAGGCCGTCGCCGCGCCGATAGGCATGCAGCTGGACGGCGGCGTCGGACGGGACGTGAAGGGTGTACGCACCGGTCGCGTCCGTGCTGGCGCGGGTGATGTACGCCTCACCCGCGGCGTCGATCGCGTGCACGCGGGCCCCCTCGGCGGGCGACCCGTCCGCCTCCAGGACTCGCCCCGTGATGGCCCGGGTGGTCAGCCCCTCGCTCCGCGCGTAGGCCTCTCGCAGCTCGTCGAGCCCCGGCCCTCCGACGTGCACGCGCGCCATGTGGATGCGGGTGTTGGTCTGCGCCGGCAGCGTGAGGTCCGCGCCAGCGAGCACGTTCACCCCCGAGATCTCGAGCAGACTCGTGATGGTGGTGCCCGGGAAGCTGAGCGCGTAGCTGGTGGCGTCCGGGTCGATGTAGGCGAGGAACGGTTGCGCCGTGCCGCCGACCTCGAACCCGTCCCCTGGCGCATACAGCGGCATGCGCTTCGTCTGCATCGCGAGGATGCCCTGCTTGACGAACGAGATCTCCGCGTCGGTGGGATTGTTGATGTCGAAGAAGACGTCAATGTGCTCGGCGCCCGGCTGCAGCTCGTAGTCGACGGCCACCGTCAGCTCGGAGTAGTCGGAGCGGAAGAGGGTGCGGCCGATGCTGTCGATGAACGGGATGGGGCGCATGACGCCCGTCACGCGGATGACAGCCGGGCCGCCGCCGCGCCCGTTGCTCAGGACCTCGACCGAGTCAGCCTTCACGGTGAAGCGGCCGAGCGAGAAGATCAGCTCGTTGTAGTCGGCCGGGCGGGCAATCGCCGCCTCCTCCAGCGCGCCGAGGCCTATGATCCCGCCGCCCCAGGGATTGTAGAGGTCGGACTCGCCGACATCCTCGATGATGACGGCGATGTGTTCGTTCGTCAGCGCGAAGTCACCGGGCTGATAGACGGCCAAGCCACCGGGATCGGCGGGCAGATCCTCCGCGGTCAGCACGCCTGCGTATGCTCGACCGGCAGGCACCGCGAGCGGATCGACCGGCCCGTCGCTCCCACCGCAGGCGGGCAGCAGCCCGCCCAACAACGCCAACATTACCGCCCTGTACGCATAACGAGTCATCCCCGAAACGTACCAGTAACGTTCCCGTGACGAAAGCGTGTCGGCGCAATTTCGGCCCACTGGCCGGCGCCACGCTCAGGGCCGGAAGCTCAAGGCTCGGCGCGGAAGATGACCAACCCGATGTCCTCGCCGAGCGACGGCATCGGGACCACGCCATAGCCGTAGTTCCGCCCGAAGAGCGTGATCATCCCGGTGTAGCCGTTCGGCCGCTCCGCGAAGGCGGCGTTGCGGGCCTCTTGGTTCGGCACCAACAGATCCAGGTCGGGCGGCGTGCCCCGGTGATGGATGTGCTCACCCTCGTAGACGTACGCCCAGATCGCGACGCCCCGCTCGATGTCGGCGGCGTGGTTACCGCGCAGCTGACGGGTGATGCGCTGCGCGATGCTCCAGAGCGGCATGGCGGCGGCCACGGCCCCCACAGTGCGCCCTTCGTGACGGGCGGGGGCCGCGAAGAGCACGCTGACGCTGCGCGCATCCCCCTCCTCGGCCACGAACTCGGCGAGCCCGCGCCCGCGGCGCTGCTGGGAGAGGGCCTCGGCCACCACCGGGTAGCGCCCGCCGAAGTCCTGCCCGCGCAGGCTGTCGGGCTCGGCGTCGCGCGCGATGACCACGCCATCGGTCCCGATGGCGACCAAGAACGTGATGGGCGACGGCACGAATTCGGGGATGGCACGTGGTGGACGCCGCGCGCCGTGCAGCGCCTGGCGCAGGCGTCGCTCTCGGGTCTCCGCGTCGGGCAGCTCGAACACGGGTGCGTACTGCTGCGCCGCGCTGGCGACGCCCGTCGAGGCTCGGGCCAGGTCCTCGCGGACCCACGAGATGGCGTCCGGGAGGTGGTGCTCACGGATCGTCCGGCGCTCCTCGGCGGCGTCGTTCGGGCTGCACCCCACGAGGGAAGCGAGCGCGGAGAACATGAGCAAGGACGAGACGGCGGAGCACCGAGGGAGGCGTGACATGCGGCTATCGTGTCCCGCCGCGCCGCTGGGCGTCAATCATGAGACGCCCAACGGCTGGCCTGGTGGCCGAAGGTGGCGAGACGTCAGAGGCCCAGCTGCTTGGCGATGATGACCTTCATGATCTCGCTGGTGCCCGCATAGATGCGCTGCACGCGCGCGTCCATGTAGGCCCGCGCGATGGGGTACTCGAGCATGTAGCCATAGCCCCCGAAGAGCTGCAGGCACTCGTCCACGACGCGCCCCAACATCTCGGTGTGCCACAGCTTGGCCATGGAGCACTCCTTCACCAGGTACTCACCGGCGGCGTGCGCCGCGACGAGGCGGTCGACGAACACCTGCCCGACCTCGACCTGCGTGGCGCAGTCGGCGAGCTTGAACTGGGTGTTCTGGAACTTGCTGAGCGAGCGCCCGAACGCCTGCCGCTCCTGCGTGTACGTGATGGTGTCCTTGAGGCACTGCGCGGCGCACGCCTGCGCGGCGATGGCGACGGCGAGGCGCTCCTGCTGAAGCTTCTTCATGAGCATGAGGAAGCCACCGCCGGGCGCGCCGAGCATGTTGGCGGCGGGCACGCGGCAGTCCTCGAAGGCGAGCTCGCTGGTGTCCTGCGAGTCCATGCCCATCTTCTCGAGCTTCTTGCCCTTGCTGAAGCCCGGGGTGCCGGCCTCGACGACGAAGAGCGAGAGGCTGCGGTGAGCGTCCTCGCCGGGCGCGCCCGTGCGCGCGGCGACCACGACGATGTCGCACAGCTGCCCGTTCGAGATGAAGGTCTTGGCGCCGTTGATGACGTAGTCGTCCCCGTCCTTGCGCGCCGTGGTGGCGATGCCCGCGAGGTCGCTGCCCGTGCCGGGCTCGGTCATGGCCACGGCGGTGATGATCTCGCCGCTAGCGCAGCCGGGCAGCCACTTCTTCTTCTGCTCCGCGTTGCCGAACTCGTGGATGTACGGGGTCACGATGTCCGAGTGCAGGCTCATCGCGAAGCCGCTCTCGTACACGCGCGCCAGCTCCTCCATGATGACGGCCGAGTGCAGGAAGTCGCCCCCCGCGCCGCCGTGCTCCTCTTCCATCCACGGACACAGGAAGCCGGCCTCGCCGGCTTTGCGCCACGTCTCGCGGTCGACCATGCCGTCCTCGCGCCAGCGCGCCTGGTTGGGGACCACCTCACGCTCGACGAACGAACGGAAGGCGTTGCGGAAGAGGTCGTGCTCCTCAGAATAGATGACGCGCTTCATGCTGCTCCTCTATGCACCAGTTGGTGAATGAATCGCCATTCACTACCAGGTCGAGGCTGACCGCGCAACACGGATACGCCGTTTGTCTCACCCCTCGACGGGTGCGGCGCTGTCGGTCGCGGCCAGCGCTTGGCGTCGGGGCAGCTCAGGACGAGAGGAACCACATGGCACCGAGGCCTGCGAGGAGACCCAGCCCCGACGATGCCCACGCGCCCGCCTGCCACCACAAGGGCTCCCCGCGGAACTGGGGTGACCAACCGAACGCGGTCCCGAACATGCCAGCGGGGATGGCGGCGCAACCGACCACCAGCAGCTTCGGATAGAAGCGCTCGGCGCTCGTCAGGAAGGCGACGTTGACCCCCACCAGCACGATGCCGACGAGCAGGATGCCCGCACCCAGCGCGCGACTGCGCAACTTCACTTGATACTCATCGTCGTCCATCCTGGCCTCCTCGTGTTCGAGCAGACGCTATCGCTTGAAGCGGTGGTCCTCAACCCCGAGTTGGAGGGCGCGACGGAAGTTGCATCGTCCCGCCGCCGAAGCCCAGCGGGGCCCACGTTGGATTGACGCCTCGAGAGCGGAGTGCGCTAGAGTCGCGCCGCATGGATGAGGAACTGGCGAAGCAGCTGCTGGCGACCTACCGTCAGGTCGCGCGCGCTGGCTCCTCTGGCGACCTCGCGAGCGGCCATGGCGCCGTGCTGTCCAGAAGCCAGCTGCGTCACTTGGACGACGTCCGCGAGCACTACCCAGACGTGCCGACCCAGATCATCGCCTGCGAGCGGATCGACTGGTGGGCGTGCGGGTACTTCCTCGTGAATGGACCAAGCACGACTCAGGTCACCGTGGTGGCACGCACGTTTCGTGAGGTCGATGGGCGCTGGCGCCTCCTGAACGGCACCACGAGCATGTCGTCGACCACGCGCACGCCGCTCGAGATGGTCGCACAGATGCAGCGTCGCCCGCGGTTGGACATGCCGGACCCGCGTACGGCAGGGGACCTGGCAGCGCCACGCCCGTCGGCGGATCAGCTGGAGAGTCGTCCACCATGGCTACGACAGCTCGTCCGGACGTTCGACTTCACACCTCCTGGAGACTGGGGCGGCACGCTGTTCTCCACCCGCACCGTGCTGCGACCCAGCGGCGCGCTGGGCGTACCAGAGGACGACGCGCCCCCACCCGACCAGGCCGACCTGGCGCTGGTGATGGCTCTGGCCCAAGAGGCTGCGACTCGCATGACGGGCCTCGAGGTGTTCGCCTCGCAAGCGACGACTGGGTGGGAGCCATTCTGGATCGCGCGCACCGACGGTCACGACTTGCGGTCCCTGAGTGCCCCACAGGTAATCAGGGCCTGCGGGGGCAGCCTATGGCCGGAGGCGCAGGTGCTCTCGGAGCCCATGGAGGCGGGGCTCGGGTTCCTCCACGAGTGGCTGGGCCGCTTGCGCGGGCGCTCGAGCAAGTGGGTGAGCGCGCTGCGACGCTGCGAGGGCACCGCAGCCGTCACCGGCTACGCACGGGTCGTGCGCTGGTTCGTTGCCGAGCCCCGCTTCGTGGAGACCGCCGTGGTGAACTTCGCCACAGGGGACCACCCATGCGCGAACGCGATTCCGAGGCTCTTCCTGGGGCGCACGGAGGGGGGCAGCGTCGCCGGTGCGGTCGGCGTGGCGGTCGACAACGCGGGCGGCTTCGCCTGACGAGAGGAGGCTCGGGAGGCTGGCCGCGCAACACGGATACACGGTTCGTCTAGCCACTTGGCCAGCCCAGGGCCGCGACCCGGGGTGGACATGGCATCAGGCTGACCACAGGTGCGCTTGCAGGACCCGCAACGCGACATCCACGATGACCGACGACCACCACTTCACGGACGAAATCCTCATCACGCCCGCAGAATTCGTGCGACTGGCGACGATGACGCCGCTTCCCGCGGTCGAGGTGCAGTGCGAGCTGTCGCGCCCCATGTACGAAGGAGCGGACCGCTGGTGCGTACGCGAAGACGGAACGCTCACGTTCTGGAAGTGCGTACCGCAGCTCGGCGGGGGCTCAGAGTACCTCCCTCCCCAGCCTTCGATGTGCGACCCCGCCGAGGTTCGGACGCTCCTGCAAGAGGTCGTGGAGGAACGGCTCTGGTTGTACGCCGAAGCGGACGACGCTTGGGACGACGTGCGCGACTTCGACTCGCCCGATGAGCTTCGGCTCTACGTCTTCTTCCCAGGCCGTCGCTTCATTGCAGGACGCGCGTCGGGGGTTGGACTGGCCCCGGTGCTTCGCTTGGCGCGGCGCGTGTGGGCCCTCTTCCCGGCCCATCGACGGCCCGCAGAGGAAATCGTCGCATGGGTCGGGTGACACTGTTCGTCCGGCCGTTGGTGCGGCGCGCGTCGCCCTCGGGGAGTTGACAGCCCCGGCTGCGCCCCCAATGTCTCGGCCATGACCGAGCCCGTCACCCATCCCTCCGTCGAGCTCCTGCGGCGCGTGGGCATCGCCGAGGGCATCTCCTTCCTGCTCCTGCTCGGGGTGGCGATGCCGCTCAAGTACATGTTCGACATGCCGATGGCGGTGCGCGTGGTGGGGAGCCTGCATGGGCTCCTGTTCGTGGGCTTCCTCGCGGCCCTCTCGCACGCGGGCATCAAGCGCGACTGGGCGCCGCTGCAGTCGCTGATGTACCTGGGCGCGTCGGTGGTGCCGTTCGGCTTCCTGCTGGTGGACGGCAAGCTCAAGCGCGAGCGCAGCGCGCCGTAGCCCGGGCTGCGGACGCCTGCTATGGCCAGCGCGTGCTCGACGAACTCTCCCCCCTGAGCGGCGGCCTCCAGCGCGCCACCGCCACCACCGAAGACGCGGTGCGCGCGCTGGCTGGGGAGGCGCGCGTGGACCTGGCCGGCTTGCCCGCGGGCGCCGCCGCGCTGCTGCTGATGAAGGCCAGCCGCGCGCACGCGGGGCCCATGGTGGTGGTCACGCCCGACCAAGACGCGATGAAGCGCATGGCGGAGAGCCTGCGCTTCTTCCTGGGCGAGACCGAGGGCGACCGCACGGAGGTGCTGCACTTCCCGGCGGCCGACACGTCGCCCTTCCTGGACGTCGCGTCGGACCGGCGCGCCACGATGGACCGCTTGGCGGCGCTGTTCCACATGGCCGAGGGCCTGCCCTGGCGCTTCTTGGTGGTGTCCGCGGCGGCGCTGATCCGCAAGGTGGCCCCGCGCGAGGCCATCCGCTCGCGCTCGAAGTGCGTGCGGGCCGAGGACGAACTGGACCGCGACGAGCTGGTGCGCGTGCTGGCCGACGGTGGCTACCTGCGCGTGCCCGTGGCGGAGGACCCGGGCACGTTCGCGGTGCGGGGCGGCATCCTGGATGTGTACGCGCCCCACGCGCCCTACCCGGCCCGCATCGACCTCGACGACTGGCTGGTCACGAGCATCAAGTACTTCGACCCGGACACGCAGCGCACGGTGGCCGAGACCGACAGCATCTTCGTGCACCCCGTGCGCGAGACGCTGCTGGGCGAGGCCGAGGTGGCCTTGGCGCGGCAGCGGGTGCGCACCCTGTGTGACGACGTCAACTGGCCCACCAAGAAGACGCTCGCGCTGCTGGAGGACATCACCTCCGGCCGCATGTTCTACGGGCTCGACGGGCTCTTGCCCGCGTTCTATCCGGCGCTGCAGACGCTGTTCGAGTACGTCCCGGGCGACGCGCGGCTGGTGTACCTCGACCCCGTCGCGTGCCACCGCGTCATCCGCGACGAGCGCGAGCAGGCGCGCAACGACCACGGCGCGAAGGTGAGCGAGGGCGCGCCCACCTACGCGCTGCGCGACCATTACCTCGACGAGGCCGAGCTGGCCGTGCGCCTCGAGGCGCGACCCGTGGCGGCCATCCACCGCATGGTGTTCACGGGCCAACCCAACGAAGACGCGTCGCCTCTGGCCGTGTGGGAGCACTGCGACGAGGCGCGTGTGCTGCACCTGGGCGCGACGGACCACTCGGCGCTCGTGGGCGAGCTCAAAGCCGCGCGCGGCGGCACGGGCCGCGAAGAAGGCCTGGCCCCAGGTGCGCGCAACGCCCAGCGCTGGCTGGATGCGGGCATGCGCGTGCTGTTCGTGGCGCGCAACCACACGCAGGGAGAGCGCCTGCGCTCGCTCCTGCAGCAGTACGAGGTGCCGACCGCGGGCAAGCCCGAGCCTTACGTCCCGGGCATGATCGAGGGGCGCCCGCCCATGAGCGCGCAGGTGAGCGTGGGCGCGCTGGCCGACGGCTTCGTCATGCCCACCGAGGGCCTGGTGTGCATCACCGAGGGCGAGATCTTCGGGACCAAGACGCGCAAGCGCGCGCCCAAGAAGCAGAAGGCGCGCGACAACGAGGCGTTCCTCGAGGACCTGCGGCAGCTGGAGGTGGGCGACTTCGTGGTGCACGCCGACCACGGCGTGGGGCGCTACATGGGCCTCGAGCGCAAGTCGCTCGGCCAGAGCCAGTTCGAGCGCTACGTGGGCGACGAGGAGCGCTACGTCGAGGTGCTGGTCGTGGAGTACAAGGGCGGCGACCGCCTGCTGGTGCCCGTCACGCGCCTGAACCTGCTGCAGAAGTTCGCGGCCGGTGACACGCACACGCCGAAGCTCGACCGCCTGGGCGGGAGCACGTTCAGCAAGACCAAGGGCAAGGTCGAGCGCGCCGTCAAGCAGCTGGCCGAGGACCTGCTCAAGCTCTACGCGGAGCGCGCCGCGGCCGAGCGCGACGCCGTGCCCCCGCCCGACCGCAGCTACGCGGAGTTCGAGGCCACGTTCCCCTACGAAGAGACACGCGACCAGCTGGCCGCCATCGAAGAGGTCATGGCCGACCTGGATGCGCCCACCCCGATGGACCGCCTGGTGTGCGGCGACGTGGGCTTCGGCAAGACCGAGGTGGCCCTGCGCGCAGCCTTCCGCGTGGCCATGGCCGGGCGCCAGGTCGCCGTGCTGTGTCCCACCACCGTGCTCGCCCAGCAGCACTACAACAACTTCGCGGGGCGCATGGCCGACTACCCGCTCAAGGTGGGCGTGCTCTCGCGCTTCGTGGACAAGGCCGAGCAGGCCGAGGTGCTCTCGGGGCTGAAGGATGGCCAGGTGGACGTGGTCATCGGGACCCACCGACTGCTGAGCAAGGACGTGCACTTCAAGAACCTCGGCCTCTTGGTGGTGGACGAGGAGCAGCGCTTCGGTGTGTCGCACAAGGAGCGCATCAAGAACCTGCGCAAGAGCGTCGACGTGCTCACGCTGTCCGCCACGCCGATCCCGCGCACGCTGCAGATGGCCATCGGCGGCATGCGCGACCTGAGCCTCATCACGAGCGCCCCGGTGGACCGGCGGGCGGTGCGCACCTTCGCGTGCCGCTGGGAGGACCACACCATCCGCGAGGCCATCCTGCGGGAGATGAACCGCGGCGGGCAGGCCTTCTTCGTCTACAACCGCATCGACGGGCTGTACGAGCGCGCCGACCGCCTGCAGAAGCTGCTCCCAGATGTGCGCATCGCCGTCGCGCACGGGCAGATGGGCGAGGGGCCGCTGGAGCAGACGATGACGGACTTCATCGACGGCCGCTACGACGTGCTTTGTTCCACGGCCATCATCGAGTCGGGCATCGACATCCCGCGAGCCAACACGATGATCATCGACCGCGCGGACACCTTCGGCCTGTCGCAGCTCTACCAGCTGCGCGGGCGTGTGGGCCGCAGCCGCGAGCGCGCCTACTGCTACCTGCTCACGCCGCCGCCCTCCACGCTGAGCGACGAGGCGCGCTCGCGCATCGAGGCGCTGGAGCGCTTCACGGAGCTGGGCTCGGGCTTCAAGGTGGCGTCGCTCGACATGGAGCTGCGCGGCGCGGGCGACCTCCTGGGCGCCGAGCAGAGCGGCAGCGTGTCGCTTGTGGGCTTCGACATGTTCGTGCACATGCTCGAGCAGGCCGTGGCGGAGCTGCGCGGCGAAGAAGTCGTGGCCGACTTCGACACCGAGATGACGCTCCCGATGGAGCACTACCTCCCGGACGACTACGTGGACGACGTGGGCCTGCGCCTGTCGCTCTACAAGCGGCTGGCCTCCGCGCGCGACGAAGAGCGCGTGCACGAGCTGGCGGTGGAGATGGAGGACCGCTTCGGGCCCCCGCCGCCGCCCGCGCAGGCCCTGCTGCGCGTGATGGCGCTGCGACCCCTGCTGCGCGAGTACCGCATCCTCGGGTGCGAAGCGGACGAGCGGCGCGTGGCCCTGCACCTGCGCGAGGACACGCCGCTGGACCCCGCCAAGGTCATGCGCCTGGTCGGGCAGCCGCGCAGTCCGTGGAAGCTGACACCCGACATGAAACTGACGCACCATCGTGCGGCTGACGACCCGAACCGCCTCGACGGCGTCGACCACGTGCGAGAGGTCTTGCGCGTGCTCCCGTCCCTCTGCAAAGACACGTGACCATGACCGACCCCAAGCGTTCTCTCGATGCGATCTTCGACGCCGACCGGGCCATGCGCCAGGCCGAGGCCCAGCTCCTCGCCAGCGGCAAGCAAGGGCTGATCCGGACGCTGGTGAGCGCCGTGGCCGAGGCCAAGGAGCTGGGCGCGCGCAACCCCGCCGAGGCCGGCATGCGCCTCGAGCGCCTGGCGGACCTGTGCGCGCAGGTGCCCGGCCCCGAGATGACCGACGCGCTGATCGACATCATGGACTACGACGAGCCCCCCGTGCGCATCGCGGCCGGTGAGGCGCTGTTGGACGTGGCCTACGAGTACTACGCCGAGGTCGCCCGCGGCATCGAGCGCGCGCTGGACGCGGGCCGTCGCGGCCTCGCCATGTGCGAGCTGCCCCACGTGCTGGCCGAGGTCGGTGAGCCGAGCGCGATGTCGCTGATGAAGCGCTTCCTGGACACGGACGAGCCCGAGATCATCGCGGCCACCATCGAGGCCTTCGTCACGCTGGACGACCCCGACGCGGTGCCGCTCATCGAGCGCTTCTCGGACGACGAGCGCACGGTGGCCTTCGACGAGGCCGACGACGAGACGGGCGCCACGCTGGGCGAGCTCGCTCAGGAGGCAGCGGCGGCGCTCGGCGGCGATGAGTTCGAGGACGACGACTGACGCGACCGCACCAAGGCGCCGCGTCAGTCGAGCTTGCTGCGATCCCGCACCGCGCCCTTGTCGGCGCTGGTGGCCAGCAGCGCGTACGCCTTGAGTGCCGTGCTGACTTGCCGCTTCCGGGGTTGCGCCGGCTTCCAACCCGCAGCGTCTTGTGCGCTGCGACGCTCGGCCAGCTCGGCCTCGGGCACCAGCAGGTCGATGGTGCGCGCCGGGATGTCAATGCGGATGCGGTCGCCGTCACGGACGAGCCCGATGGTGCCGCCGGCCGCGGCCTCTGGGGACGCGTGACCAATGGAGAGGCCCGACGTCCCGCCCGAGAACCGGCCGTCCGTGAGCAGCGCGCACGCCTTCCCGAGCCCCTTCGACTTCAGGTAGCTCGTCGGGTAGAGCATCTCCTGCATGCCCGGCCCGCCCTTGGGGCCTTCGTAGCGGATGACGACCACGTCGCCCTCCTGCACCTGCCCCTCGAGGATGCCGTGCACGGCCGCGTCCTGGCTCTCGAAGACCTTCGCGCTGCCCTCGAAGACGTGGATGGACTCGTCCACGCCCGCCGTCTTCACGACGCAGCCGTCCACCGCCAGGTTGCCGCGCAGCACCGCGAGCCCGCCCTCCTTCGAGTAGGCGTGGGCCGCGTCGCGGATGCAGCCCTCGCTGCGGTCGAGGTCGACCGTCTTCCAGCGCGTGGACTGACTGAACGCCACCTGCGTGGGGATGCCCGCCGGACCAGCCCGGAAGAAATCGTGCACCGCAGCGTCGCTGGTCTGCGTCACGTCCCAGGCCGCGATGGCGTCGCCGAGCGTCTTGCTGTGGACGGTGGGCACGCTCAGGTCGAGCAGGCCCGCGCGGCCGAGCTCGCCCAGGATGGCGATGATGCCGCCGGCGCGGTGCACGTCCTCCATGTGGTACTTGGGGGAGTTCGGGGCGACCTTGCACAGCTGCGGCACGCGCCGCGACAGCCGGTCGATATCCCCGAGGTCGAACGACAGCTCGGCCTCCTGCGCGGCCGCGAGCAGGTGCAGGATGGTGTTGGTGGACCCGCCCATCGCGATGTCGAGCGTCATGGCGTTCTCGAACGCTGCGAAGGACGCGATGTTGCGGGGCAGCGCCGTGGCGTCGTCCTCGCCGTAGTAGCGACGGCAGAGATCCACTGCGGTGCGGGCCGCCTCGAGGAACAGGCGCTCGCGGTCGGCGTGCGTCGCCAGGGTCGAGCCGTTGCCCGGCAGCGCGAGGCCGAGGGCCTCGGTGAGGCAGTTCATCGAGTTGGCGGTGAACATGCCCGAGCACGACCCGCACGTGGGGCACGCGCTGCGCTCGTACTCGGCCACCAGCTCGTCCGACGCGTTCGGGTCGGCCGCGATGACCATCGCGTCCACCAGGTCGAGCGCGTGCTTGGCGAGCTTGGTCTTGCCGGCCTCCATGGGCCCGCCAGACACGAACACGGTGGGGATGTTGAGGCGCAGCGCGGCCATCAGCATGCCGGGCGTGATCTTGTCGCAGTTCGAGATGCACACGAGCGCGTCGGCGCAGTGCGCGTTGACCATGTACTCCACCGAGTCGGCGATGATCTCGCGGCTCGGCAGCGAGTACAGCATCCCGTCGTGGCCCATCGCGATGCCGTCGTCGACGGCGATGGTGTTGAACTCCTTCGCGACGCCCCCGTGCGCCTCGATCTCGCGCGCGACGAGCTGCCCGAGGTCCTTGAGGTGGACGTGACCCGGGACGAACTGGGTGAACGAGTTCGCCACCGCGATGATGGGCTTCTGGAAGTCGGCGTCCTTCATGCCGGTGGCGCGCCAGAGGGCGCGCGCGCCGGCCATGTTGCGGCCCGCCGTGGAGGTCTTGGAGCGATAGTCAGGCATGTCGATCGCAAGGTACGGCGAGGACCGCGGGCGAGCAATCGCTACGCGCGGTGGTCTGCCTGCGCGGAAGCTGGCCGGAGGACGAGCTCAGCTGCCTCGCGAGCCGCCCGAACCTCTCGGTCCACCCCCCGAGCGCCCGCCACCAGAGCGGCCACCGCCACCACTGCCCGCCGGGCGTCCGCCGCCGCCGCCGCCACCACCACCAGAGCGTCCTCCACCGGAGCGGCCACCGCCACTCCCACCGCCCGCACGGCCACCGCCGCCGCCACCACCCGTGCGGCCGCCGCCACCTCCGCCGCCGGACCCACCACGGCCGCCGCGGCCGCCTGAGCGTCCGCGACCCGAGCGTCCGCCGCCTCCACCGCCGCCTCCACCGCCTCCACCGCCACCGGTCGGGCGGCTCTGCAGGTCGGTCATCGCGGGCAGCGGGCGCTGCGGCGGATACGGGTGATCCTCCACGCGTTCCACCTGACGCTTCATCAGCCGCTCGATGTCGGCCATGAACGCCCGGTCCTCGTCCTCCACCAGGGCCCAGGCGACACCCGTCTCCTCGGCGCGCCCAGTGCGGCCGATGCGGTGCACGTACGTCTCCGGGATGTTCGGCAGGTCGAAGTTGATGACGTGGGACACCCCGCTGACGTCGATGCCGCGGGCCGCCAGGTCGGTCGCGACCAGCACCGGCAGGCTTCCGTCGCGGAAGCCATCCATCGCGCGGGTGCGCGCGTTCTGCGACTTGTTGCCGTGGATGGCAGCCGCCTTGATGTTGGCCTTCTCGAGATGCTCCACGATGCGGTTGGCGCCGTGCTTGGTGCGCGTGAACACCAGCGTGCGCGTCACCTCCGGACGCTGCAGCAGATCCACCAACAGCGCCCGCTTGTCGGCGCGATCCACGAAGAAGGCCTGCTGAGTGACCAGCTCGGTCGCCGACGACACGGGCGCAACGGCCACGCTGACGGGATCGTTGAGCAGCGACTCGGCCAGCTCGCGGATCACGGGCGGCATGGTCGCGCTGAAGAACAGCGTCTGCCGCTTCTCTGGGAGCGCCTTCACCACACGCTTCACGTCGGGGAGGAAGCCCATGTCCAACATGCGATCGGCTTCGTCCAGAACGAACACCTCGAGGCGCTTCAGATCCACGTGCCCCTGCCCCATCAGGTCCAGCAAGCGGCCCGGCGTGGCGATCAGGATGTCCACGCCACGCTTCAGTTCGGCGATCTGCGGGTTCTCCTTCACGCCGCCAAAGATGACCGTGTGCCACAGGTCCAGGTGCTCACCGTAGGTGCTGAAGCTGTCCCCGATCTGGGCCGCGAGCTCGCGCGTGGGGGTCAAGATCAACGCGCGGATGGCGGGGTCGTCGCCCGCCGTCGCGTCGATGCGCTGCAGCACCGGGAGCGCAAATGCCGCGGTCTTGCCCGTGCCGGTCTGCGCGCAGCCGAGCAGGTCGCGGCCTTCGACGACCGAGGGGATGGCCGCCTTCTGGATGGGCGTGGGAGCCTCGTAGCCGGCGGCGGCCACGGCGCGGACGAGAGGGTCGATCAATCCGAGTTCTGCAAAAGTCACCGCGCTGCGTCGCACATCGGCGCGCAGACGCAAGGGCTCGCCACGCTACTCCGGCTCGAGGTCGTCGCATCCGCTGCCGTCGGCGCCGGGAATGACGATCTCCACGATCTGCCGATCGATGAACGTCCGACCGTCCCCGCGGAACAGCAGCTCGAGGCGGAAACGCTGGGGCCCTACCCCCGGCGCGACGACGCCATTGCGCAAGGCGATGGTGAACACCAGCAGGGTCCCGGCGCGCACCCCGAGGAACGCTTGTCCCGCGACGTCGCGCCCGCTCACCCCGTCCGCCGGGATGGCTCTCGACGGAATGATGCCGTCCACGAAGCCGAGCACATCGACGCCGTCGTTGCGGTCGGGGTCCTGCGCGACCACCGACACGTCCTGAATGGCCGTGCTCGCGAACGTGCGGATGGCGTCCACGACGCCCGTCGACAGGCGCTCGCCGGCCACGCCGATGTCGAACACCAACGGCGCTCCGCGATCATCGACCGCTCCCGTCATGGTCGCCAAGCGTCTGAGTGGTGGCGCCGCCGTGCCACCGCCGGAGTCGAACCCGAGCACACGGGCGCCAATGCGGTCGAGCTCGGAGAGGGCTTCGTCCCACGTGTGTGGCGTGGGGAACACGCCGGAGTATCCGGAGCCGGTCTCGAACGGGTCGTTGTGGAACTGCGCGTCCGTGAACAGCATGACGACGGGGAGCGCGTCGGTGCGTATGCACGCATAGCCGATGCCCCCGGCGGGGCAGCCAACGGACGGGGGCACGAACCCAGGCATGTCCCCACCGATCCCCTCACCAGTAGCGAGCTGGTAGAGCGCCTCGACCTGGGACTCGCGCCGATCGAGACCGTTGGAAAGACGGATGCTCTCCACCGCGCCTTGCGCGGACTCCACGGCCGCGTTGCTGGAGAGGTGCAGCGTAAAGGGGGTGTCACCATCGTCCAACGAGCCGTAGTCCAGCACGGGGAAGTCGGCGAAGCTGGCCACGGCCAGCTGGGAGTCCGGGATGGCGGTGCGAATGGCAGGCGCGATGCGGTCACGCAGCCTGTCGCGGATGCGTCCAATCTCCTCCGACATGGACAGCGTACGGTCGATCAGGAACACGACGTCGGCACGTCCCACGCGCGCCTCCGTCTCGAGCTCCACCTCGACCACGCCCGCGTCGAACGGGATCTCGAGACACGGGATCTCGGCGTCCACCCCCATGTCCATGGCCATGTCCACGCCCGCGTCGAGCCCGATGTCTGGCGCGGGTAGGCCCGTGCGCGCCCCGCACCCGACGGTCAGCAGGCCAAACAGAGCGGCTCCGAACAAACGAGAAAAGCCAATACGAGTCACAGAACCGGCATGGTAGCAGCCCGTTTGCGACCTGGCATGAAGCGAAGACCGCCCCCAACGGATGCGCAACGCAAGACCAGGTCACTGCCACGCGCCCCGGGCGCCCGTCAGAACGACCGCGGTGGCCGCCACCGTGCGCGCCGCTTCGCAGCGTGGGCCCGCTCTCGGTCTCGAGAGAAGAGCTCCACGTAGTCGATCTCGACCGCCTCCGGAGCGCGCGCCTCGCCCAGCTCGGGTCTGCGAGCCGAGACGGCTTCCAGGAAGCGAAGCAGCCCATCCGTCGCCCCAGCGAACACGTTCGGCGTCACGAGTGACCGTGCCGCCAGGAGGCGGTCCGCGCAGCCCATCCCGATGACCCCCTTGGCGGCGAGCTCCGCGAACGACGCGTTCAGCGTGCTGGGGTGGAAGCCCTGCTGCAGCAGGATGCCCGCCCCCACGCGGAGACACGCGAGCGCGTCCAGGAGGCCGTCCTCGAGCAGCACGAGCGCTGGCTGGAAATAGTTGAAGAATGGGAGCACGCGCGGCCCGAACGCCTCGAACATCGCGGGCGACGAGATGCGGTCCAGGTGGATGAACACGCGGTGGACGCAGTCCCCGCGAGGCACACGGCCCGCGGTGCGCACGATCTGCCCCATACTCTCCGGGTAGACGCGGGCGGCGTCCAGCACGGCCATCAGCTCGCGGTTGTCCACCCGCCCGGCGCACAGGTCCGCGTAGAGCGAGTAGATGAACGCGTCGGCCTCGGCGTCGTCGCCGAAGAGCACCTCGCGGTGGTCGCGGTCGCCATGAGCACGCGCAGAGAGCAGGGCCTCCAGCTTGTAGCTCACTTGATCCTTGAGCACGCGGAAGCGCCCCTTGAGCAGGTTGTCCAAGCTGGGCTTGAGCGTGAACGAGTCCCAGCGGATGCCGTCGAGGCGCAGCTTGGCCTCCAGCACACGCCGCATCTGCTCGGGGCTGCCGGACAGGATGTACACCGCCGCGGGGTTCGTGGCGCGCAGCTCGCGCAGCAAGACCGACGCCCCCGGCACGGTGCGCTTGCGTGTGGCCGGCTCCACGGCCGTCCGGAGCAGGTCGCGGATGCTGTCGAACTCGGTGCGCAGGTACGTCTTGTCGAGGTCCCAGCGATAGACGACGCGGTGCGGGTCGAGGGAGGCGGTCACAGGGCAGACTCTAGCCGCCCTGTGGGCGAGGGTGCCAGGTGCCGTGGCCGAGCGGGCGCATCACGGACATGGCGAGCGACGGACGCCCCCGAGAGCGAGCTCAAGCGAGCTGCAGCGCTTGCACCTCACTGCCGCTGAGCGAGAGCCCGACCGCCGCCAGATCATCGCGCATGTGGCGAGGGTCGCGCGTGCCCGTGAGTGGCCAGATGCCCAGCTGCAGCGCCAGCGCGAACACCACCTGCGCGGGGGTGGCCTGGTGCCGCGCCGCCACCTCGCGGACGGTGGGGCCCGCGACCACGGGCCGGTTGGCCGTGAGCAACGAGAAACCCTGATAGACGATGCCCGCTCGGGCGCACAGCCCGCGCACGGCGGCGTCCCAGCCCTGGTCGGCGTAGCAGCGGTTCTGCACGAAGCGTGGCCGAATGCGGGCCACCTGCAGCAACTCGGTCACGTGCGCCGGCTCGACGTTGCTGACCCCGAGCGCCCCCACCAGCCCCTCGTCCACCAGCGCCTCCATCGCGGACCAGGCCTCCTCGTCCAGCGGGTGCAGGTGACCGGCGCGCATGGGTCCGTGCAGCACCAAGCTGTCGACGAAGCGGACGCCCAGGTGCCCCTGGGAGCTCTCGAAGGACTGCCGGACTTGCGCCGCGATGGGGGCGCTCGGGTCATAGGGGAGCCGGTGGTCCTGGCCGCGCGCGTAGGTGAACTTGGTCTGCAGGAAGACCTCCTCGCGGCTCACGTCGCCTGCCGCGAAGGCGCGCGCCAGGGCGGCGCCGACCCCCGCCTCGACGTAGTGCTTGCGCTGATTCGCCGTGTCGAAGGCGCGGAACCCGGCGCGCAGGGCCTCGCTGACCAACGCCTCCGTGTCGTCCTCCTTCCACGCGGTGCCGTACATCAGCACGGGGAGCGCGTCGGGTCCGCGCCCATCGACGAGCGCCGCGCTCAAGGCGTCTCCGCGAGGTGACGCTTGGCGCGCGAGGCGAGCTCGTCCTGGAAGCGGCTGAGCGGGACGCGCACGCGGCTGCGGAGCATCATCGTGCTCACCAGGACGCTGACGACCATGGCCGCGAGGAGCACCACGATGATCCTCGGGTTCCCCATCGCGAACGCGGAGCCAAGTAGAGAGATCGTGAACGCGGGGTAGACGCGCGCCGTGAGCTGCAACCTGTCGTCACTCACGCCGGGGACGACCGAGACGATGCCCATCACCCGGTTCCAACCGAAAAATTTGTAGCGCATGCGCAGCCAGCCGCGACCACCAGCGAAAGCGCCGACCGTCTCGTCGTCCTCGTAGGTGAAGCCGTCGAGCCCCAACGCCGCCACGTTCAGCGGCACGGCGGGGGCGTCACGGTAGCCCGAGGGGGCCACACGGCGCGGCAGGGGCTCGGCACGTCTGTCGCACGGGATGAACGCCAAACGCGCGTACGCCAGCGGAAATACGAACATCGCGACCAGCTCGACCAGCATGCCCGCGACCATCGCGTACGCCCAGTAAGGGTTCATCCTCCGGTCGTACACCGCCGCCGCCGTAGAGCGCAACGGGGGCCGCGGGCCGCGGTCTGCGCTGCGTCCGAGAAGCGCCAGTCTCTGGGAACGCAGGCCCAGTCGTGGCATAGCTCTCACGTCCATGTCGCCTCGCCCTTCGCGCCCCTCCCTGCCTGGCGCGCTGCGCGGCCCGTTCGTGCTGTGCGCGCTGTTCGTCTCCTTGGCCGTCGCCGCTCCCGCCGGGGCACAGCGGCCGCGACGTCGAGCGCCGCCAGCGGTCGTCGTCGACGCTGGGGTGACCGACGCTGGACCCGAAGACGCCGGGCCCAGCGACGGTGGCTCGCCGCCAGACGCGGGAGAGGTCATCGAAGCCCCCGTGCCCGGGACCTCGGCCCTCGAGATCGCCGCTGCCGCCGACGCCACCAGCGCCACGCTCCGGTCGCTGCACGTCGCCACCATGCCCAACGGCACGCTCGAGGCAGGCCGCCTGCAGCTCGCGGCGGCGCGTGCGCAGATCGACGACCTCTTGACCAGCCCACTGCTGGCGCAGCTCCCCTCGTTGGACGCGCGCACGCTGTTGGACGTCCGGCAGCGGTGGCGACGCCCGGAGGAGCGCCTGGACGACGCGCTCGGGACTGTCCAGACGCGCCGCGCGGCGTTGCGGGCCGCCCTCGCACGGCTGGAGCCGTTGCGTACGGAGTGGCAAGGACACGTCGCGCTGTTGGAGGAGAACGACGTGCCCTCCGAGGTGCTGGCCCGCGCGCAAGCGATGCTCGGGCTGGTGGGGACGGAGCTGATCGAAGTGCAGCGCCAGGCCGCCGACATCGAGCGCCTGCACGAAGCCCTCAGCACCGAGGCGCTGCGCGTGGCGAGCGTGATGGAGCAGCTGGACAGCGCCGAGGTGGTGAGCGAGGCGAAGCTGTGGGACCGCGGGTCGCCTCCGCTCTTCCACGCGTTCGCCTCGAACTCGCCCGGCTTGGTGACGCAGGCCGCGGCCGCCATGGCGATGCACTGGGAGCTCTTGAACGCCGGGGCCGAAGGGGAGTCCGACGGATTCCTCGCGATGCTGGTGGTGGGTGTGCTGCTTGGGCTCATGCTGGTGTACCAGCGCAGCCGCAGCCCCGAGTGGGAGGGCGACCCGGACGTGTTGAGGCTCGCGCGCCACGTCGTGCACTCACCTGTCGCGTCGGCAGCGCTGATGGTGCTCATGGGGACGCCGCTGTTCGTGCCCACCGCGCCCGTCATCGTGTTCGACATCGTCTTCGTCGCGCTCCTGTTCCCGGTGATGCGGCTACTGCCCCCGCTGCTCCCCGTCTTCATGCGGCCGCTGCTGTATGGCTTCGTCGTGGCCTTGACCTTCGACAAGCTGGTGCAGCTCGCGCCCGAGGGAGGTTCGTTGCATCAGACTCTCCTGGTCATCGAGGGGCTCGTCACGGCCACGTGGCTCATGACCTTCCGCACGAAGCAGCGGGCACACCTGAAGATGGGGCTCGATGCGGTGTTGCTGGCGGCCGCGCTCCTGCTCACCGGCGTGTCCATCGGCGCGGCGCTGGGCTGGGAGGCGCTCGCCACGATGGTCGCCGACGCGACGATGGGCAGCGTGTTCATGGCCATGATCATGTTCGCCGGGGCGCTGGTGGTGGAGGCCCTCGTGGCCTTCAGCCTGCGCAGCCGGCTCGCCCTGCAGTTCATCAGCGTGCGACGCCACCGGCGCATGTTGACCCACCGCATCCGCACCGGCGTGCGCGCGCTCGCCGTGCTGCTCTGGCTATGGACCAGCGCCGAGAGCTTCCGCCTGATAGAGCCCATCAAGGGCGTGCTGGACACGCTGGGCGCGCTCTCCATCGAGACGGGCGAGATCCGCCTGTCGCTGGGCGCGATCGTCGCGGCCGCGCTGATCTTGGTGTTCGTCGGGTACTTCGCCCGCTTCGTCCGCTTCGTCATCGACCAAGAAGTCATGACCCGCCTCGAGGTCGGCCGTGACGTGTCGGGCAGCGTCTCGCGCCTCGTCGGCTACGCCGTCGTCGCGATCGGCGTGATCGCCGCGTTGTCTGCGGTCGGCATCCAGGGCGCGCAGCTGGCCATGCTCGCTGGCGCGCTGAGCGTGGGCATCGGCTTCGGTCTGCAGAACATCGTCAGCAACTTCATCTCCGGGCTCATCCTCATGGTCGAGCGCCCCGTGAAGATCGGCGACTTCATCGAGGTGGGGTCCCTCGTCGGCGAGGTCACCAGCATCGGCATCCGCGCCAGCACCATCCTCGGCATCGACGGCGCCGAGGTGATCATGCCGAACGCGGAGCTCATCTCGAAGGAGGTGGTGAACTGGACGCTGTCCGATCGGTCGCGGCGCGTCAGCGTCGACGTCGGCGTCGCGTACGGCACGGACCCACACCGCGTGTCCGCCGTCCTGGCCGACGCTTGTGCGAACCACGCCACCATCCTGGACAAGCCCGCCCCCAGCATCCTGTTCATGGGCTTCGGGAACAGCTCCCTCGACTTCCGAGTGAACTGCTGGGTGGGGGAGTACGCCGACCACCACAAGCTGCGCAGCGACATCACGCACTGGGTGCACGACGCGCTCTACCGTGAGGCCATCGAGATCCCCTTCCCGCAGCGCGACCTGCACTTGCGCTCCATCGACGAGGGCGTGCGCCGGGCGCTGCGCGGCGAGCCCACTGAACCGGCTCCGCCCCCCTCGGGCGACACGGACGCCAGTCCGAAGGCGTCTGACTGACATGGAGGGACGGCGGGGCATGCGGCACCCCAAACGCAGAACGGCGGACCCGTGAGAGCCCGCCGCCGTGCGTCACGCGCGCACCGCGCTCACTTGGTGAAGGTCTTGCCCGCCTCGGCCATCTCGCGCAGCAGCTTCGGCGGCGAGAAGCGCTCGCCGTACTTGCCGGCCAGCTCCTCGGAACGCCGCACGAACTCGGGCAGCCCCACGTAGTTCACGTACTGCAGGAGACCGCCCGTCCAGGGCGGCGCGCCGATGCCCATGATGGAGCCGATGTTGGCGTCGGCCACCGAGCGCAGGACGTTCTCCTCCAGGCAGCGGATGGTCTCGAGGCTCTGGATGTAGAGCAGGCGGTCCTTCATGTCCTGGAACTGGTGCTCTGACGGAACGCCGCCGTCAGCCCGCACGAAGTGCTCCTTGAGGCCCGGCCAAAGGAACTTCTTGCCCCCCGCCGGGTACTCGTAGAAGCCACCACCTGCGGCGCGGCCCTTGCGGTTGAGCTCCTCGCACATCTTGTCGATGACGGGGTCCGCGGGGCTCCCCACGTAGGGCTTGCCCTCGGCCTCGAGGGCCTTCTTGGTCTCCACGCGCACGTGACGGCCGAGCTCGAGGCTGACCTCGTCGTTCACGGCGAGCGGGCCCACGGGCATGCCCACCTGCAGCGCCGCCTGCTCGATGGAGTTGGGCGCGAAGCCCTCGGCGAGCATGGCCACGCCCTCCATGGCAAACGTGCCGAACACGCGCGACGTGAAGAAGCCGCGGCTGTCGTTCACCACGATGGGCGTCTTCTTGATCTTCACCACGTAGTCGAAGGCCATCGCGAGCGCGGCGTCCGAGGTCTGCTCGCCCATGATGATCTCGACCAGCGGCATCTTGTCGACGGGCGAGAAGAAGTGCAGGCCGATGAAGCGCGACGCGTCCTTCGAGGCCTTGGCGAGGCCCGTGATGGGCAGCGTCGACGTGTTGCTGCACATCAGCAGCCCCGGCTCGCCGGCGGCCTCGGCCTCCTGGGTGACCTTGGCCTTGAGCGCGACGCTCTCGAACACGGCCTCGATGATCATGTCGCAGCCGGCGAGCCCGCTGGCGTCCGCGGTGGTCTCGATCAGCGCGAGGGTGGCGTCGGCCGCCTCACGCGTCATGGCGCCCTTCGCGACGCGCTTCTCGAGGAGCTTGGCGGTGTACGCCTTGCCCTTCTCGGCGGCCTCGACGGAGATGTCCTTCAGCACGCACGGGATGCCGACAGTGGCCGTGGAGTAGGCGATGCCCTGCCCCATCATGCCGGCACCGAGGATGCCCACCTTCTTCGGGAGCACCTGCGGCACGTCCTTCGGACGGCTGGCGCCGCTGTTGATCTTCTGCAGGTCGAAGAAGAACGCCTTGATCATGTTCTTCGCGACGCGGCCGGTGGCCAGCTCCGTGAAGTAGCGGCTCTCGATGCGCTGTGCGGTGTCGAAGTCCACTTGGGCGCCCTCGACGGCCGCGCTCATGATGGCCCGCGGCGCCGGGTAGTGCGCGCCCTTGAGCTGCTTCTTCAGGTTGGCCGGGAACGCCGGCAGGTTGCCCGCCAGCATCGGGTTGCTCGGGGTGCCGCCGGGCATCTTGTAGCCCTTCACGTCCCACGGCTGCGCCGACTTGGGGTTGGCCGCGATGAACGCGCGCGCCTTGGCGAGCATGTCGTCCGCGTCCGTCGCCAGCTCGTGCACCAGGCCGAGCGACAGCGCCTTGTCCGGCCGCAGGCGCGGGCCCTGGATGAGCACGTCCATGATGGCCTTCTGCACGCCCAAGAGGCGCACGGTGCGCACGATGCCGCCGCCGCCAGGGAGCAGGCCCAGGGTGACCTCGGGCAGGCCCAGCTGGATGCGCGGGTCGTTCAGGACCACGCGGTGGTGACACGCCAGCGCGATCTCGAGCCCGCCGCCCAGCGCCGCGCCGTTGATGGCGGCGACGACCGGGATGCCGAGCGTCTCGAGGGCGCGCAGCTGGCCGGTGATCTCGCGCACGTGCGCGAACATGTCAGCGGCGTTCTCGGGCTGCGCCTGGCTCAGCATCTTGAGGTCGCCGCCGGCGAAGAAGGTCTTCTTGGCGGAGGTCAGGATCACGCCCTTCACGGCCCCCGACTTCACCTCGTCCTGGAGCCGCGCGACGGTGCGCTTCATCGACTCCTGGTACAGCTCGTTCATCGTGTTCGCGGACTGGTTGGGGTCGTCCATCGTCAGCGTGACGACGCCGTCGGCCCCGAGGTCCCAGCGGATTGCGGTCTGTTCAGTCATGTTCTCTTCTGCCTTTCGCGTTCCGTGGGGACTCAGATGCGCTCGATGATGGTGGCGATGCCCATGCCGCCGCCGACGCACAGCGTGGCGAGGCCGTAGCGCTTGTTCTGCCGCTCGAGCTCGTCGAGGACGGTGCTGAGGATCATCGCGCCGGTAGCTCCGAGCGGGTGACCCATGGCGATGGACCCGCCGTTGACGTTCACGGTGTCCGGGTCGATGTCCATGTCCTTCATGAAGCGCAGCGCGACGGACGCGAACGCCTCGTTGATCTCCCAGAGGTCGATCTGGTCCTTGGTCATCCCAGCGCGGGCCAGCGCCTTCTTCGCGGCCGGGGCCGGACCCACGAGCATGATGGTGGGGTCGGTGCCGGTGACCGCGGTGGCGACGATGCGGCCGCGCGGCGTGAGGCCCATGCTCTTGCCGGCCTCCTCCGTGCCGATCAGCATCAGCGCCGCGCCGTCCACGATGCCGCTGCTGTTGCCGGCCGTGTGCACGTGCTCGATGCGCTCCACCCAGTGGTACTTCTGCAGTGCCACGGCGTCGAAGCCGCCCATCTCGCCGATCATGGTGAACGCGGGCTTCAGGCTGCCGAGCGCCTCCATCGTGGCGTCGCCGCGGATGTACTCGTCGTTGTCGAGCACCACCACGCCGTTCTGGTCCTTCACCGGCACCACGCTCTTCGCGAAGCGGCCCTCGGCCCAGGCGGCGCTGGCGCGCTGCTGCGAGCGCAGGGCGAACGCGTCCACGTCCTCACGCGTGAAGCCCTCGAGCGTGGCGATCAGGTCGGCACCGATGCCCTGCGGCACGAAGCCGGTGTCGTAGTTGGTGGCGGGGTCCATGGCCCACGCGCCACCGTCCATGCCCATCGAGCAGCGCGACATCGACTCCACACCGCCCGCGAGGACCATGTCCTCGAAGCCCGAGCGGACCTTCTGCGCCGCCAGGTTCACGGCCTCGAGCCCCGAGGCGCAGAAGCGGTTGATCTGCACGCCCGCGACGGTGTCCGGCAGGCCGGCCGCGATGGCCGCGGTCTTCGCGATGCACGCGCCCTGATCGCCCACCGGCGTGACGCAGCCGAGCACCATGTCGTCCACCTTGTCGACGTCCAGGTTGGGCTGCCGCTCGCGGAGGGCATCGATGAGGCCGGTGACAAGCGAGACGGGCTTGACCTCGTGCAGGCTCCCGTTCTGCTTTCCTTTGCCGCGCGGGGTGCGCAGCGCGTCGTAGACGATCGCTTCGGACATGGTTCGCTCCTATCGGGGTTCGGTTCGGCCGCGCGGGGGCGTGCCGACTGAATGAGTATTCAATGTCTAGTGCATGTGGGGCCGAAAGTAAATCGTATCGGAGCAACTTTTGGAACAACGCCACGTTTTTCGTACCATGGGCAGGTCGGGCGCGGGCGCCGCACCGTGCGCCTACGTCCGGCCAGTTGCGCGGCCCTGCCCCAACTAGGACGTGCCCCGCCCGCTTCACCGAAGGCCCGATGCAGACACGATGTGTGGCACCCTGCCCCCATCATGAGCGACCAGCCCCCATCCGAGAGCACCCCTTCCTCGAGCCCGTCCGAGGAGGAGGAAGAGGCGGCCCGCGTAGCGCAGCAGGTGGCCGGCAACAAGCGCGGCGCCTTCATGGCGCTCGGCCTCTTCATGGTGATCCCGCTCGTGCTCGTCGTCGCCACGGGTAGCTGCGGCAGCACGGAAGGCAGCTTGCGCATCGAGGGCGGGCCGCATGGCTCGTTCACGCTGACTCCTACCGACTGCCACTCCATGCAGCCCTATGGACGCATGGGCGCCAACCTCCACGGCGCCGGCCACAACGATGGCGCCATCTACCCGACGGTGGACCCGCTCGAAGGCGTCCGTCTGGATATCGAGGTCCCTGGCAGCTGCCGCAACTCGAACGGCACCGACTGTACGGTCTTCCGCGTCCCGCGCGACCACTGCTCCCGCTTCGAGGTGTCGGTCGAGCACACCAACACGACCGTCAACGACGTGCGCCTCGTGCGCGGCCACACGCGCGTCGACTGCACCCTCGAAGACGAGACCCACGTGGTGGGCGAGGTCGTCTTCGACGGGTGCTGACGGGTTCGCGCAGGCTCCCGTTCCGTGACCGCTTGACTCAGCGCCTGCGGGAACCGCAGCCTCGCAGCATGCCCGAGCTGCGCAAGCACAGTCACTGTTCGTACTGCGGCGCTCCCTACCCGACTGACGCGTCCTGGCCGCGCACGTGCACCGCGTGCACGAAGGTCTCGTACCTGAGCCCGAGCCCGGTGGCGGTCGTGCTGCAACCCATCGACGCCGGGGTGCTCGTGATCCGCCGCGGCATCGAGCCCCATCGCGGCGGCCTGGCGCTGCCCGGTGGGTTCATCGACCACGGCGAGGACTGGCAGAGCGCCGCCGCCCGTGAGCTGTTCGAAGAGACGGGGATCCGCATCGACGGGAGCACCGTGCGCGAGCGCCGCGTGCTCAGCGCACCTGGCGGCACCCTGCTGATCTTCGGGGAGGCCCCGCCCCTGCGCGGCGCCGACCTACCGCCCTTCGTGCTGAGCCACGAGACGCTCGAGTGCCTGGTGGTCACGGAGCCTACCCAGTTGGCCTTCGACCTCCACGAGCGCGTCCTGCGCGAGTGGTTCGCCGAGCGCGCCTAGACCTTCGCTCGCCAGGGGCTGCGCGATCCGCCGCGACGCTCGCTGCTGTGCGTCAGTCCGCGATGCTCGCGACCAACTCGTACGAGCGTAGCCGCGCGTCGTGATCGAAGATCTGGCCGCCCACGATGACCTCGTCGGCGCCCGTCTCGGCGATCAGCGCATGGAGCCCCGTGGCCACCGTGTCACGCGACCCGATGAAGGAGCGCGACAGCAGGCGACGCATGCCTGCAAGCTCGGCTGCGCTGAGGACGGCGGCAACATCGTGGACGGGAGGTGGCAGCTTTCCGGGCTGCCCACGACGCAGCCGAATGAACGCCTGCATGAGCGAGCTGGCCAGTCGCTCGGCCTCGGCGTCCGAGTCTGCGGCGATGATGTTGGTCGCCACCATCGCGTAGGGCGCGTCCAGCTGTTCGGACGGCGCGAAGACGCGGCGATACACGGAGAGCGCCTGCATCAACAGGTCGGGCGCGAAGTGCGAAGCGAACGCGAACGGCAGCCCCAGCTTGCCTGCCAGCTCGGCGCTGTAGAGGCTCGATCCCAGGAGCCAGATGGGCACGCGCAGGCCTTCACCGGGCACCGCGCGGACCGCTGGCCCCGCGCCGTCGCGGAAGTAGCGCTGCAGCTCGAGGACGTCGCGCGGGAACGTATCGGCGTGTTGGGGACCTGCGACGAGGTCGCGGCGCAGGGCCCGCATCGTGCGCGGGTCCGTGCCTGGGGCGCGTCCCAAGCCCAGGTCGACGCGACCCGGGTGGAGCGCCTCGAGCGTCCCGAACTGTTCGGCCACCACGAGGGGCGCGTGGTTGGGAAGCATCACGCCGCCCGACCCAACACGGATGCGCTGGGTCCCCGCGGCGATGTGCGCGATGACGACGGCGGTCGCGGCGCTCGCGATGCCGGGCATGTTGTGATGCTCGGCCAACCAGAAGCGCCGGTACCCAAGCGCCTCCGCGTGACGTGCGAGAGCGAGCGAGTTGCGCAGCGCGTCGCCCACGCTCGCGCCTTCGGTGACGGGCGCCAGGTCGAGTACGGAGAGGGGAATCATGCGGCCGAGAGTCGTCCCCGCCCCTGTGCTCGTTACGGTCTCGCGGCGAGGAGCGCACGAAGGGGTCCCTGCGTCGGGCGCGTGCGCCCACCACGCGTCCTCGGGTGGCGAGACCGGACCGGACCCTCGCGCGGGTCCGCCCGCAAAAGGGGCGCTACCGTGTGGGCGCGAGCGCCTGCCGGCGCACCGTCCCCTCCCGTACCGCTGCGCTGAACCTGGCTTCGTCGTCATGGAGACGAATCAACCCACGCAGCGGGACGTTCGCCACGGTCACGCCCATGCGCACCATCGCCGAGCGCACGCCGATGTCGAGCCCCTCCACGTCGAGGCGGTGCCGGGCGTGCCACGCCGTGAGGTCCCGCTGCGAGCGGATGTCGTAGCCCGTGACGCCGAACCAATCATGGAACTGCAGCGCGCGCAGCCGGCTCTCGCGGATGGTCTCGAGGTGCTCGATCAGCGCGAGCGCGAACTCGTGCGCCAGAAAACCGACGATCTCGGTCACCAGCACCCCGGGCGCTGGCCGGTACGCCGCGAACCGCCCCTCGTCCGTACTGAGCGACTGATCCGCCACACTGAGCTGAAACGCGCTGCTGACCACCCCGAACCTCCCTCGCCGCGGCGCCCGACGGGCCCGCCATGTCATCAAAGCGTAACAGGTGAAAGAACGCCACTGCTTTGTTGTTTTGCCTTCCATGCACGCAGTCGCGCACGCCATCCCTCGGCAAGACAGCCGTCCCCGCCGATTGTGTATTCCTGGCTACGAGCGTCCATGAGCGCCCCCATCGAACGCTTCCTCCCGAAGCCCGTCCTCGTCGAGACGCTCGAGGCGCGTCTAGGACGCACCATCCCGCTCCACCCCAACATCCTCTCGGCGCTCAAGGTGCTCGTCGTCACCCCGCTGATCGCCGCGGGGCTGCTCGGGGGCGTCGAGGCCCTACGCTCGACCGGCGCCGTCCTTGGGTTGTTCCTTGCGTTCGGGGCGCTGGACGCGCTCGACGGCATCGTGGCGCGCGCCCGCGAGCTGGACACGGATGCAGGCCGGCTGGTGGACCGTCTGACCGACCTCCCGCTGCTCGCGGTCGTCGCCTACACCTCGTACTCGGTGCTGCCCCCTGCGTTGGTGGGCGCGAAGCTCGGACTCGACGTCCTGTCGCTGGTGTTGTTCGCGATCAAGCGCCGCACCACGGAGAACCGCGTCCGCACCACGCTCACCGACGCGACCGTCCTCGCCATGCTGCTCCTCTCGCTCGGGCGCCTCGACACGCTCGTGACCCCCGAGCTGGTGACCGCGCTCCTCGCCGTCAACGTCGGGTTCACGGCCATCGTCGTGCTGTTCCAGCTCGGCCTGCTGAAGAAGCGCTTCATCGCCGACGCGCTGTCGGCAGCGAACGCGCTGTGCGGGGTCGCGTCCATCTACTTCGCCTCCATCGGCCGCATGCACACCAGCCTGCTCCTGCTCCTGGTCGGGGCCGCGTTCGACGGACTCGACGGAGCCGCCGCGCGCAAGTGGGGCGGCACGCGCTTCGGCGTCTACTCCGACGACATCGCCGACGGCATCAACTACGCCATCGCGCCGGGCGTGGCGCTGGCCTACGGCGTGACAGGCATGGAGGGGGTGGTCGTCGGGGTCGTGTACTCCGTCCTGACCATCTCGCGGCTGGTGTTCTTCACGCTCAACAAGGAGGGCTCCGACCCGAACTACTTCGCGGGCGTGCCGTCCACCATCGGAGGCCTGGTCGCGCTCTCGTCGCTCATCCTCTTCCCGGAGTCGCCGGCCCTCGTGGGCCTGCTCGTCGGGGTCGCGGGGGTGCTCATGGTGTCGTTCGACGCCGCCTACCGACACCTGGGGCGCGTGGCCTTCGCCGTGTCCCGGGCGCGCGCGTCCGTGGCGTTGGTGGCTGCGGTGGTGCTCATCGGCGGTGGGGCGCTGCTCGGCCCCCGCATCCCGGCTGCCATCATCCTGGTCGGGAGCCTGGCCTATGGCTTCTTGCCGCAAGTCACCCGTTTTCGCGTCCTGATCGCGGCCCGGCGTGCGAACGGCTGACCTGACCCGGTCGTAGGCGTCGCGCCTGGCCGCGAACGTCAGCAGGCAGCGCATCCCGACGGTGCGAGAGCGCAGTTCAGGATCGCCGCAAGACGCTGGCGCCGGACGAAGGTTCGCAGGCAAGGCGCGACGACGAGTCGATGCGTGCATCGGCGAGGAGGAGCAACGTCGCCTGCGGGCCTTCGGACAAGCCAGGGCTTGCGCCGAACCTGCATCGCGCCCTAAGGACCCATGCATGGAAGTCTCCGGTCAGATCCAGTTCACCGTGACGTCGCAGACCCCCGACGAGGTCGTGTCGGAGATGCCGATCCAGCCCGGCGTGCTGAACCCCTACGGCACCGTGCACGCGGGAGCCACGCTTTGGTTCGCGGACGTGACCGCCACGCTACTCGTCCTCGCAGGCGTCGAGACCAGCGCGGGCATGAAGGGCTTCCCGCTGGCCATCAACCTCAGCGCGAACCTCGCCGGCAACGCGCGCGAGGGGAAGTTCATCGCGCGATCCACCTACGTGAAGCGCGGTCAGAGCGTGAGCATCGTGCGCACCACCGTCAGCGATGCAGCCGGCAAGCTCATCGCGGACGTCACGACCAGCCACGTCGCGTCGCGGTAGCGTCCACCGAACGCAGCGAGCCACCACGCGTAGCCGTGAGCCCCACGCGGTCGCACGAGACGCGGAGCAGGGGCCGCTCATGCTTGCACCGAGTCCAGGCGATGGCAGCGTGGGGTGTCGGCGCGCGTCGCGGGTCTCAGCGCGCGAGCCCCGAGAAGCGCCCGTCGCGCGGGACCCGATACGGGTCGGAGCGACGCACGACGGCCACCATGTCGTCGTGCCACAAAGGGAACGCGGGCAGCTCACTCGCCAGCACGCGCGCGACGTCCCGATAGGCGGCCTGTCGCATCGGGCGCTCGGCATGCACGCGGCCGCGCTCCAGAGCCTCGTCCAGCGCGGCGGAGCGGAAGCGCCAGCGGTTCGCGCCCGGGTGCCCGTCGCGCGGGATGTGGTCGCTGCCGAAGAACCAGCTCAGCACGTGTGGCTCGATCACCTCGGGGAGTTGCAGCATGCACACCTGAAAGCGGCCCCGGTCCAGGTCCGCGATGAGCGTGCCCGTCTCGCTCGGGCGCACCGTCAGCTCGACCCCCACCTCGCGCCACATGGCCGCGATGGCCCGCGCGATGCTGATGCGCGCCCGGTCCGAGCCCGTGCGAATCGTGAGGCGCAGGCGCGGGGTGCCGTCCGCCGTGTCTGGGAACCCAGCCTCACGCAGCAGCTCACGGGCGCGCTCGGGTGCGTAGGGATACGCCGCGAGCTCGGACACCGACGCCCAGTGCTGCTCGGGGATGAAGCTGCTGGCCACGCGCGCGTAGCCCTCGAGCTCGGCGCGCACGAGCGCCTCGCGGTCCGTGGCGTGCGCGAGCGCTCGACGAACCCGCACGTCACGGAGCGCCGGATCCTCCGTGTGGAACCCCAGGTAGGTAGTACCAATCCCGGGCGCGCGCCGCAGCTCGTACGCGGGCTCGTCCTCGACCAGCGGCAGGAGGATGGGCGGCACCACCCCCTGCGCGAGCGAGGCCGCTCCGGCGCGGAGACGGAGGGCCCGCGTGTTGTCGTCGCGCACCGTCACCACGCGCACGCGCTCGCGGCGGACCTCCCCACCGTGCCAGTGTGGGTTCGCTCGGAGGGTCACCCGCCCCGGCGCTCGCTCCACCAGCACGTAGGGCCCTGCCCCCACGGGCGCCGCCTCCCCCTGGTCGCCGACGCGCCGGGCGCGGTCCTCGCTGCGCAGCACGGGCAGCTCCAGGTCGGTCAGGAACGTGGCGTGGGGCGCATCCAGGTCGAACACCACCGTACGCGCGTCGCGCGCGGCCACTCGCGTGATGCGTCGGTAGGCGTGCGCGTGGCGTGCCCCCAAGGCGGGGTCCACGACGCTCTCGAAGGTGGCGACCACGTCGGTGGCGTCGAGCGGGGTACCGTCCGAGAAGCGCAGCCCCTCGCGCAGGCGCACGACGTAGCGCGTGTCGGACTCGAGCTCCACCGACTCCGCCAGGTCCATGATCGGCTCGAGGGTGTGTGGATCGATGGTGACCAGGGAGGCAAAGAGCAGCCGCGACACCCGGAGCCCGTTCGGGTCGGACACGAAGCGTGGATCCAGCTGCTCCACGTCGCGGTCGACGAGCACCACGAACGCGTCGTCGACCTCGTCCACGCGGCCACCGCCACCACACCCGGCGGTCAGGCACGTCAGACCGACGAGCACCCCCACGCGCCATCGAGCAGCCCACCCACGGAACGAAGCAGCCCATGCCCGTAGCAGCGCGCACCCCGGGGCCTGCGGGTGCGACCCCTGCCCATCCCTGCTAGCGTCGACGCCATGCTGTACCGGAACGGATGGGTCGCGATGCTGGTGCTCCTCTTCTGCGCCTCGCTCAGTCACGACACCGGGAGCGCCCAGAGCGACGCGCTCGCGGGCCGCTTGCAGGCCATCGTGGACGCCGCCGACCTCGGCAGCGGCGTGGGGGTGCACGTCATCGACGTGACGTCGGGGCGACAGCTCTTCGATCATGCGGGCAGCGTTCCGCGCAACCCCGCCAGCAACATGAAGCTGGTCACCGCGGCGGGGGCGTTGCTGCGGCTGGGGCCCGGGCACCAGATGATGACGGGGCTGTACGGCCGTGTCACGGACGGCGTGGTCGACACGCTCGTGCTGCGCGGCTTCGGCGACCCGACGCTGCGTATGAGCGACCTGGTGGAGCTGTGCGAGCGCCTGCAGGACCGCGGCGTGCGCACGGTGCGCAACATCATCGTCGACAACAGCTACTTCGACGACCAGCACCTCCCGCCCGCGTTCGAGCAGCAGCCCAACGAGACGGCCGCCTTCCGTGCGCCCATCTCGGCGGCACCCGTGGAGCGGAACGCGTACATCATCAACGTGCTCCCGGGTGCGGCGCCGGGTCAGGCCGCCCGGGTCCGACTGGCGGCCGCCGGGTACTTCGCGCTCGACGCGCAGATCGAGACCGTGGCCGAAGGTGCTTCGCGCGTCATCGCCGTGCAGCGCGCGCGCGACGACGGCCAGATGAGTCTGCGGCTGCGCGGGAGCGTCCCGGCCAACGGGTTGCCGTCCAGCTTCCGCCGGCGCGTGGAGGACCCCATTGGCTATGCGGGTCACGCCCTGGCCGAGGCCCTGGAGCGCTCCGGGATCCGTGGCCCGCGCAACGTGCAGCAGGGCACCCCGCCAGACGGCCTGGCCCTCCTCGCGAGCCGCTACTCCCCCACCCTGGCGCAGCTCCTCCACGACGTGGGCAAGGACAGCGACAACTTCGTGGCAGAGACCGTGCTCAAGGTGATGGCCGCCGAGGACCGTCGGCCGGGCACTAGCCAGCACGGCACCGAGCTGCTGCAAGCCATGCTCGCCGACGCGGGTGTGCCGGCCGGGGCTGCCACCATCGTGAACGGCTCGGGCCTGTTCAACGGCAACGCCATCGCGCCCTCGCACCTGACGGCCGTGCTGCGCCACGCCTACATGAACCCCGCCGTACGCGGTGAGTACCTGGCGCACCTGGCCATCGCCGGCCAGGACGGAACGCTGCACCAACGCCTGACCGATCTGCCCGCCCCGGGCATCGTGCGCGCCAAGACCGGCACCCTGAACGACGTCATCAGCCTGAGCGGCTACGTCCTCGGGCCGGACAACGGAACGGTCATCGCATTCAGCGTGATCGTGAACGGGGCGCGAGGAAGGCAGCACGCCGCACGCACGCTGGCGGATGACCTGGTGCGCGCGATGGCGCGCTCGCTCTACCCGCGCTGACTCCCGGCGAGGCGCTCTCGCAGCCACGCGCGGGCCTGGTCATCGTCCGAGAACGCGCGCAGCTCGTACGGCGTGGCGTGGATCCAGCTCACGGCGGTCAGCACGCCCCGCATCAGCGTGCTGTCGGTCACCACGGCAGACGCGCAGATGTTGTGGCCTGCGGCTTGGTCGTGGTCCCGCACGATGTCCGCCATACGACGACGGTCGGCCGCGCCGGCTGGGACAGTCCCTCGCACCTCGCTCAGAATGGCGATCGGACGGTGCTGCCCCGTGTAGCGCGCGACGAACTCCATCGCCCCACGGAAGTCGTCGATGGTGAAGCCGTCCGCGTACGTGAACTCGACGAGCCGGGGTTCACCCGGCCGAATGAAGCAGCGGATCGCGCCGAAGGACGGGGTCGGCTGAGCAGTCGCGACGGGGTACACCATGGCGCGCATTCTACGACCGGACGAGCACGGGCACCAACCCGAGACTCTTCGTCCGCGACCAGTGGGCCCTCTCGGGCGGCCGGCTGGGTCGGCCTACGACGAGGGGCGTCGGCTGAGCCGCCTCGCGGCGCCGACTGCCTCTACGGAGCGTCTGCACGCTCCAACGGAAACGGGCCGACCCCAGAGAGGCCGGCCCGTGCCGTTGGGTTCAGCGCGTCGTCCGCGCTACCCCGCGATCAGGCGTCGTCGTCGTCGGACGAGGGCGCCACGCTGAGGTCGCCCAGCTTGCCCTTGAGCAGGTCACCCAGGGTGGCCGCGCTCGGGCGCGAGCTCTGCTGGGGCGCGCGCGGGCGAGCCTTCTGAGCCTCGGGGTCGTACTTCATCTCGCTGCGGACCTCGGAGCCCTCGGCGCTCTTGAGCGAGAGGGTGATGCGGCGGTCCTCGTCGTCCAGGCGAATGACCTGGGCCTTGACGATGTCGCCGGCGTTGAGGACCGAGCCCGGGTCCACCGACAGGTCGTGGTGGATCTCGGCGCGCGGGATGCTGCCCTCGACGTTCTGCTCGAGCTCGACGTGGGCGCCGTACTCGTTGGTGCTGACGACGCGGACCTCCACGACGGTGCCCTCGGGGTAGCGGTCGGGGATGAACATCCACGGGTCTTCGTAGAGCTGCTTGATGCCGAGGCTGACCTTCTTCTCCTCGTCGTTGACCGAGAGGATGATGGCCTGCACCTCGTCACCCTTGCGGTACAGCTCCGCCGGGTTGTTGATGCGCTGCGTCCAGCTGAGGTCGGACTTGTGCACCATGCCGTCCACGCCGTCCTCGATGCCGATGAAGACACCGTAGTCCGTGATGGAGCGCACCTTGCCCAGGATGACGTCGCCGGGGTTGTACTTGTCGGTGAAGACCGTCCAGGGATCGGGCTCGAGCTGCTTGAGGCCGAGGCTGATGCGCTTGTTCTGCGCGTCGATGTCGAGGACGATGCACTCGACCTCCTGACCCATGTCGAGCACCTTGCTGGGGTGCTTGGGCTTGGTCCAGGTCATCTCGCTGACGTGGATGAGGCCCTCGACGCCCTGCTGCAGCTCCACGAAGGCGCCGTAGTCCGTGATGGACACGACCTTGCCGGAGACCTTCTTGCCGGGGGCGTACATGTCCGCCGCCTGGTTCCACGGGTCTTCCATGGTCTGCTTGAGGCCCAGCGACACGCGCTCGGTCTCGGCGTTGTACTTGAGGACGCGCACGGTGACCTCGTCGCCCACGTCGAACATCTCCGACGGGTGGTTGACGCGACCCCAGCTCATGTCCGTGATGTGGAGCAGGCCGTCGATGCCGCCCAGGTCCACGAACGCACCGTACTCGGTGATGTTCTTGATGGTACCCGTGACGATCTGGTCCTCCTGGAGGTTCTCCAGGGTCATGGCCTTCAAGCGGTCGCGCTCCTTCTCGAGCAGGACGCGACGCGACAGCACGATGTTGCCGCGCTTCTTGTTGAACTTGATGACCTTGAAGTCGAAGGTCTGGCCGAGCAGCTTGTCCAGGTTGCGCACGGGGCGCAGGTCCACCTGGGAGCCAGGGAGGAAGGCCTTCACGCCGCCCGGGATGGTGACCGAGAGGCCGCCCTTCACGCGCTGGGTGATGGTGCCCTCGATCAGCTCGTCGCGCTCGCACGCGGCGCTGATCTCGTCCCACACCTTGAGCTTGTCCGCCTTCTCCTTGGAGAGCATGACGAGCCCGTGCTCGTTCTCCTTGCTCTCGACGAGGACGTCGACCTTGTCACCGGGGGCGACGCTGAGCTCACCGTTGGCGTCGTAGAACTCGCTGATGGAGATGACGCCTTCGGACTTGTAGCCGATGTCGACGACGACGGTGTCCTTGCCGACCTTGAGGACCGAACCGGAGACGATGTCGCCTTCGTTGATCTGGTCGGACTGCGTCGCGGAGGCTTCGAAGAGCGCCGCGAAGGATTCGGCGGCGGGGTTGGCCTGGGTGGCCTGAGTTGTGTCGTTCATGTAGTGGTTTGCGTGCCTTGGGGGTGACCCGAAGCGGTCCCGGCCCGAAGCCCGGTTGGGGTACTGGGAATATCCGTTTGGTCGACCACGTTGCGCTTCCGTCCGCGCGGCTCTCCCGGGGGGAGAGTTGGTGGGGCCGCAAGCAGCCGACCAATTGGAGCGAGGTCCTCACGGAGACCCGTGGGGGGCGTACGGATAGCAGCGGCCATCACGCGTGTCAATGCACCCCCTCGCGTCTGCTATCGTGCGCGCCATGAGAGCAGTCCTTGTCACGGGGGCCACGGGCACGGTGGGTGGTGAGGTGCTGCGCGCGCTGGCCACTCAGAGAGAGCTGGCCCCCATCGCAGCCCTCCGGCCCGGCTCACGCAGCCGCGTCGGCGTCGAAGCACGCCCCTTCGACCTCACGGACGAGGCCAGCATGCGGGCGGCGTTCGTGGGTGTCGCCGCGTTCTTCTTCATGACGCCGCTCATCGAGGAGCAGGTCTCGCTGAGTCGGCGCGCCCTCGACATCGCCCTCGCCGCGGGTGTTCAGCAGGTGGTGCGCCTGTCGTCGCGCTCGGCCACCTGGGACCTCGAGTCGGAGCTGCGCGCCTGGCACCGCGAGATCGACGCCGACGTCGCCGCGCGCGCGCCCCGCTACACGGTGCTGCGGCCATGCTCGTTCATGCAGAACTTCCTGACCCATCAGGCCGAGGGCATCCGTGCCCACGGGCGCATTGCGCTGCCCATCGGAGACGCGCGGCTGCCGTACATCGACGCACGCGACATCGCGGACGTGGCGGTAGCCGCCCTCCTCGACCCCGACGCACACCACGGGAAGACCTACACCCTGACTGGGGGCGAGGCCATCGACATGCACCGCGTGGCCCAGGCGCTCGGCGACGCGCGCGGGGCGCCCGTGCGCTACATCGCGGTGAACCCGGAGAAGGCCGCCGCAGGCATGCGCGCCTCCGACATGCCCTCCTGGCTGGTGGACTCGGCCCTGCGGGTCCATGAGCGCACCCGCGCAGGGCTCGAGGCGGAGGTGAGCGACGACGTCGCGCGCGTGCTCGGGCGGGCTCCCCGAACCATCGAGAACTACGCACGCGACCACCAGGCGCAGCTGCGCTGACTCACCGGGCCACGAACCCAGCCACGTGGTCGAAGGACGCCCCGGGCGCTACATCGTCCCGGTGTCTCCTCTCTGGGTGTTCGGCTACGGCTCGCTCGTCTTCCGACCGGCCTTCGCGTTTTCGCAGCGCGAACCCGGCTGGCTGCCCGGCTACGCCCGGCGCTTCTGGCAGGGCAGCACGGACCATCGCGGGGTTCCCGGGGCGCCTGGCCGCGTGGTCACGCTCGTGTCCGCACCAAGCGAGCGCTGCTGGGGGATGGCCTACGAGGTCCCCGACGCGGCGCGCGACGCGGTGCTCGCCCAGCTCGACCACCGCGAGCAAGGCGGCTACGAGCGACACCGCTTGCCTGTCGCCCTGACCCGCGGCGACACGGTGGACGCGCTCGTCTACGTCGCCACGCCCGCGAACGCCGAGTACTTGGGTCCCGCGCCGCTGGACGAGATCGCGACGCAGGTGCGCCGCTCACACGGACCGAGTGGACCCAACGTGGAGTACGTCCTGCGCCTGGCGGAGGCGCTGGCCGAGCATGGTGTGCGCGACGAGCACGTCGAAGCCCTGGCCCTACGCCTGCGCGGTTGAAGGGCACGACCCTGCGGCGGGAGGGCTCGCGGCAAAAAGCAAGAAAGAGGTGAATCCGGTTGACGGACGGCCAATAGTTCTCTTATAGAATCTCGTTCGGCACACATTTCGGCGCATGTCGGGTCGTGCCTAGGAACGTAGACAAAGGTCGTTCGTCATGACACGTGTAGGAAAGCGGTTGTTCGCGTGCGCCGGGGTCTGTGCCCTGCTGGCCTGCGCGCCCACCATGGACACGGAGCGCCAAGGGGTCGTGCGCGGGACGCTCGCGGAGGAGGTCTACCGCGTGGCCTGCCAGCGCATCGCCCGGGAGGCCTACCCGACGGATGTGAGCGGGAGCGAGAGCCGCGCGTTGTGCCGTGGTGAGGCGCCGAGCGAGAGCGCGGCACCAGGGCGCCTACAGGCGCTGGCCGAGCAGCGACCCGAGACGGTGGAGGCGCTGGACCGGGTGCTCCCGGCGACCGTCGAGCAAGACCTCCAGGCCTTGCTCGTGGCGATCCTCCCCCTCTACGACGCGCCCGCCGAGCAGCTCCCCCAGGCGACGGGCGCCATCGGCGCGCTCCTCGGGCGCATGGAGGCCGATGCCCAGGTGGTCGATGCCCTCGGCCGCATGTCGGCGCGCTCGGGCATGCGCAGCACGTCACTCCAGCTCGGGGTGCTGGCACCGGTCCTGCGCTACCCGGACCTCCCCGCGCTCACCCGGACTGGCCTCGGCGCGCTGGCCGAGGGTGGCTCCGCGCGAGACGCTTTTCTGCGCATCGAGGCCTCGCTCGCGCTGGAGCTCGCCACCCTGACGGCCGATGACCCCGACGCCGAAGGCACGCTGGACGTGTCGCGCGCCCTGCTCGCCGCGACCCATCCGTCCTTCCAGGGCGGCGTCAGCGGCTCCTACGTCGTGCGCGACGAGCGTGGGCTGCCAGTCCCACGGGCGCTGAACGTCAATGGCTTCGTGGACCAGGACGGGGACGGCTTGGCAGACGTAAACGCGGACGACCGCTTCGTCGGCGCGGACGGCGAGGAGCTGTTCCTGCCGACGCCCTACCCGACGGCGCTCGACGCCCCGTTCGACACGGCGCTGCGTGACGCGCGCGGGCTCGCGGCGGGTGAGGGGCAGCTGCCGCTGTTCCAGGCACGTCAAGCCGACGGCACGCTGCTCGCGGCGGTCCTGCGCGAGGCACGCCCATGGGTGAGTGGCGAGACCCCCGTCGCCGAGGACGCCGTGCTCGCCCTGCTGGCTCAGCTGGGTCCCCCCGCGAACACCACGCGCGACTACGGGGCGCTCGCACATCCCTACACCGGACACGACACGGACAGCGGCGCACTGTTCGACGTGCTGCACGCCGCATCGGCCCTCTTGGACGAAGAAGAGACGCGCGACGCGCTGCTCGTCCTGCAACAGCTGCTCGGCCAGCACGAGGACGAGCTCGCCGCGCTGATCGACGCCGGGCTCTTCGGTGACCAGGTCGCAGACGGAATGCCCGACGTCGCGCTGCGTGAGGACAACGAGCTGTGGGACGACGTGCTGTCGGTCACCGAGCGCATGGCGCGCCGCAGCGGCATGCTGGAAGCGCTGCTCCGCGCGCTGAGCGACCCCCGCTCGGAGCGCCTGGGCCAGATGCTCGCCGAGATGGCGCGCCACCGCGACCGCCAGACCCTCGCGGCCGCGAACGGGGGCCGCGACACCCCGCTGCTGCGCGGCCAGGAGTGGACCAACGAGGTCGTGCGCAGCAGCCCCGACGACGGCACCAACCAGAGCCTGCTGCAACAGACGCTGAGCGTCATGCACGAGCTGGACGGCGCAGAGTTCTGCAACAAGCAGGACGCCCACATGATCATCCGGGTGGGGGGCCTGCGCATCGACCTGATGGACAACGTCCTGTTGCGCGCCGTGGGGCTCGAGCTGGAGCCGTTCGACCGCTGCGAGCTGCTCCGCCTCGACAACACCACGGAGGCCTACGTGCTCTCGATCCAGGGACGCCTCGACCTCGAGCCGCAGATCAGCGCCGCCCTGCCCGGCTACCTGACCACGCTCACCAACATCGCGGGGGCACTGGGCATCAGCGCGCTGACCTTGGACGGCATCCTGGAGGACAACAGCGAGATCCCAGGACTGACCACCCGGCCCACCCCCGAGGCCATGAACCGGCTGGTGTACGCGGAGTGGAACGAGTTCCTGAGCGAGATGCTGGAGCGCCCGACCACGCGCGACGGCGTGGACGTGGCCACGCGCCACTCGGGCAACATCCTTTTGGCGTGGGAGCGCAGCTTCCGCTTCTGCGGCGACCAGCTGTTGGAGGCCGCGCAGACGTGCCCCACAGCCCCTACGAACATCACGTTCTACGAGGCCTTCACCCCGCTGCTGAGCGTCTTCACGGACTTCGACCCGGCGCAGACACGGACGGGCGACTACCTGTTCGGCGCGCTCGCGGCGGCGCTGCACCAGCACTACCCGACGGCCGCGAACGGCATGTATCAAGAATCAAACCCGAGCGGCACCGGGTACGCCCACGCTGACGGGGCGGTGCGCTATGAACCCATTTTGATACGACTCCTCGGAGGGTGCAGCTGGGACCGCAGCGGGGCGGGGAGGACATGCCGTGAGGATGCTGCGGGTCAGCTGGTGCCCCGCCTGGGCCGCCTCCTCCGTGTGGCGGACACGCTCACGCTGCGCGCGGGGGTGGACGGCATCGACGCCTTGGCGGACGCCGCAGACATGGCGGTGGACAGCCAGCAACACCCCTCCCTGCGCAACCGCGCCGGGAGTCGCACCACCATGACGAACGGGGGCACGCGCACGGTGAACTACTCGCCTGTGTATCTCCTCTTGGATGCCCTCGCGAACGTCGATGCCACGTGGAAAGCGGACGAGCCTGCCCACGAGCGCTGGTTGCGTGCGCGTTCGACGCTGGTCGACCAGCTGCTGCTCATCACCTCCGACGGCCCGAACTTCGGGCTCACGAACCGTCGCACCCATGGCGTGCTCGTCGTGCTGGTCGACTTCCTGCTGGGTCGCATCGACACGCACCTGGCCGAAGGCGACCTGCGTGATTGGGCCGAGGGCCTTAGCGGGCGCGCCGAGACGACGCTCGACGGGCCGCTCGCGGTGGCGCTGCTGGGGTTGTTCGACGCGCTGGCCTCGGACACGGCGGCTCGCGACGCCGTGCTGGGCCTGCTGCAGCACCTCCTCAGTGAGGACGCCGCGGTGGCGGGCGGCTACGCGACGACGCTGGTGGCGCTGTCAGACCTCTTGCAAGTGCTCGACGACGACGACCACCTCCGCCCCCTCGGCCGGGTGCTGGCGACGGCGCTCGCGCCCAACGTGCTCGAGGCGCTCGAGACCGGGGCCGCCGTAGAGGTCACCGGGAGCGTGTCCGACCAGACGGTGACCCTGCTCCGGGACGTCGCCCAGCTGGACACCGACGACACGCTGAGCGAGCTGCTGGGCCGCACCGTCGCGGCGCGCGGCCCCACCGACGAGAGCACGCCGCTCGACACCCTGCTGGAGGTGATCGCGGAGGTGAACCGGGCCGCCCCCCACACGCGGACGACGTTCCGCGCCGGCGACCATGCCGTCCTCCTGCACGAGGTGGGCGACTTCCTGCTCGACCCCGAACGCGGGCTCGAGCGGCTCTATCGCGTCGTGCAGTCCCGGGAGGGCGAGTGATGACCACAACGAACCGTCCACGCGTGCTCCTGGTCAGCACGCTCGCCCTGACCACCCTGCTCGGGGGCGTGTCCTCTGCCCGCGCGGGTGGCTTCTACTTCAGCGACCGGGGCACGCGGCCCGCAGGTCGAGGCTTCGCCTTCGTCGCTGGCGCCGACGACCCACAGGCGCTCCATTACAACCCGGCCGGCCTGGCCTACTCCGGCCAGCAGCTCATGCTGGACGTGAGCTTCACGTGGTTCCGTGGCCAGTACACGCGGGTGGACGCCGGCGGAAACACGCTCCCCACCATCGACCTCGACACCCTGCCCCTGCCCATCCCGGGCATCGCCTACAGCCACCCCCTGCGCGACGACCTGACCTTGGGCGTGGGCCTCTTGGTGCCGAACGCGCTGCTGGGCGACTACCCGGATGGCGTGACGGCCAACGGACGTCGCTGCGACCCGTCCACCGACCAGGACTGCGAGCCCGCCCCCCAGCGCTACTCGCTCTACAGCCTCGCGGGCACGGCGCTGGTGCAGCTGGACGCGGCCCTGGCCTACAGGCCGCATCCCCGCATCTCCATTGGCGCGGGTCTCGGGGTCCTGCTGGGCAACTTCAACGCCGAGGTCGCGCTGAGCGCCTGCGACAACGCCATCTGCGCGCAATCCGAGAACCCGGACTTCGACGCGCGCGCCGCGATGTCGCTGGAGCGCTTCTGGGACCTGGCCCCGCACGTGGGCATCATCGCCGACTTCGACAAGCTGCGGCTGGGGGCCTCCGTGCGCTTCTACCCGCGTGGCATCCAAGGCACGGCTCGTCTGCGCGTGCGCCTCCCCGCGGACCCGTTCTTCGAAGGAGCCGAGGTGCAGGGGGACCGTGCCGAGGTGGACATCCCGCTGCCCGTGATCGTCCGCGCGGGCGCCGAAGTCCGCTTGTTCGACGCGCTCCGGCTCGAGGCCGCGTTCGTCTGGGAGCGCTGGTCACGCCAGCGGCAGATCGCGATTCGCCCGACCGACGTGACCCTCACGAACGTGACGGCCATCGGCGACTACGCGGTGGGCGCCCTGAACATCCGGCGCGACATGAACGACACGCTCTCGCTGCGCATCGGCGGCGAGCTCAGCGTGCTGGAGGGTCGCATGGACCTGCGCGCAGGCCTCAGCTTCGAGAGCTCGGGCTTTGGCGACCGGACGCTCACCGTGATGACCATCGACACCCGCAAGGTGGTGCTGGGGCTCGGGGGCAGCGTGCAAGTGACCGACGGCTTCTACCTGGATGCGGCCTACGCGCACATCTTCATGCAGAACCGCAACGTCACGAACAGCGAGGTGCAGCAGCCCAACGGCATCCGTCCGCCCATCAGCGGCGCCGACGCCGTGTACATCGGCAACGGACGCTATCGTTGGTCGGCGGACATGTTCGCCGTGGGGCTGCGCTATCAGTTCGACGCGGGGGACGAACCGGTCGCGGCGTCCACGCCAGAGTCCGCAAGCGCACCCAGCGCCGCCGACGCCACCGACGCGGACGCAACCGACGCGGACGGCACGGACGCGGACGCGGACGCCACCGACGCGGCGGCCACCAACGCGGAGGCCGCCCCAAACGCGCACGACGCCGCGATTGTCGCTCGGTGAGTTTCAGGTCAGCCTCCGTGGGGTGACACCCCTGGAGCCGGCCAGCATCTACGACGCGGACGCCATCGAGCGCGTCCGCCGGGAGGCGCGCCTGCATCCTCAGCACGTGCGACAGCTGCGCAACGCGTACTTCAAGGCGTTCCGCGGCGACGACGAGGTGCTCGCCGCGTTCCCCGCGGCCGAGCGCATCAGCCTCGATCCCCTCTCGCTGCATCAGCGCTTGGACTCGACCGTGGACGGTGCCAGCAAGCTGCTGTTCCGCACGGGCAGCGGCCTCTTGACGGAGGCCGTCGTCCTGCGACCGACCACGGGGCGTTCGTCGTTGTGCGTCTCCAGCCAGGTGGGTTGTGCTGCCGCGTGCCGCTTCTGTGCGACGGGCAGCATGGGTGTCGCGCGCGGCCTGAGCGTGGCCGAGATCCTCGGGCAGGTGGTCGTCGCGGGCAGGCTGTTGGCGGCCGAGGGGCGCCGCCTACGGAACGTCGTGTTCATGGGCATGGGGGAGCCCTTTCACAACGAAGAGGCCGTGACCGAGGCGGTGGCCATGCTGGTCGATCCTCGGTGCTTCAACCTCTCGCCACAGAAGGTGATGGTCTCGAGCGTCGGGGTCGTCGACGGCATGCTGCGCTTCGCCGAGCGCTTCCCGCGGGTGGGGATCGCGCTCAGCCTGCACAGCGCGCGACAGGCGTCGCGTGCGCAGATCATCCCGCTCGCGGGGCGCTACCCGCTGCCCGAGCTGCGGCGCGCGGTGCGGGCGTTGAACGAGCTCCAGGCGCGCCCCGTGATGCTGGAGTACCTGATGTTGGCGGGCCTCACCGACACCGACGACGACCTCCGAGCGTTGCTGGACTTCACCGCGGGGCTCGACGTGCACGTCAACGTGATCCCCTACAACCCCATCGCGTCCGCGCCCGACCTCGTCGGGAGCGACCCTGCGACCTGCCAGCGCTTCGCCGCGCGTCTGAAGGCGCAGGGCAGGACCACGACGGTCAGGCGCAGCTTGGGCCGGGACATCGAGGCCGCCTGTGGTCAGCTGGTGAAGACCCACACCCTCGCCGAACGACGCGGCCAGTCCGGCAGCTGAGGCCCAGAGGCCCCTCAGGCGCCCGCGTCGCGCGCGAGCGCCGCGATCTGGGCGATGACCTCGTCCATGCCCAGAAACGTGCTGTCCAGGTGGACCGCATCCTCGGCGGGGCGCAGCGGCGCCACCTCGCGGCCGCTGTCCTGCGCGTCGCGGGCCTCGATCTGCGCCAGGATCTCGGCTTCGTCCGCAGCCGTTCCCCGGGCCGCCAGGTCGAGCACCCGGCGCTTGGCGCGCTCGGTCGCGGCCGCCGTCAGGAACACCTTCACCTCGGCGTCCGGAAACACGACCGTGCCGATGTCGCGCCCCTCGAGGACGACCCCGCCCTCCGCGCCGAGACGACGCTGGAGCCCCAGCAGCGCAGCGCGCACCGGGGGATGCGTGGCGACCTTGCTGGCGCCCGCTGCGATGTCGGTCGTGCGGATCTCGTCGGCGCGGTCCTGCCCGGCGATGCACAGCCGGGGCTCGCCATCGGGCGCGAGCCGAAACGTGAGGTCGAGCCCCGTGGCCAGCGCCCCGAGCGCCTCCCCGTCCGTCCACGGTACCCCGGCGTCGCGCGCGGCGAGCGCCACGCCCCGGTAGAGGGCGCCCGTGTCGACGAGCACGAAGCCGAGCTCGGCGGCCAGCTTGCGCGCCGTCGTGCTCTTGCCCACGCCGGCCGGTCCGTCGATGGCGACCACCGGCCGGGAGCGCGACGCCATGGCCCCGCTCACGAGACGACCTCCACCTCGATGTGCGCCCCCAGCGAGCGCAACAGCTCGGGGAAGCCCGGGAAGCTGGTCTCGACGCACTCCACGTCGTCCACGATGGTCTCCCCCTCGGCGACCATACCGAGCAGCGCCGCGCTCATCGCGATGCGGTGGTCACCCTGGCTCTCCACCCGAGCCGCATGGAGCGGCCCGCCGCCGTCGATGACCATGCCGTCGGGCAGCTCCTCGCACGGGCAGCCGAAGTCGCGTAGGGCCTTGGCCATCACCGCGATGCGGTCGCTCTCCTTCACCCGGAGCTCCTCGGCGTCGCGGATCTCGGTGCGCCCCTTGACCGTGGCCGCGAGGGCCGCGAGCGCGGGCACCTCGTCAATCATGCGCACCAGCAGCTCTCCGCCCACGGCCGTGCCGCGCGCGCTGCCGAAGCTGGCCGTGAGGTTGGCGACGGGCTCGCCCCCCGCGCCGTCCCCTTGCGCTTCGATGGCGGGCGCGACGCCCATGAAGCGCAGCGCGTCGAAGAAGCCGGTGCGTGTGGGGTTCACGCCGACGCCCGTGGTGCACACCTGGCTGCCCGGCACCATCAGCGCCGCGGCCAGCATGAACGTCGCGCTGGACGGGTCGCCAGGGACCTCCCAGGTGAACGGGTCCCAGCCGCCCGACCAGCCCTCGTCCTGGGGGTCGAGGCGGCACATGGGCCCTGCCGTCTCGAGCGGCACACCGAGGGCCATCATCATGCGCTCGGTGTGGTCTCGCGAGAGGACGGGCTCGCGGATGGTCGTGGGGCCGTTGGCGTAGAGACCGGCCAGCAGCATGCAGCTCTTCACCTGGGCGCTGGCGATGGGCATGTCGTACTCGATGCCCGAGATGAACTCGCCCTCGACCAGCGGCGCGATGGAGATGGGCGGATAGAGCGCGTCCGGCTTCTTGCCGGAGCTGCCGGCGATGTGGGCGCCACGAGCGCGCAAGGGCTCGATCACCCGGCCCATGGGCCGGCGGGTGAGCGAGTGGTCGCCCACCATGCGCGAGCCGAAGCGCTGCGCCGCGAGCAGGCCCGCGAGGAGCCGCATGCTGGTGCCCGAATTGCCACAGTCGAGCACGGTCTTGGGCATCTGCAGCCCGCGCAGACCGACGCCACGGACGCGCGCCGAACGGTCGCCGAGGTCGATGGACACGCCCATGGCGCGGAAGCAGTTGGCGGTCGCGACGTTGTCGAGCCCCCCCGACAGGCCCGTGATGGAGCACTCTCCGCGCGACAGCGCGCCGAAGATGATGGCGCGGTGGCCGATGGACTTGTCGCCAGGGATGGCGACGGACCCACGGAGGGGACCGCTCTTCTGGACTCTGTAGCGCTTCATGGGGTGCTCTCGGGGGCGGTACGCGTGGCCGTGGTGTGACGCGCCGCGAACGCGGCGAAGGCCGCGAGCATGGTGTCGTTCTCGGCGGGAGCGCCGAGGCTCACGCGTAGGTGGTGGGTCAGTGGTGGTCCGAAGGCGCGCAAGATGACCCCCCGTCGCAGGAACCACTCGTAAGCCTCGGCAGAGGGAGCGTCGACCGACACGAGCACGAAGTTGGCCTCGCTGGGAGCCACGGCGAAGCCGAGCTGTGCGAGGTGGCTCGTGACGCGGGCGCGCTCGCGCGCGTTGAGGGCGACGGCGCGAGCGAGGTGCTCGGCGTCCGACAAGGCAGCGATGGCGGCTGCCTGCGCGAGCGTGTTCACGTTGAAGGGCGCGCGCAGCCGCTCGATCCAGTCGATCATGTCGGGCGCAGCGATGGCGTAGCCCACGCGCAGCCCCGCGAGGCCGTAGGCCTTCGAGAACGTGCGCAGCACGATGGTGCGAGGATGCAGCGCGCGCAGCGTGACCCCGCTGACGTAGTCGGTGGCGGTGGCGAACTCGGCGTAGGCCTCGTCGAGCACCGGCACCACCTCGCGCGGGAGCTCGCTCAGCAGACGACGCAGCGCCGCCTCCCCGACATACGCGCCGGTGGGATTGTTGGGGTTGGACAAGAACAGGATGCGGGTGCGCGGGGTGACCGCCGCCAACATCGCGTCCACGTCCCAGCTCACGCCGTCGACCAAGGGCACGTCGGTGAACGGGACGCCCCCGGCCACGCACGCGATGCGGTAGCAGAGGAAGGAAGGATCCCCGAAGACCACGTGGTCCTCTGCGCTTGCGAACACGCGCCCTACCAGGTCGATCAGCTCGTTGCTCCCGTTGCCGAACGCTAGCTCGCGCGGCGCAAGACCCCAGTGGGCCGCGAGCGCTGCGCGCAGGTCGTGTGCGCGTGGATCGGGGTATCGGTGGATGTCCGCCATCAGCTGCTCGAGCATCTCCGCGACGCGCGGAGAGGCCCCGATGGCGCTCTCGTTGCTGGCGAGCTTCACCAGCTCTTGGATGCCGTACTCGCGCCGGATCTGCTCGATGGGGGACCCGGGGACATAAGGCGCGAGCTGCTGGATGGTCTTGGGGACGAGGTTTTCCATGGGAGGAGGCCGAGCGTCGGCCCCCGCAGTATGCGGCGACTGGCCCCGCCAGCAACCACGTTCGGTGGGTGGGACGCGCGGCTACTCGCGCTCGTGGAGGAGAGCCTTGAGGCGCGAGAGCGCGACGAGGGCGTCCAAGGGCGTCATGCGGTCGACGTCCAGCTCCGCGAGGGTGCGCTCCACCTCCGAGGGCCCCTGTTGGGCTTCGTTCGCGGGCACGAAGAGCGACAGCTGGGCCTTGCCCGCCTCGTCCACGGGCCGGACGCGGGCGTGGCCCCCGGAGGGCAGCGCCGCGCCGCGCTCGAGGTCGTGCAGCAAGGCCTTGGCGCGGGCCAGCACGATGGGGGGCACGCCCGCCAGCCGCGCGACCGCGATGCCGTAGCTGCGGTTGGCGCCACCGGGGACCAGCTTGTGGAGGAACACCACGCTCTCGCCGTGCTCGCGGGCGGCGACGTTGAAGTTCACGACCCCCGCGCGGGTCTCGGCCAGCTCACACAGCTCGTGGTAGTGCGTGGCGAAGATGGCGCGGCAGCCGATGGCGTCGTGCAGGTGCTCGGCCACGGCCCACGCGATGCTGAGACCGTCGTAGGTGCTGGTGCCGCGCCCGATCTCGTCGAGGATGACGAGTGTCCGCGTCGTGGCGCCGCGCAAGATGGCGGCCGCCTCGTTCATCTCGACCATGAACGTGGACTGTCCGCGCGCCAGGTTGTCGCTGGCGCCGACGCGCGTGAAGACCCGGTCGACCACGCCCACTCGGGCGCTCGCAGCGGGGACGAAGCCGCCCGCCTGGGCCAAGATGACGGCCAACGCCACCTGCCGCATGGCGGTCGACTTGCCCGACATGTTGGGCCCGGTCAGCACCATCAGGCGCTCGCCCTCGGCGTCCAGGCGCACGTCGTTCGGGACGAACTCGCCAGCGGCCGCGAGGCGCTCCACGATGGGGTGCCGCGACTCCAGCAGCTCGAGCTGCGCGCCGTTGTCGACCATGGGGCGCACGTAGTCGAAGCGATGCGCTACGTCCGCGAGGGCCGCGTGGGAGTCCAGCACCGCGAGCTCGCGTGCCAGCTCGCGCAGTGGACCCGTCGCAGCGCAGACGGCGTCGCACAGCCGGTTGAAGTGGGCCTCCTCGAGTGCCTTGGCGCGGTCGTCGGCCGTGAGGATGCGCTCCTCCAGCTCCACGAGCTCCTCCGTCACGAAGCGCTCGCCGTTGGCGATGGTCTGCTTGCGGACGAAGTGCGCTGGGACCGCCGCGAGGTTCGCGCGGGTGACCTCGAAGAAGTACCCGAACACCTTGTTGTAGCGGACCTTCAGCGACGCGATGCCCGTCGCGTCCCGCTCGCGCCGCTCCAGCTCGAGCAACACGTCCTTGCCCGACTCGGACAGGCGCCGCAGCTCGTCCAGCTCGGCGTCCACCCCGGGCCGCACGACGCCGCCCGCGCGCGCGACGGTGGGCGGGTCATCGACGAGATCCCGCTCCAGCAGCTTCCGCAGCTCGGGCTGCAGGGCCCGCGGCACGAGCTCGGCCAAGGGATCGTCCGTGAGCCCCCCGCCTGCGTGCCGGAGCTGCTCCGCCAAGGCCTCGGCGGCCTGCAGGCTGGCCCGCATCTGACCGAGGTCTCGTGGCGTGGCGCTGCCCATCGCGGCGCGGGTCGCGAGGCGCTCTAGGTCAGCGGCGGAGCCGAGCGTCGCACGTAGGCTCGCACGCAGCGCGGCGTCCGCGACCAACGCCTCCACCTTGTCGTGCCGTCGCCGGATGCGCGCCACGTCGGTGAGCGGTGCGAGCAGCCTGCGACGTAGCAGGCGCGCGCCCATGGGCGTCTTGGTGACGTCCAAATGATGCAGCAGCGACCCCTGCCGCTCGCCACCGAGCGTGCGCACCAGCTCCAAGTTGCGCACCGCCGTCTCGTCCAGGATGAGCTGCTCGCTCGGGTCGTAGCGCCCCACGCGCTGGACCGAGAGCACACTGCCCGGCTGGCTCGCGCTCGCGTACGCCACGACGCTCTCGATCGCCAGGAGTGCCTCCCGCGCGAACGCGACCCGCACGTCGGCCGCCTGCACCGCCCCCAGCACCTGCTCGAGCAAGCCTGGCTGGGGCTCGGGCCCTCGCTGCAGCGGCGTCTCGGCCAGCTGCTCGCGCACCGCCACGTGAAGCTCCCCGCTCAGCTCCGGCAGCAGCAGCTCACGCGGATCGAGGCGCGCCAGCTCGGCCAACGCCGCACGCACGTCGGGCAGCTCGCATGCGCGCAGGGCGCCCGTGGAGAGGTCGAACGCGCACAGCCCCACGCGCTCACCGCTGGGATGCACGGCAACAAGCAGGTGTTCGGCGCGGTCGTCCAGGGCGTCCGGCTCGAGACACAGGCCCGGCGTGATGACCCGTACCACCTCGCGCGGCACGACCCCCTTCACCGTGGATGGGTCCGCCATCTGTTCGCAGATGGCCACCTTCTCCCCCATCCGCAGCAGACGCGTCAGGTAGCCGGTTGCCGCGTGGTGCGGCACGCCGGCCATCGGGATGGGGTTTCCGTCCGGGTCCTTGCCGCGGAACGACTGGACGATGCCGAGCAGCTCGGCAGCGCGCATGGCGTCGTCGAAGAACAGCTCGTAGAAGTCCCCGAGTCGGAAGAACAGCAGCGCGTCCGGGTACTGCGCCTTGGCCCGCAGGAACTGCTGGATGACGGGCGAGTGACCTTTGCTCGCGGCCACGCGCGCGCCTACTGCACCGACGCCTGGCGCACGAGGGGGTCGAGGGCGTACTGCCCAAGGGACGACGCCGCGGAGTCGATGACGATCAGGTTCTCCCGGTTCGGCGTGAGGAGCACGTCCGACACGATGCGCCCGATGTCGATGACGGCGACCGCAGGCAGCAGCCGCGTGGTGACGGTGAAGACCGAACGGAGGCCTTCCATGCTGCCCACGGTGGATCCATCCGCGCGGCGGTCGCTGATGTGGAACGCCAGGTACGGGTTCACGTATGGCCGCCCGACGAACGCGCGCCCTTCGACGCGGGTCTGTGGGTCGGCAGGGTCGACCGGACGCGCGGCATCGACGCGACAGCTGCCCCCGTCCGACACCACGCGGTGCAGGTACGAGGCGAAAGAGCTTCGCACCACGTAAGAGGTGCGCGCGTGAATGGCGAACGGCGTTATCCCCGGGAAGCAGGTGGCGACGTCCTCCAGCGTGTAGGTCACGAGCGGGTCACCGTCGATGGGGGTGCCGCTCACGCCGCGTCGTACGGGGACGCGCAGGGCCAACGAGCCCTCGCGGGCGTCGGTGATCTCGAGGAACACCTGATCACGGTCGGCCGCATCGAGGAAGGGACGGCAGCGCTCGAACGCCGAGCTGCTCCCCGCGTCGAGAGCGCTCTGAATGGAGGGTACGAGCTCGCCGGTCAGGACCAAGCGATCCCCGACGTATCCGCTGAGCGGATCGTCGGCGGCGAGGCCCGATGCCGTCACGTCGTTCTCACCCAGCACGCCCCACGCGCACAGGTCAGCGTCGGCTGTGATGAACTGACTGAGGTCGGAGGTGTCGAAGCGTCCGCCACCCACAGCGAAGGGCAGCTGCCCCTCCCACTCGGCGGACCAGCTCTGGGCGGGGCTCGACCACGGGTCCGCCGAGGCGCAGATGAGGGCGCTCCCGCTATCCGGGTAGACCCGCACCATCCCGCTCGGGCAAGCGAACGACTCCAGGCGTGGTCCCGAACCAGTCGACGGGAATCCGCTCGCTTGAATCTGCCCCGCGCTCCCGTCGAAGCTGAGGGCGGGGAAGCCCACGACGTCGGGGTCGTCCAGTGTGAACGTCCCGATGCGGGGTCGGTGTCGCTCGATGCGCACGTGGACGTCGTTCTCGTTGTCCGGGTTGGCGCAGCCCGCACCCCCCCGACACGGGGCGTCGAGATCGTAGACGTCGACGATGGCCAGGTTCCCGTCCACCTGACCCGCGAGCAGAAACACACCACGCAAGGTGCTCGGCAGCGCCTCTTCGGCCTCGCTCTCCACCGCCGGATTACACTCGGCGGGCGCGTTGCCGCCGGTCACGACGTACCCAGGCTCCACCACGCGCAAGCGCCCTGCTCCAGCGCGTAGCGCGAGCCGGTCCGGGGCGTTGTCGCCGGTGTTCACCGAGAGCACCGCCCCGAAATTGGCAGCCCCAACGGTGTAGTCCATGGCGAGCACGGAGTTGTCGGTCACGTCGATGGCGTACAGGTAGCGTTGCGTCGCGCTCCTGTCGCCCGTGGTTGCCGGCACGGGGGGCGTGACCACGACCTGCTCGGTCGGCACACCCGGCGCGAGGGGCGTGAGCGCCGCCGCATCGGCGCCGGCCGCGTCCAGCACCAGGCGGTGGATGATGGGCAGGTTGGCATCTGACACGAGCAACACCGGCGGCGTCGCGCTGAGGTCGACGGTGAGCTGCGAGGGACGAGGGGTGGCGCCGACCTGAATCGGAGCGCGCGGCGCCGCGAGCTCCGGCTGCGGCAGGTTGTTCTCGTAGCCGGTCGGACAAAAGCGCCGGTACGGCGCCGCGGCTTCGACGGCGGCCACCTGCGTCGGGATCGTGGCATCGAGCGCGATCTCACGGACGAACGTGAGCGGGGCCGTCGGGTTGGTCGAGTCCACGGCGATCTCGCCGATGGTGCCGTTGTCTGGGAGGGCGACGTAGAGAAAGTCCTCGGCCGGCGAAAGCACCATGTCCGACGGTGAGCCAGGCAGCGCCAGCTGCCCGCCGACGTCGTCGGTGGCCTGCGCGTCGGGGTGAAACTGCGCCAGCGGCAACCACGTAATGGTGCGGCTCGTCTGGTTGGCCACGTAGGTGTGCCTCGCCGTGAGCGTGGGCACGACGATGGCGGTCGGGTTCTCTCCGACCAGCACGAACGTGAAGCCCGGGACGCGCACGTCGGCGTCCAGCACCAGCCGCATGTCCAGGTCGACGGCGGCCACCTCCCCCTGGGCGGTCTGGGTCACGAGCCCGATCAGCGCGAAGTCCTCTTCGTCGCGGTCGAGCTCGACGGCGTCACACCCGGCGAGCGGCACGAAGACGTTGGCCAAGCGGTCGTAGCAACCGAAAGCCACACGCTCGGGGCGATCGAAGGTGCGCGGCTGGATGACCGTCCCCTGATTGCCGCACGCGGTGAGCAGGTGCAGGCCTGGCAGCGCGAGCAGCGCGGCGACCAGCAACCCAGCGGATGGAGCGGTTGCCGCTCCTCGGTGACCGGGGCGTGCGCCGCGAGCCGGCTGTCGGACCGGGCGGGTCATCGCAGACCTCCTTGCAGTGTCGTGGGACGGCCCACCAGCCCAATCAGCTCGGGCGCGCACTCGCGCCCAGGTACCCCCGGTTCGTCGATGCACGTCAGCATTGGGGCGAGGTCGACGACGCGGATGACCGAGGTGCGGAAGTCCGCGATGTAGGCGCGCTCGCGCGCGACGTCGAGCTCGAACTCGAACGGCCCCGTCATGCCGCGCACCACGGCGGCGAGCTCGCGGGTGAGCAGGTCCACCACGTACACGTCCCGGCTGTCGAAGCAGCTGACGAAGGCGAACTCGCGGCCGTGCAGCATGGCCGTACGAACGCGCGATGGCCCGACCCCGACCTCGATGCTGTCGAGCACCCGCATGCGCCCGTCCGGACCCAGTCCCCCGTCTGTCACGACCAGGGTGCCCGGCGAGCGCGTGAGCACCAGGGTGTTCCCGGCGCCGTCGAACGCCACGCCGCGCGCGTCGAGCGCCCCGTCCCCCGTCACACCCGTGACGCGCGCCAGGCCAGCGTTGTAGAGCAAGCCGTCCTCCGCCACGAGGCCCGCCGACCCGTCGAGACCGACCCCGATGCGGGCGATGAATGGGGAGAGCGAGCTCGGCATCCACACCTTGCCGTCCGGGCCGCGTGTCGCGGCCAGGAGCTCCTCGGAGAACCCGTCGAGGCTGTCGACGAGCGTGAGGCTGTCGCCCCGGTCCACGATGAAGCTGGCCGCGCCGGAGCGGTGAGCGACGATCAGGGCGCTGCCTTCGTCACCAGCCACCAAGTCCGCGAGCGGTTGCACGCTGATGCCCAGCGGGTCCGGCTGGAGCGTCACGCCGCGCGCGTTGGCGAGCGTTTGATCGATGTGCCGCGCCGCTGTGTCGCAGGTGTGCAGCTCGCCGCCGTTGCCACCGCAGCTCAGTCCACCGTCTGGTTGGAGATCGACGACCGTGATGTCGGCGTCCGCCCGGATGGCGAGGTACACGCGGGCGGCGTTCGCGTCGACCGCAATGCTCGACCCGTAGCTCCCTACCCGCACTTCACCTGCGAGCAGACCGGGCACGGAGGTCACGAGCAGCTGCCCGCCCGCATCGTCTACGTCGGTGAGCTGCTCTGGCACCAACACGCACGATGCGGCCACCGCACAAGTCTCACTCTCCCGGCATTCGGCGTCGGTCAGACCGACGCGTGGGGCCACGCACGCGCTGTCGATGGCGCTGTTGAGGACGGCGAGGTCGTAGCTGTGGAGCGAGCCCCCGTTGTAACGCAGGTTGAAGTTGGAGTTGAGCACCAACAGATGGGATGGCGTCCCGGTGGAGGGAACCAGCGCTGTCGCGATGGGCGACAACAGCAACGCCTCGGGAGGTGCGGCGCCTTCGTTGGACAAGCAGCCGCCGAGACACCCGACCAGCAGCGCCGCGCTCAACGTGCGCAGAGAGCCCCTTCGGTCACGCGGCGGGCCCGCGCGTAGGGCGCCCCACGGCGAACGAGCTCTCGACCGGGCTGAGTGGGTCCACATCGGCGCGCAAGGTAGTCGGAACGCCTTGGGGGGGCAACCGCGACCAAGAAAAAGGGCCCGCTACCGCAGGCCCGATTCTCCCGTGCGCCGCCGACCAGCGGAGCGCCCTGAACGTTCAGTTGGCCCAGGGGTCCAGCACCTCGGACCCAGAGGGCCGCATGCTGGTCATCGCGGGAGGCGGCTCGGAAGCCCCCGACGCGCTGGTCCCGCTGGTGCCGCTGCTGGAGGACGAGCGACGACCCGACGTGGTGCGCGTGCGGTCCAGCGTGAAGTTGATGCTCTCGGCCCGCGTGAGGGACGAGATCGCAAAGTCCTTGTCGTCGTACCCGTCGAGGCGCAGCTGCAGGTCCAGACGCTCGTCGGTCGGGCGGGGCAGCGTGAGGGGCGTGGTGCCGATGAGCTCGTTGCCGCGCCACACGGCCGCCCCGGCGGGATCCGACGTGATGGCGATCAGGAACTCTTCGACCACGGGCGCCGCAGGGGGCGGCTCGGGGACTTCGGCCACGGGCGGCGGGGTGGGCACGGGCGGCGGCTCGGGGGTGACCACGGGGGCCTGCGCGACGGGCTCGGGCGTGCTCATGGCCATGAAGATTCCGCCCCCCGCCCCGAGGAGGAGGATGGCGCCGACGACGGCCACGATGATGCCCGTCTTGCTTCCGCCCGACGAGGTCGGTGGCGCGGTGACACCTCCTACGCCGGGCGCCGTGCGCCGCGTGGAGTACGCGCCCGTACCATCCGCCATCGCCAGCGCCGGAAGCCCTTCGCCGACCCGCACGAGGTCGTCGTAGAACTCGCCCATGTTCTGGTAGCGAGTCTCCAGCTGCTTGGACATGGCCTTCAGGATCACCGCCTCCAGCTCCCGCGGGAGCTCGGGGTTCTTCTGAGAAGGCGGGATGGGGTCCTCGTACAAGTGCTTGGTGAGGATGCCCATCAGGTTGTCGGCATCGAACGGCACCTCGCCCGTGACCATCTCGTAGAGCATCACGCCGATGGCGTAGATGTCCGTGCGGTGGTCCACCCCGCTGCCGGAGCACTGCTCGGGCGACATGTAGTGCGGCGTGCCGAACACCTGACCGGCGCGGGTGAGCTTGCTGTTGCTGCCGCCGACCTTCGCGATACCGAAGTCGAGCACCTTGACGAAGTCCGTGTCGCCGCCGCGCTTGATGAGGTAGACGTTGTCGGGCTTCAGGTCGCGGTGGACGATGCCGTTCTCGTGCGCGGCGCCGAGGGCCGTCGCCAGCTGCTTGGCCACGTGCACCACGCGGTTGGCGGCCATCTTGCCCGCCCGCTCGATGGCGCCCGTGAGGTCCGTGCCGTCGAGGAACTCCATGACGAAGTAGGTCGATCCGTCGGGCAGCGTGCCGAAGTCCGAGATGTCGATGATGTGCTGGTTACCGATCGAGGACGCGCTCTGCGCCTCCTGGCGGAAGCGCGTGATGATCTCCTGATCCTTGGAGACGTCCGGCCGCAACACCTTCACGGCCAGCGGCTTGCCCAGCACGATGTGCTTGCCGAGGTAGACCAGACCCATGCCGCCCTCGCCGAGCACACGCTCGACCAAGTAGCGGCCGTCGATGGTGGTGCCGACGAGCGGGTCGGCGTTGCCCTGGGTCTCTCCCTCGATGACGCGAAGATCCGCTTCTTGAGTCATGCTGTTTTCCTCGGGCGTTTCCATCTAGCTCACGCGAATATTACCACGGGAGCATATGAGTCGGTGTCGACAAGTTAAGGTTGCTTGGAAAGGTAGCTTCTGGATCGGAGCCATGCCAGCGACCTCTAGCGTCTCAGGACGTATACGAACCGTCAAGTCACCTTCTGGGCCCTCCACGGTACGCAGCGGGCCGACGTAGCCTTCCTACCCGGGGGCCGGGCGCGAGCTTGGGTGCTGCAGACGCGAACGCGGGGGGCAGCGCCAGGGCGGCCGCGCGCTCAGGTCGCGACGGCCGCCAGGCGCAGCGCGGCCTGAGCCGCCCCGAGACGCGCCACCACCAAGCGGGACTGGGTGCACGACACGTAATCCACGCCCTGCTCGACGAAAAAATGGATCGACCGCGCGTCCCCGCCCTGGGCTCCACAGACCCCCAGTTCGAGGTTCGGGTTCTGGGCGCGACCGCGCTCGATCGCGAGCCGGATGAGCTCCCCGACGCCGACCATGTCCAGCGTGCGGAAGGGGTTCTGGGGCAGCACCCCGAGCTCGTCCACGTAGGCCGGGATGAAGTGCGTCGAGTCGTCGCGGGAGATGCCGAAGGCAGTCTGCGTGAGATCGTTGGTGCCGAACGAGAAGAACTGGACGTGACGGGCCATCTCCCCCGCGACCAAGCACGCGCGGGGGAGCTCGATCATCGTGCCGACCTTGAACGCCACGGAGAGCTGCTGCTCCTCGAACACCTCGTCGGCGATGGCGCGCACGGCCTCGGCCACGCGGCGGACCTCTTCGCCCACGGCCGTGAGCGGGATGAGCAGCTCGGGCGCCACCCCCTTCCCCGCGCGCGAGACGGCGACCGCTGCGGTGAGCACGGCACGGATCTGAGCACGGTAGATGGCGGGGATGGTCAGCCCCACGCGCACGCCGCGGTGCCCGATCATGGGGTTCACCTCGGCGCGGCTGCCTGCGCGGCGGCGCGCCTCGCGAAGCGGCACCGACAGCCCGGAGGCCACGGCCGCCAGAGACGCGTCGTCGCGCGGCATGAACTCGTGCAGGGGCCAGTCCAGCAGGCGGATCGTCACCGGGTGCCCCGCCATGGCGTGGAAGATCTCTTCGAAGTCGCCCCGCTGCATGGCCTCGATGCGGCCTACCCAGCGCTCGCGCTCGCGCTCGTCGGTGGCCAGGACCACGCAGCGGAGGGCGGCCAGGCGCTCGTCCGCGAAGAACATGTGCTCCGTACGGCACAGCCCGATGCCCTCGGCGCCGAAGGCCTTGGCCGTGCGCGCATCGCGTGGGGTGTCCGCGTTGGCGCGCACCCCTAGGGTGCGGCGCTCGTCGGCCCAGCCCAGGAGCGTAGTGAGCTCGGGGATGGCGGTGGCGGCGACCACGTCCAGGGCGCCCTCGTAGACGCGGCCCGTGCTTCCGTCCACCGTGAGGGTGTCGCCGACCTGAAATACGCGAGGCGGATCGTCCGAGCCGCGCCGCGGCCGTGCGGTGAGGGTGCCAGCCGCGTAGTCCACCTGCAGCGTGCTGGCCCCCGCCACGCAGCACTTGCCCAGCGCGCGCGACAGCACGGCGGCGTGGGACGTGAGCCCTCCCGCAGCCGTGAGGATGCCGCGGGCGCCCTTCATCGCGACGATGTCCTCGGCGGTGGTGTCACGCCGCACCAGCAGCACGTCCTGTCCCTCGGCGGCCATGCGCTCGGCGCTGTCGGGATCGAACACGATGCGTCCCACGGCGACCCCCGGGCTGGCACCGAGGCCGATGGCGACGGGCTTGACGCCTTGCGCCAGCAGCTCGTCGGGCGTCGGGAGGCGTGTGCGCAGCAGCGTCTCCACGCTGTTGGCGTCCACCATCAGCAGCGCCTCGTCGCGCGTGACCCGCCCCTCCTCGGCCATGGCCACCGCGATACGCACACTGGCCTCGGGGGTGCGCTTGGCGCTGCGGGTCTGCAGCAGGTAGACGCGGCCTTCCTCGACCGTGAACTCGATGTCCTGCACGTCACGGAAGTGCGTCTCGAGCTGCTCGGCGAGGCGCTGCACGGCCGCGAATGCCTCGGGGTCCTTGCGCTCGAGGGAGCCCGCCTCGCGCCCGGGCACGGCGCTGGCGGCGGTGAGCGACGAGGGTGTGCGCACCCCGGAGACCACGTCTTCACCTTGGGCGTTCTCGAGGTACTCGCCGTAGAGCATACGCTCGCCGGTGCTCGGGTTGCGCGTGAAGAGCACGCCTGCGCCGCTGCCAGGCCCGCGGTTGCCGAACACCATGGCCTGGATGACGCACGCGGTGCCGAGGTCGTCGGAGATGTCCTGCGAAGCGCGGTAGCGCTGCGCGCGCGTGTTGTCCCACGAGCGATAGACCGCCGCGATGGCGAGCTCCAGCTGCGCGTGCAGCGGGGTCGGAAACGCGTCGGGCCGCTGCTTCGTGAGCTCAGCCTCGAAGGCGCGCGCGAGTGCGTCGAGCGCCTCCTCGTCGAGCTCGGCGTCGGTCATGGCGGGCTTCCCGAGGCGCGCCTTGGCGAGGCTGAGCTGCTGCTCGAAGAACTCGCGGGGTACCCCCAACACTACGTCGCCGAACATCTGCAGCAGGCGGCGGTAGGCGTCGAGCGCGAAGCGGCGCCCCCCGCGCTGGGCGAGCCCGTCGAGCGTGCTGCGGTCGAGCCCGACGTTGAGCACCGTGTCCAGCATCCCGGGCATAGACGCGGCCGCGCCGGAGCGCACCGACACCAGCAAGGGCGCCTGGGGGTCCGCGAACGTGAGCCCCGTCTTGGCTTCGATGCCGCGCAGCCCTTCGCGGACCGCGTCGCGGAGCGCCTCCGGGAATGGTGCCTCGGGGTCCCGCAGGGCGCGCCCCGCGTCCACGGTGAGCGCGAAGCCCGCGGGCACGGGGAGGCCGAGGCGCGTCATCTCGACGAGCCCCAGCGCCTTGCCGCCGATGCGCGCGCGCAGGGTGTCGAGGGGCTCGCTTGGGGGCGCGTCGAAGCTGTGGACCAGCGGAGTCATGCAGCGGTGGGCGCAGCATACGCACGCCCCGCACGCGCCGACAACTCCGGGCGCGCGGCGATCACGTGGAGAGCGCGTGGAAGTGCGCGATGCGGCTGATCGTGTCGGCGATCTCGGCCAAGAGGTTGAGGCGGTTCTGACGAATCGCTTCGTTGGGGTCCATGACCAACACGTCGTCGAAGAAGCGGTCGATGGGGCCACGCAGCTCCGTGGCCACGACGGCCAGGGCATCCTCGTAGCGGCCCGAAGCGGTGGACTCGGCGATGCGGCCACGCGCGCCGCCGAAGGCGTCTGCCAGTTGACGCTCCGCGTCCGCCTCGAGCAGCCCGTCCGAGACATCGCCGCGCGCGGTGTCGCGCGTGATGTTGTGGGCGCGCTTGAACGCCACCGCGAGGGCCTCGTACTCGGGGCGGGCGCGGAAGGCGTCCACGGCGGCAATGCGCGCGGCTACGTCGCGCAGGGACCCACCAGGCCAGGCGGCCACGCAGGCGTCGACCACGTCCGAAGGGAAGCGCTCGCGGTAGTAGGCGCGCAGGCGAGCACGCACGAACTCGTCGAGCTGGGCCAGCACCTCGGCCCGCGGCCCCAGCACGCCCTCTGGGAAGCCGTCGTACGCGGCGGCGAGCAGCGCGGCGATGTCGACGTCGATCGCGCCGTCCACGGCCGTGCGCACCAGCGACAGCGTAGCGCGCCGGAGCGCGAACGGGTCGGCCGAGCCCGAGGGGACCAGCCCGATGCCGAAGCAGCCCACGAGCGTGTCGGCTCGGTCGGCCACGGCCACGACGCTCGCGAGGGCCGTCGGCGCAGGCGCGTCCGACGCGCCAGTGGGCTTGTAGTGGTCCGCGATGGCATCCGCCACGTCGCCGGGGAGCCCCTCGGCCAGCGCGTAGTGGCGCCCCATCAGGCCCTGCAGCTCGGGGAACTCGAACACGATCAGCGTGTCGAGGTCCATCTTGCACAGCAGCGCCACCTGGGCGGCGAGGTCGGCGCTCACGCCCGCCGCGGGTGCCAGGGCGCGGGCGAGCGCCTCGATGCGACGGATCTTCGCGCCGACCGACCCGAGCTTCGCCTGGAACGTGACCTGGTCCAGACGCGTGAGGTGGCTCGCGAGCGGGGCTTTGCGGTCTTCGCGCACGAAGAACTGCGCGTCGGCGAGGCGAGCGCGCAGCACGCGGTCGTTGCCCTTCGCGATGATGTCCGGTGCGAGCGCGGTGTTCACCACGTTGAGGTACGTCGGCAGCAGCGCGCCGTCGGGGCCACGCACCGCGAAGTAGCGCTGATGATCCCGCATGACCGAAACGATCACCGCGTCGGGCAGCTCGAGGAACTGCTCGGCGATGGTGCCAGGGACGACGAACGGCTCCTCGACGAGGGAGGTGCACTCTTCCAGCAAGAAGTCGTCGGGCGAGAGCGTGCCCCCCGCGGCCGCGGCCGCGGCCACGAGCGCGTCGTGCATGCGCTGCTTCTTGAGCGTCATGTCCACGATGACGTGGGCCTCGGCCAGGCGCGACTCGTACTCGGCTGCGTCGGCCAGCTCGAACACGTCGGGCGCCAGGAAGCGGTGGCCGCGCGTGCTGCGTCCCGCGACCAGCCCAGCGAACTCGAAGGGGATGACCTCGGCGCCGTGCAACCCCACCAGCCAGTGCACCGGCCGGCCAAAGGCGAAGGTACCCTCGCCCCAGCGCATGGACTTGGGGAAGGTGATCCGCTGGCAGAGCGCGCCCAGCAGCTCGGGGAGCACCTCACCCGCGGCGCGACCAGGCTCGAACACGTTGGCCGCGACGTACTTGCCCTTGTCGGTCTCGACCGCGACCAAGTCCTCCACGGCAACGCCCTGCTTCTTGGCGAAGCCGAGGGCGCCGTTCTTGGGCTTGCCCGCGTCGTCGAACGCGGCGGCCCACGGCGGGCCCTGCACCGTCTCGCGGCGGTCGGGCTGACGCTCCGGGAGTCCGCGCACGCGCAACGCGAGGCGGCGGGGGCTGCCCAGCACCTCGATGGAGGCAGGCGCGAGGCGCGCGGCAGCGAACAGCTCGGTGGCGCCGGCGTGCAGCGACGAGAGGGCTTGAGCCAGGAACGACGCCGGGAGCTCTTCCAGGCCGACTTCGATAAGCAGTTCAGTAGACATTCGCGGTCCTACGGCGTGGCTCGGGGGGCGACCGCCTCGGCGGCCTTGTTCTCACGCAAGAGCGGGAAGCCGAGCGCCTCGCGCTGGGCCAGCCACGACTCGGCGGTGGCGCGGGCGATGTGCCGGACGCGCCCGATGAAGCGCTGACGCTCCGTGACGGAGATGGCGCCGCGCGCGTCGAGCACGTTGAAGTAGTGGCTGCACTTGATGACGCAGTCGTAGGCGGGGAGCACCAGGCGCTCGAGGGGCTCGCGCTCGTACTGCAGCGCGCCGCCCTTCCCGCGCTTCTCGGACAGCCCGAGCAGCCGCGTGCACTGCTGCTCGTACGCGTCGAAGAACTGCTGGTGGAGCTCCACGTCGGCGCGCTCGAAGTTGTAGGTGCTCCACTCCCACTCGGCGCGCTTCCAGATGTCGCCGTAGCGCACGCCCTGGCTCCACTCGAGGTCATAGACGTTGTCCACGTCCTGCAGGTACATGGCGATGCGCTCGAGGCCGTACGTGAGCTCGCCGCTGATGGGCGTGCAGTCCACGCCACCGCACTGCTGGAAGTACGTGAACTGGCTGATCTCGAGGCCGTCCAGCCACACCTGCCAGCCGAGGCCCCAGGCGCCGAGGGTGGGCGACTCCCAGTCGTCCTCGATGAAGCGGATGTCGTGCTGCAGGGGGTCCGTGCCCAGCGCGCGCAGCGAGTCCAGGTAGAGCTCCTGGATGTTCAGCGGCGCGGGCTTGAGAATGACCTGATACTGGTGGAACTGCTGGAGGCGGTTCGGGTTGTCACCGTAGCGACCGTCGGTCGGGCGCCGCGAAGGCTCCACGTAGGCCACGTTCCAGGGCTCGGGCCCGATGGCGCGCAGGAAAGTGGAGGGGTTGAAGGTGCCGGCGCCCACCTCCGAGTCGTAGGGCTGCACCAACAGGCAGCCTCGGTCCGCCCAGAACCTCTCGAGCGTGAGGATCAGTTCCTGAAACGTCATTCGTCGTCGTCCTCGTCGTCCCAATCGTCGTCGTCGTCGTCATCCGACTCATCGTCGTCATCGTCATCCGACTCGTCGTCGTCGTCATCCGACTCATCGTCGTCGTCGTCGTCATCCGACTCATCGTCGTCGTTGTCATCCGACTCGTCGTCGTCATCCGACTCATCGTCGTCGTCGTCGTCATCCGACTCATCGTCGTCGTCGTCGTCATCCGACTCATCGTCGTCGTCGTCATCCGACTCGTCGTCGTCATCATCCGACTTGTCGTCATCGTCATCATCCGACTCGTCGTCGTCGTCGTCATCCGACTCGTCGTCGTCGTCATCGTCATCCGACTCGTCGCCGTCGTCATCGTCATCCGACTCGTCGTCGTCGTCGTCCGAACGCGGCGTCTGCTCGGCGGGCTGTCCCGAGCCCTCCGCCTCGCCAGTGGCCGCGTCCGACTCGTCGCCCTCCTCGCCGTCGGGTGCGTCGCTGAACTCTGCGTCGGAGGCCTCGTCCACGGCGGCCTTGGCCTGCGCCTCCACGCTCGCCAGGTCGAGGGGCTCGCCCATCCGGCGCTCGAAGATATCGCGGCTGTCCTCGGTCAGGTCGCTGAACTCCTTCAGCGTGGGCAGGTCGTTCAGGCTGTTGAGGCCGAAGAACTCCAAGAAGTACGCCGTGGTCCCGTAGAGGAGCGGGCGCCCGGGCTCCTCCTTGCGTCCCACCACCTTGATCAGCTGCCGCTCGCCCAGGGCGTTGAGCGCATAGCCGGAGTCCACGCCGCGGATGTCATCCACCTCGGGCCGTGTGACCGGCTGTCGATACGCCACGATGGCGAGGGTCTCGATCTGGGGGCGCGAGAGGCGCACCGGCTTGGCGGCCACCATCTCCCGCACGAACGCTGCGTTGCGCGCTGCGGACCGGAATTGATACCCGCCCGCGACCAAATCAAGACTGATACCACGCGCTTCGTACTCGTTCGTGAGCTCGATCAGCAGTGGGCGTATCTCCGCCAGCGTGGCCCGAGCAGCGGCCGCCAGCTGCTTCTCGGTCAGCGGCTTCTCAGCGACGAAGATGAGGCTCTCGAGGATCGACTTGAGCCGCGCACCATCGGGGGGCGCCTGCAACCCAGCGCGCTCGAGGCCGGGACCACCTGCGTGGTCGCCACCCGGGAGCGGACCTTCGTCTTCCTCTTCGCCTTCGGCTACGGGCTCGCGGGGCTCGGTGTCATCACCCTCGAGAGCGTCCCCCGCGTCGGTCGCGGCCGGTCCCTTCGGGTCGTCCGGCTCCGCCTCGGGCTCGGCACCTTCTCCGCGCATCCGCTCTGGGTCGGATGCGACTCCGTCGTCGTCCCCCGCCGGCTCCGCCTCGTCCGCGACCTCCTCCTCGCGCTCGGCCTCGTCCACAACCTCGTCCCCCGGCTCTAGCTCGTCCGCGACCTGCTCCTCGGTGTCCGCCTCGTCCTCGACGCCGTCCCCGGGCTCCGCCGCGTCTTCGCGCTCAGCCCCGTCCTCCACGGACTCCGCGTCGCCCGCGACGGCTTCCGCCGCGTCGCTGGGACCCGTCACCACGCTCTCGCGGACACGCTCGGCGTCCGCCGGCCCGCTCGGCTCCTGCGCGTGCTCGTCGATCGCCCCCTGCTCGTCGTCATCCGGCGGAAAGGGCTCGCTCACGGGTCCTCCTCGGTCGGTTCGTCGCGCCCGATGTCATCGACCGGCGCGTGTTCATGCGGGGTTCCGTCACCAGCGGCGTCATGCAACGAAAGCCCTTCGTCTTCAAGTTCCTCGTCGTCGTCGAGCCCTTTGTCGCGACCCGCTGCGTCTGCTGCCTCGCCGGAGGTGTCGTCGCCATCCTCGTCGGTTTCGTCCTCGTCGTCCTCGTCATCCTCGTCGGTTTCGTCCTCGTCGTCCTCGTCGTCCTCGTCGTCCTCGTCGTCCGCGTCGGCCTCATCCGCACCGAGGGCGGACAGCTCGTCGTCATCCAGGGGGCCGAGCGAGTCGAAGTCCTCGTCGTCGCCCAGCTCGTCCGCGCCATCGTCAGGGCGCCAGTCGCCCGCCTCGAGCGCGCCCTCCCCACCGCCGTCGTCATCCGAGCTCGGCTTCCAGGGCGTGTCTTGCTCGTTCGGGTCCCGGAGCGTGCCGTCGGCTGGGGCCTCGCGGTACTCGAGGTGAATGGGCGCCTCGGGCTCGGCCTGGTAGATGCGCAGCCGCTGCATCTTGGCCATCTCCAGCAGCGCCAAGAAGGTGACCACCAGGTCGTAGCGCGTGGTCAGGCCCTCGAACAGCTGCTCGAAGCGACAGCGCCGCTGGGCGCTCAGCAGGTCCACCACCTGCGTCATCCGCTCCTGGATGGTGATGCGCTCGGCGTCGACCTCGAGCGACACCTCCCCCTGCACGCGCAGGGCGATTTTCTGGAACGCGTCGATGAGCTTGAAGAGGCTTAGCGACGCCAGCGGCGGCTCACCGGAAGCCGACTCGCCCGGCGCTCCACGCTTGAACACGTCGCGTCCCGCGACCCCTCGGGCGCCCAGCTCCTCGGCCACGTGCTTGTACTTCTGGTACTCCAGCAAGCGGCGGATGAGCTCCGCTCGCGGGTCCAGCTCCTCCTCGGGGTCGTCGTCCTGGTCCTCGGGGGGCTTGGGCAGCAACATCTTGCTCTTGATGTGCGCCAAGGTGGCCGCCATCACGAGGTACTCCGCCGCGATGTCCAGGTTCAGGCTCTGCATCATGTTGATGTAGGCCAGGTAACGCTCCGTCACGAAGGCGATGGGGAGGTCCAGAACGTCCAGCTCGTGCTTCTGCACGAGGTAGAGCAGCAGGTCGAGCGGCCCCTCGAAGTTGGGCAACTCGATGCGAAAATTCGGATCCAGTGCCAGGGGCGGATCGGCGGACATTCAGGATTGGGCTCGTAACGTGGGATGAGGCGGGCAGAGGCCCGACCAGCGGGGCGCGATCGTGCCCCGTCGCCCATGGCGTGTCAAACGTGGTCGACGACCCCGAGGGTCCTCGCGGGGTCCAGCGCGCACGCTTCGAAGCGGCGACGCGCTACCTGGACCAGCAGCGCGGAGTCGCGCAGGAGGGCTTCGGCCGGGTAGTCCCGTGTGTAGCCCGCACCGCCGTGCACCTGGACCGCCACGTCGGCCGCCACGCGGGCCGCGCTGGCGGCGGCCATGAGGGCCCGCGCCGAGGCCGGAAGCTCCCCGCGCGAGCAGGCCGCGAGCGTGATGAGCTGCGCGCCCTCGGCACCCGTGCGGGCGTCCGCCAGCATGAACTGGATGGCCTGGAAATCCCCGATGGGGTGGCCGAACTGCTGCCGCTCGCGCGCGTAGGTCGCCGCCACGCGCACGGCCCGCGCGGCCACACCGGCCGCGATGCAGCCCAGGCTCGCGACCGCCAGCGCCAAGTCGGGGGCCGAGACGGCGGTCGACGAAGGTCCCGACACGCGCCTCCCGATGTCGGCGCCGTCGATTCCGACGCTCGTGCGTGGCCCGGCCTCGCCAGCCGCAAGACACCACCCCTGGCCCTCTCGACGCAGGCCGAGCTCGGCCGCGCACGCCACCCACCATCCGTCGTCGCTGAGCTCGAGGTCGAGCGGGACCCCCACCCGGAGGCCCTGGCCAATGCGCTCCGCCAGGTCCGCGTCGGCCCCCGAGGCCGCGGCGCGCGCCACGTTCTGTGCCCACACGTAGAGGGCCAAGCCGGTATCGGAGCGCGCGAGCGTGTCGAGCACCACGCCCAGCGCCATGGGCCCGACCGAGTCTTCTCCGGGCCCCGCCGCAGATTCGCCAGCGTCGTCGAGGAGCTCCAGCAGCCCCGCGCGCTGCGCTGCGGAGAAGCCCGCATCTGACGCGGCGCTCGCGCCGTGCGAGGGGCCGCGAGCCGCCAGGTGGTCCTGCGCTACGCGCTGCGCCGTGTCCTTCAGCGCGGTGAGGAGCTCGTCGGGTTCGAAGTTCAACGGGTGTCTCCAGCGCTGGGCTCCCAGCTCCCAGTGCCCGCCGCGGCCCCGGGTTCGCCCTCGCCCGGGTCTGGTGCAGCGGCCGCGCCAGGCGCTGCGTGGTGGATGCGGAAGCGTTGCTCGGGACCAGCCGGTGCGTAGACCTGCACGGCGCTGAGCGGTGAGTTCCCGGAAGGGGTGAACGAGTGCTGCGTGCGTGGTGGAATGTACACGAAGGTGCCTGGACGGACGGCGACGTGCTGGTCGCCGACGCGCATGCGCCCCTCGCCCTGCTCGATGAAGATGACCTCCGCGGACTCTTCGTGGTCGTGCAGCGGCACCCCCGCCGTGGCGCTGGCCTCGAGGCGCGTGAGGGACCCGTGGCGGGCGCCCTGCCCCGCTCCGTCCAGCAGGATGCTGACACGGAGCTGGCCGCCTGCGTGGACGAACGGCTCTGCCGCAGCATCGGAGAGCGCTGGCGCGGACGCTGCCTCGCCACACGCCGCGTCCATCGGCGCCTGCTGCATGTCCAAGGTGGCGTCGGGCCCAAAGCGACGCGCCACGCTGCGGCTGACCACGACGTAGAGCTCGGCGTCGCGCGAGCTGGTGTTGCTCACCGCGGCCCCATCCAACCCGAAGCGCACCGCCCTTCCAGGCAAGAGGGCACGGCCGCCGTCCAGCTCGATGGCTCCTCGCCGCACGTGCACCAGCACTTCTTGGCAGGCGCTGGTGGGCAGCGTGAAGCGCGCGCCAGGGGGCAGGAGCACCTGCGCCATCAGCACGCGGGGCCCGCTCCCGAGCACCCGCGTGCGTGGGCTCACCTCGCCGACCGCGCGCGTGTCCCGTGACGCCGCCGGCGCGCACGCCCCCAGCATGGCGCCGAACACGACCAGCAGCGACATATCGCGCAGCGCCCCCCGGGCTCCCCGCGCCGCGCCCGCCTCTGGCACGAGCGCGCGTATCCCGCGGGGGGCTCCGTGTGTCGAGGAACGGACACAGGACCGCGATGCGCGGCCAACGCGCGGGACCCTCGCCGGGGGCCCTGCTCTCACAGCGCGCGCGGCTCCACGTTGGCGTGCAGCCAGTCGACGATGTCCGACAGCGGCGCGCCCGGCGTGAACACGGCCGACACGCCCGCGTCGCGCAGGCGCACGATGTCGTCTTCGGGGATGATCCCGCCCCCGAACACGAGGATGTCATGACCGTCCCGGGCGCGCAGGGCCTCGATGACCGCGGGGAAGAGCGTGTTGTGCGCGCCGCTCATGACCGACAACCCGACGCAGTCCACGTCCTCCTGCACCGCTGCGGCCGCGATCATGTCGGGGGTCTGGTGCAGGCCCGTATAGATGACCTCGAAGCCCGCGTCACGCAGGGCCCGAGCCACCACCTTGGCCCCACGGTCGTGCCCGTCCAGGCCAGGCTTGGCGACCAACACTCGGATCTTGGAAGCAGACATCGGGCAGAGGATGGCTACACCCCGCGGACCGGTCAACCGCTCGACGTAACGGTGGCCCCACCGCAGCTGGACCCCTGCCCGGCGGTACATCCGAAGCAGTGACGATCGGTGACGATGGTGCGCGCGACGGCCGCTTCGCGCCCCAGCTCGCGGATGTGTCCGAGCCCAGGGCCCGCGCACGTCAGCTGGAGCATCTGATTGAAGTCGCAGTCGTAGAGGCGCCCGTCCCAGCCCACCGAGAGCATGCCCCGACACATGACTCCCGCCGCCGCCGCGGGGTTGTATGCGGAGACGAGTCGCGCCAGGTACCGCTCGAGGTTCTCGCTCAAGGAGAGCCACCCCAGGTAGCGCGCGATCGGCATGTTGGTGATGGTGTGCAAGCGGTTGAACACCACGCCGTGGTCACGCTGCAGCTCGCGCTTCCACTCGGCCTCGATGGACGCCTGCCCGGGCGGCAGGAACGCGCCAACCGGGTTGGTGACCAGCGTCAGGACCAGACCCGAGTCAGGCTGCCCGTAGCCCAGGGCGTTCAAGCGCTGAAGCGCGCGGATGCTCTTCTCGTAGACACCGTCGCCGCGCTGCCTGTCCGTGTTGAGGCGGCGGTAATGGGGCAGGCTGGAGACCACCTCCACGCGCTGCTCGGCGAGGAACTCTGCCAACCCGCGCTGGGACCCGCTCTCGAGGATGGTGAGGTTGCACCGATCGATGACGTGGCACCCCGCCGCCCGCGCCCCTTCCACGAGGAGCCGGAAGTTGGGGTTGAGCTCCGGGGCGCCGCCCGTCAGGTCGAGCGTGTGTGCGCCCGTCCGCACGAGCGCCTCGAGGCATTCCCGCGCGGTAGCCTCGTCCATCATCTCGTCGACGCGATCGGGCCCCGCGTCCACGTGACAGTGGCGGCAGGTTTGATTGCACAGCTTGCCGACGTTCACCTGCAGCACGTCCAGCGACACTGGGCGCAGCGGGGCGAGCCCGCTCCTTCGCAGCACGCCGTCGAAGTCCGCGGTCGGAGCCGCGTGCGCGAGCAGGGCCAGCTGTTCGAGCCCGCTACGGGTTCCGTCACGTGTAGACCCTGGGGCCAGCGGGAGACGGAGGGCTGTCGCGTCGGCGCCCATGCTCACATCCCGACTTTGGTGGCGATGTTGCGCATCTGGACGCCATGCACGAGAGACGCGCCACCGCGGATGGCCGCGGCCACGTGCACGGCCTCCGTCAGCTGGTCCAGGTCCGCGCCCTTCTCGAGCGCGCCGTTGGTGTACGCGTCGATGCAGTAGGGACACTGCACCGCGTGCGCGACGGCCAGCGCGATGACGGCCTTCTCGCGCGCCGAGAGCGCCCCGTCGGCGAAGACCGCCCCGTACCAGTCGAAGAACTTGCGCGTGAGCTCGGGGACGTTCTCCCCCATCTCGCCGAAGCGCGCGAGGTCGTGGGCACAGTAGTACGGTCGGTCGCTCATGGCTGCATGCTCGGGCTCGGGTGGGTGGGCGCAGTCTGCTACGCCCCGGGTCGCTTCCGGTTACGCGTCCATAGCACGGTCCGCTTTCTTGCGATCTCTGGACACGTCTCCGAAAGTCAGCCCATGTCCCCGGCCTCGAACACCGCGACGCCGCTGCATGACGCCCCAGACGATCCGCTGGTTGGCGCGGTGCTGGCCGGCTCCTACGCGCTCGGCGAGGTGATGGCGCGCGGGGGGATGGGTGTCCTCTACTCGGCAGAGCACACGCGGCTGGGGACGCCCTTGGTCGTGAAGGTGCTGCGCAAGCGCTACGCGAGCCATCCGGTTGCGCGGACGCGCTTCGAGCGCGAGGCGCGCGCCACCGCGAAGCTGAGCGCAGCCCACGTGCTGCGCGTCCTCGACCTCGTCGAAACCCCGGACGGGCGCCCCGCGGTCGTGACCGAGCGCATGATCGGCGAAGACCTCCAGCAGCACCTGGGTCGACGCAAGACGCTCTCCGTCTCGCTCGCACTGGACATCACGAGGCAGGTCCTGAGGGGGCTGGAGTCGGCCCACGCCGCGGGCGTCATCCATCGGGACGTCAAGCCGTCCAACATCTTCGTCTCGCCCGGCAAGGGCAGCCCGCACGTGCGCGTGCTGGACTTCGGTGTAGCCAAGCTGACCGACGCCTCGGGCATCACCAAGGCAGGAGCCGTGGTGGGCACGCCCGCCTACATGCCCCCCGAACAGGCGGCCGGACGCCCCGTGGACGCGCGTGGCGACGTGTACTCCACCGGCGCCGTCCTGTACCGCATGCTGGGCGGTCGGCCTCCGTTCAGCGGAGATGCGGACGCGGTGCTCCGGGCAGTGCTCGCGGGACCCGCTCCCGCCCTGTCGAAGCTCGCCGGGCACGTCCCAGACGCGGTCTGCCGCATCGTCGAGCGCGCGATGTGCCGTGACCCGGAGGGGCGCTTTGCGAGCGCGACGGAGATGCTGCGTGCCATCGAGGCGTTGCCGCCCCTCCTGACGACCGAGGCGAAGGCGCTCCCGGCACACACGGGCCTTCGCCGAGCGCGGCTCCGCGCGGGACTCGCCCTGCTCTCTGCGACGACGCTGAGCTGCACGGTGGCATTCGTGACGCTGTCGCGCGAAGTCGCGCTGCGCGTCCCTCTGGCCCTCGTCTTCGGCGCGCTCGCGGGCGCGTGGGCCACCCGCGTCCGGCACGCCTATCGGGCGCACCGCGAGAGCAGCGCCGCGCTCCTCCAATGGGCGGACGAGCGTGGCCGGGCCATGCTCTACGGACTCGCCCTCTGGGGCGCGCTGTCGCTTAGCGCCGCGCTGCATCGGCAGCTCCCGCCGGCCAGCGCATGCGTCGCGCTCGCACCGCTCGCGCTGGCCGAGCTCCGCGCGTGGCTGCGCGCGCGGGCACTTGCCTGAGTTGCAACGCGGCGCGAGCCCCTGCGGCTGGCCGCCGCTCGACCGATGTGGGCAACGGAGGCGTCTCCGGGCAGTCCGCAGCCGACTCAGCCTTCGAACAGCGTGAGCTGCCCAGGGCGCACGACGTCGCCCTCGATCCGCACGCCCTCCAGCTCGAGCAGCGCGCGCTTGCGGTCGAGTCCGCCGGTGTAGCCCCCGAGCTGATGGGAGGCTGCGACGACGCGATGACACGGGACCACGACCGGGAGCGGGTTGCGACCGTTGGCGAGACCGACGGCCCGCATCGCGCGGGGGTTGCCGATGTCGCTGGCCACCCCCGCGTAGCTCCTGACGGAACCTCGCGGGATGGAGCACAACGCCTCCCACACCTGATGCTGGAAGGCCGTTCCCCGCGCGTCGCGAGGTAGCCCGTGCAGCTCCACGGCGTCCCCCCCGAAGTAAGCCTTGAGCGGCTCGGCGTACTCCCGAGGCACGGCCGCTGTGGGGACGCCGACCGTCTCCAACCACTCGAACGGCGTGAACGAGACCTCCACCAGACCAGCGTCGCTCCACGCCAACCACAACGTCCCGAAGCCCTTGGCGCCGAACCGCCCGACGGCCGCGACTGGCGCGCGACCTTCTCGTTTCAGTGGGCGAGTGCTAGGGTCCGCGCTCATGCTCTTGGCTGGACGACGGTCGCTGTTCTCGGTGTCACGGGTCTTCATGATGGCAGCCGCGGGGCTCGCGCTCGCGTGCGGGCCCAGCATGCGCATGATTCACGAGAGCGACACGTATTACGAGCGTTGTTATGCGGCCGACGTGGATCCCGAGAGCTCCATGGAGCTCCGGCAGCAGTGTTGGGCGCTGTGGCTGGAGCACTACACGCCGGGTCAACCCCCGGACCGCGTCGCGCACGCTCGTACGCGTCTGGCCGCGCTCGAGGCGGGGGTCGCCGAGCCCCCACTGCCTGGGAGCATACCCACGACCGAGCCCAGCAGCGACGACCTCGAGGCCCTGGATGGCGGCGTCGAAGAAGCTGCGCAGGTCACCGAGCGCGACGCAGAGACGACCGCTGCGGCTCCGACGGAGGCAGGCCACGGCCCCTCCCCCGCCGATGGAACCCAGACTGGCGTCCCGCGACCCGACTCGCCGGAGGTGCGCGCCGGGTATCGGTCGCCTCCGCCCGTGCGCCCGACCACGGCGTGCGATCCGGTGTGCGCCGCGGCGTGGGACCGTTGCCTGCCGCGCTGCGATGGCCGCGAACGCTCGTGCCGGGCCGCGTGCCAGGCGCAGTATCGTGCCTGCCAGGCAGGGTGCTACTAGCGCGCTCGCCCGCCACCGCGCCAGCACACCCGGGCCAATCCCCTAGGCCGTCTGCGGAAGGGCGGGCACGTTGCCTGGCACCCCCAGGAAGTAGGCCATCGCGCTCTTGCCGAGCGCCGTGGTACCGGCCCCGGCGATGCTGGCCGAGACGATGCTCCCGGCGCCAGGCACCAGCTTGACCAACTGCTGCGCCGTCCAACGCAGCCCGAGGCCAGCGCCGCCGACCAAACCGACGCTCGCCACCCACTCGCTCGCGGTACGCAGGTCCCACGGACGCCCGGAGATGTACGCCACGGCCGTCACCATCATTGCCTGGAGGGGCGCGATGAGCGCCATGTCCGACAGCGGCACCGGCGTGACCGCCACCGTGACCGCCAGCGTCCCGCTCGCCTGCACGACGCGCTGGGCGACCTGTGTACGTCCCTCACGGGCGAAGTGGAGCGCGCGTGCGGCCTCGATCATCGCCTCGTCCGGCATCGCCGCTACGACGGCCTCGCTGAGCTCGCGTGCACCGTAGGGAGGCTCGTCCACATCCGCCCGCTCGGACGAGAGCGCGAACACATCCGACGCGGCAACGCCAGCCTCGCTCAGCTGCCGGGCGAGCCGCTGACGCAGCAGGTCGATGGTCATGCGCTGCGCGTCGCCGAAGGGCTGCCCGCGCTTGGCGGCCGTGTCGGCCTGGGCCAGGGCGGCGAAGAACGGCGGCCGCTCCCGGGCGTCGAGCGTCGCGAGCGCCCGCCGCGTGGCGTCCAGCACGTCACCCAGCCCCCCCTCCACCTGCGACGGGCTGGCAAAGAACAGCACGACGTCCACCGCCCTCTCGTCGAACGCGCGACGCAGCATGCGCGGCGCTTGCGGGTCGATGGGATCGAGCTCGAGCCAGTCCACCTTCGCCCCGGCAGCGTCAACGCCTATCCACGCGCCGTGGCTCAGCGCCGCATCCAGAGGCAGCGCAGGTCGATCCAGGAGCGTGTTCAGCGCGCTGGTCTTTCCTGCACCGCGGGGGGCGATGGCCAAGATGCGCGGCACCCGCCGCAGGTAGAGGACGCGCCGCAGCGCGCCAGCATCACGCCGGAGTCCCCCGAGAAAGGGGACCCGCTCGAGCACGGTCAGGATGTCGTCTAGCGAGGAGCTGCTGGCCATGCCCAGCATGATCCTGGTGCGTGAGCGGAACGCAAGCGCACGGGCTGCACGCGTGCGAGCACGCGAAGAATGTGTGCTATCCCGGAGGCAGATGGCCAAAGGCAAGCTACAGAAGCCCCAGAGAGCCTCCGCGTCCGCCAGCAGGGCGCGCGACGGCGAGACCCCCATGGAGCAGGACGCGATCGCCGACGCTCCGAACGCCATCGAGCGTCGGAGCGACGGGAGCGTGCCCACCGAAGGCGAAGCTGCGAGCGCGAGCCCGTACGACCGCGAACCCGACGCGGGAGGCGGCGCGCTCGTCTTCCTGGGCATCATCGCGGTCCTGCTGGCCGGGGCGATCACCGTGGGACTGATGCAAGCGTCCTGAGTGATGGCGGGGTGGCTCGACGCGCTGGATGATCGCTCGGGTCCGCTCGGAGCGGCGGCGCGTGCCTTCTGCGCGGCGCACGCCATCGAGCCCACCATCCGCGGCTTGGCCGCCGCGCGTGCCTTGGGGCGTGCGCTCGACGCCTTCTGTCACCAAGTCGAAGGCGACGACCTCGATGAGGACGACCGCTTCGTCGAGCAGGCCGGCGCGTACCTCGGGCTGGTGGTGCTCGACGCGCACGGCGGCCCCGGGCACGCCCAACGAGACACCCGGCACCGCGTGCTCCTCGGCGCGCACGGTTGCTTCGACCCGTTCGCAGCGATCGACGCGGCGCTCGACGCCGACGAACCGCTGCACGCGCTGGCCGACAGCCTCGCGCTGGCGGAAGCCGAGGCGCGTGGCGACGGTCCCATCGCAGGTGTCTTGGCGGGGCTGGAGGCCGCGCTCCGCCGCGCAGGAGACGCCTCGGAGGTCAGCTCACGCTTCGAACTCACGGTCCATCTGAGCAACGGTGCGGAGGTCGACCTGCGCCGCGTCGCCGCGAACAGCGCCTGGCCTCGAGGGGCAGCACAGCGCGAGCAGCTGGACCGCGACCTGGACCGCATCGTCTCCATGCTCCCGCGGCGCCGCTCGACCGAAGCACCAAGCGCGTATGCTGCGAGCGCCCAGGATGTGCAGGATTGTCTCACGCGCGTGCTGCCGCGCCCGGTGTCGCGCGCGTTCGCGCGTGATCTCCCGGAGGGCGTGCGTCTGGCGACCCTGCCCCTGTTCGCGGATGTGGTGCTGGCGTTCATCGAACAACACGCAGGCCGCGCGAGGTTCCTGCGCGCCGACGAGCTGGACGCGCTGGGCGGTGTGGAGAGCGTTCGGACCGCGTCCCTGCAGAACCTCGAGCGGCGCTCGGCGCGCGTGCGCTTCGAGCCGCTGCAGGTCGGTCCCCGGACGTGGCTCGCGGGCAAGTCTGGTGATGGCCTCGACGCCGCGCGGCTCGTGCTCCCGAGCGCCATCACGCTCGCCAAGACCCTGCTTCCGTCCGTTGGCGTGGCCGTCATCCCGCACCGCGACACCATCGTCTTCGCCCCCATCGAGGACGCCGATGCGCTGTCGCATTACGCAGCCGACCTGCTGGCGCGGGCCCCCCACCCCATCAGCGCCGCGGCGCTGCCCTTGCCGCTCAGCGCTTTGGGGTGATGGGCCCCACGCCACTGCCGCTGAAGAGGGACGCTACCCCGAAGGCGTTGGGGTCGAGGGGCTGCGCGCCAAGGTCCACCGTCTTGCCCTGCTGAGCCGCCGCGAAGGCGTCCAGCTCGCCCGCCAACATCTGCGCGACGTCCATCTCTTCCTGGAGCGATGCCGCCGAGCGGGCTTCGGTCTTGCGCGCCTTCATGACGGCGTGGAGCCCCATCAGCAGCTGCACGTCTTTGGGGCCCACCTCTCCGTCGATGCGGCCGAGGAGCCCGGTGGCCTCATCGACGAAGTCCGCGGCGGTGGGGATGCGGTTGACCGGCTGCGACTGGAGCGTGTGCCGTACGAGCTCGTCGACCGCTTGACTCACGCGGGGGTTGATGGCCGGCAGCGGAGGCACCTCACAGGCGGCCACTTTGCGTACGGTCTCGGCGTCGTCGCGCCCGTGGAACAGCCGGCGGCCGGCCAGCATCTCCCACAGGATGACACCCAACGCGAACACGTCCACCGGCTGACCGTGCGGCTCTTGTCGCACGATCTCGGGCGCCAGATAACCGAACTTGCCCCCGATCATGCCCTCGGCGAGCGCGCTGTTGTCGGAGGCGTCGGCGAGGCCGAAGTCCGTGAGCTTCACGACGCCGTTCTTGCCGAGCAGGAGGTTGTGGGGCGACACGTCGCGATGGATGATGTTCATCGGTCGCCCCTGTGTGTCCACGGCGGTGTGCGCGTACGCGAGGCCGGCTGCGAGCTGTTGGGCGATGTAGAGCGCGGTCGGTTCCGGCATCGGGCGCCCTGCCTCGAACGCGCGGTCCAGCAGACCCTTGAGAGAGTCGCCGTCCACGAGCTCCATGATCATCAGGTAGGTGCCCCCGATGTCGCGTGCGTCGTAGACCGGCACGATGTTGGCGTGCCGCAGGGTCATGCCCAGCCGCGCCTCGTCCTTGAACATCGCTCGAAACAGCGGGTCCGTGATGTGGGGGAGCACGCGCTTGATGGCGACGGGGTACTCATCACCATTCTCGAACGTGGCGGTGCCACGCCAGACCTCCGCCATGCCCCCCACGGCGATGCGCGAGACCGGCTTGTATTGCGTCGGGGCACGACGCAATCGCACGGAAATACTCGATTTTCGCTCGGAGCTCAGCACGACGGAAACGATACGCTATGTGAGGCCATGCCGTCCGTCAATCGGCCACGCGCGAAGAGGGGTCGGCGCCTCACACACCCTCGGCGCGGAAGCGCAGCTCGACGAACGCGCTCGCCGCCGACAGTGCGCGCTCGAAGCCCCACGGTGAGCGCACCTCGCGGTGATGGCCGACCTCCGTGTGCTCGGGCAGCTTGGTGTGCCGGTCCTGCAGGCAGAGGGCGATCAGGTCCTCGCCCAGCCGCGTTCCCTCCTCCCATTCGGAGGTGTCTCGCGGACCCGGGATGGCCGGATAGTCCCCCTTCAACAGGGCGTCGAAGCGCTGCTGATACGCGGGCGCCATGAGCCAGAGCAACACCCACGCGACCACCTGACGTGGACCCGGCGAGGTGGGTAGAGCCGCCGCCCACGCGCCGAGCGCCTCTGGGTCGAGGTTCGAGGTGCCGTCCGGCTGGTGTGTCGGAAACGCGCGCGCGCGACAGCTGGATCGCGACGACAAGAGGCAGTTGTCGGGCACGTGGCGCACGGCCATGGCGTGCGCCCACGGCCGCTCACCGCGGTCCTTGCGCACCGTCACGAGCGCGAGCTCGCTCCGCTGCATGGCCTCGATCAGGCTGGTACGCGGCCGATGGCACAGCGGCGCGATGGGCACGAAGTACGCTGGGTCGAACGGGCGGTACGCGATGGGCTGCACGCAGCGCTCGGGATCGGAAGTCCAGGCGGCGCGGACGGCCGCACGTGCCTTCTCGGGCGCGTAGTGCTGGCGCTCCGCCAGCGCGGGGCCGAGGTCCGCGTCTTCGGACCCTGCGATGAACCGCTCGAGCCGATCGCGCAGGCGGTCGGGATCACGGTCCACCACGACGTCGTCGCGGTTGGTCTGGACCCCCTCCTGATGAAACGGCATGAGGACGGGCAGGTCGACGTACCCTGCGGGCCAGCTGTGACCCGCGCTCTCCGAGAGGCGGTACAAGGGTGCGCAGGGCGTGAAGAACGAGCCCTCCCCCGTCGCCCAGTCGGAGAGCGCTGCCCACTTCTGCTCGACCGAGCCGCGGACGCGCCACGTGGAGGCGCGCGCGCGCACGCGCGGCGGGGTCTCCCCCCCGTGAGTCCACGCCGTGAGCACCGCGACCCCCGGGCGCACACCGAAGACGTTGTCGTCACGGCCCGCCTCGCGCGCCACGAGCGCGCTGCCCCCCAGGTCCCATATGGACACCCCGTCGAACCAGCGACACAAGGCGGCGCGGAGGCCGCGGTGCACCGGTCCGTCGAGGAACGACCCGTTCATGACCAGCGACACCACACCACCGCGCGGGGCCATGCGCACGGCCTCGCAAGCCCAGCGCAGGAAGCGCACGTAGGTGTCGGACAGCACGCCCAGCTTGCGCTCCGACAGGCGCTCACCGTGCATGTCGCAGCGAAAGTCCTCCAGCAGAGCCTCGATGCCGGCATCCCCGCGGTTCTCGGAGCGCGCCGCCCAGGGTGGGTTCCCGAGGATGGCCACGCACCCATCGGGTGGCGGCTCCACGTGACTTCCGAGCGTGTCCTGCGCCGCGAGCGCGATGGGTACGCCGTCGAACGCGCCGCCGAGCGCCGCCGCGGCGTCACGCAACGCGTCGTCGTCCACGTCCCAGCCGCTCACACGGAACGGCCGGAAACCTGGCGCTTCGCGCGCGGCGACGTGGGCTGCCGCCGCCAGGAACGTCCCCGTGCCGCAGCTGGGGTCCACCAAGTGCACCCGCGGGTCGGCGACCCCGCCCGGCATCCCCAGGGAGGTGAGCGCCACGTGCGTGCGCTCCGCCATCGCGCGCGCGAGCTCTGGGGGGGTGTGAACGACCCCGCGCAGACGCCGTGCCTCGGCGCGCTCACGCCACGCTTCGCCGCGGCGCAGGGCGCTCTCCCAAGCGGCGCGCTCGAATGGACTCAGCTCGATCACGCTCAGTCGCAGCGCCGCGCGCAGCCCTCGTCTTCGTCGCAGTCGTACACGACCTCCTGGCCGCACACGGAGAGCGTGTAGCGGCCCGAGGCGCGGGACACCTGCCGGATGTCGTCACAACCGAACTCGGCCGAGGCCCACCGCTTGACGAACTCCCCGTGTTCTCCTTCCGGCGGGCCGTCGCCGGTGAACGACGACGCGACTGGGACGTAGTCGCACGCGCGCGTGCAGGACGCCTCGTCGCACTCGTACGTGTACCGATGGCCACAGGCCTCCAGCGCGTAGCGCGCACCACCCGTCCACTCCATCCCGCCCACCTCACGGATGTCGGCTGGCGCGCACTCGAACTCGTCCGCGGCAGCGAGCTTGGCGCGACGGAACGGTGCGCCAGGGGTGGTACCGCCGCACGCGCAGAGGGCGGTCCCCCCCGACACGGCGAGGACAGCCGCGACGAGCAACAAGGCGCTCGACCGCTGGGTGGCGCGAGCGAACGACGCGTCCGTGCTCGGAGCGTGCGCCCGTGGAGCGCGAGGGGTGGAGGCGGACGGCGACGTGAGCATCGCCGCGAAGGTGCCAGACCCGGGGGTGGAGGGCAACGCCGCTCGGACGCGGTCGGACTCAACGCAAGCGCAGGTAGCGCACGGCACCGTCGTGACGAAGAGCGACCCCGCACGGGTCGAGCGCCAGCCCCTCCGGCCGCTCGTGCAACGTGCCCACCACCCATTCGGGGGACACCTCGGCGCAAGCCCGCTCGAGCGCTGCGCTGCGTCCCTCGTCGCCTCTGCGACGCAGCGGCAGGGCGTCGCCCGACGCGTCACAGAGCTGCAGGCCGAGGTCGCGGTCTACGCGGGCGGGCGCGAACAGCGCGTGCGGCTCGGCCAGGCCGGGATACTGCTTGATGTCCCGCTGGTAGCGCGCGCGCAGCGCCGACAGGTCCCGCTCGGCGTGCTGGGCGATGCTGTCGAACGAGCCGGCGTCGAGCGCGTGCCCGACCTCGTACTGCAGGATGTGTATGCGGCGCGGGGCGGGGCCGGACTCGATCTCGGCGAGTCCCACGCGCAAGACCCGCGGACAGGGGCCGAGCGATGCCGTCCCTTTCTGCAGGCGGCACTCGACCAACAGCTCGCCCGAGCGCGAGTCCACCAACAGTCGCCGCTCCACGCTGTGCCGTTCGACTCCCGCCACCCACTCTCTCGACAACTCCACCAGGACGCAGTCCGACACGCTGGACACCCCGTCGCGGCCGGGGCCGAGCATGATCTGGATGCGCTTCAGATCCGTCGGGCTCGGCGCCCGCTGCCGCGCAGCGCTCGCGAAGCGGGACGCCTCGTCAAGCAGGCGCGTCACGGTGACGGGATCACGCTCCGCGAGACCGGCGCGCAGCCGCCCGAGGAAGCGCGCCAGACCCAAAGGGGCCGGGGCGGCACAGGCGGACAGCAGACGCTCGCGCGCCGCCTCCACCGATGGCGCCTCCAATGCCTCGTCGAGACCCACGCGCACGATCGCGGTGACGAGATCCTCGAAGGCGACCCCCGCCGTCGAGAGAGGTGCGTCCACTCGCGCGTCGCCTTGCGGCAAGAGCGACTCGCGCCGCAGTCCTGGTGGCTGTGACGCTTGGGGTCCGAGGAGTGCGCCGCTCGGATCGCCGAAACCGAGCGCCTCGAGGGCCGCCTCCACCAGCGGTCCACCCTCGTCCCCATCCTCCGAGATCGCGCGCACCTGCGCTGGGCCCGGCCCGACCGTGATGGTGACCCAGCCCCGCTGACCGTCGACCTCCACCTCGAGCAACGCCCGGCGCAGGGCTCCCCGAAGACGCTGCGAGTCGTCCCGAGGGGGCTCTCTCTCGCTCACTCGCCGAGCCTCCGGCCCAGCGCATCGCCCAGCCGATGCAGCTCGAAGCGGACCTCCGAAGGGGCGCGCCGGAGATCCAGGGACAGCGCTTCGATCACGAGGCCGCGCGCGATCTCGTGGCGCCCGTCCCGCTCCACCTCCTCGGCACGGCGCAAGAAGGCACGCGCCACTGGCCCGACCACGAGCGGGTTGCGCTCCACGCGCTGCCGTTCGGCGGTCAGCGCACGTCGGAACGCGTTGAGCGCCTGCGCGTACTCCTTGCGCCTGACGAACGCGAGCCCCATCGACACGAGCGGCTGAGCCCAACCCGGTCGCTGTTGCGACGCGGTCTCGAAGCGCGCGGTCGCGCGCCCCACGGCCCCGAACGCCAGCCACAGCGTCCCCACCAGGTTGTTCCAGTACGCGCGCATGCGCTGCCGGAAGGGCGCGCGCGACGCCAGCGGGGCCACCGCGGCATCTCGGGTCTCAGCGGGGTCCGGTACGATGGCCTCCTCCCCACGCAGCTCCATGCGCGCCACGATGGCGTCGATGGCCTCCTCCAACTCGGCCCGCTCCGCGGAGACCTTGCTCGCCCGGCGGTGCGCGTCCAGCTGCGCCAGGACGCGGCCGTCCGCGACCCGCGCCAGCGTTCGACACGCGCGCACACGCAGCGACGGATCGGGTGCGTCCAGGTAGGCGCACAGGGCATCGCCTTGCTCGCGGTCCCCCAACGACTCGAGCGCCTCGAGCACGAAGGGCACGAGGGACGGCTCCCCGCGAGTGAGCGCCTCGGCTGCTTCTTGTGCACCACGCATGTCCCCCGCCAGCGCGAGCGCGGAGGCCACGACGAGGTGAGTGGCGTCCACCGCGGTGCGGTCGAACGCGGCACGCAGTGCGGGCGCAACGCGAGGATCGTCGATGCGGCCCAGCGCCCGCGCTGCCTCTCGCACCAGCGCATCGCCTCCAGCGTGGAGCACGTTGACCAACGCGGGGACGAGGCGCGCGTCGGCTGCGTGCCGCAACGCGGCCAACACCTCTCGTCGCTCGAGGGCCCCGAGCAAGCCGTCGGTGCCCTCTGCCAGCGCACTGATGTGCGCGACCACGGCGTCTGGTAGGTCGCGAGTTCGCAGGAACACCTGAGCTCGGTCGCTGCCCGGGAGACGCCCGAGCGGCTCGTGCTCCAGCTGACCGTCCCAGAACCGCGCGATGTCGGCCACCAACTGCTCCACGAGGCGCTCCCAGGCTTCACGCTCCGCCCTCGCGGCTCGCCCGCCCCCCTGGAGGCGCGCACGCACCGCCGCCACCTCGTACGCCAGCTCGACGTCTCGGTTCTGCGCGACCCCCTCCGCCACGATGCGCAGGTGCTCGGCCGAGAGCGCGCGGTAGTCGACGAGGTCCGCGAGTCTCGCCAGCGCCGCGCGTCGCTGCGCCAGCGTCCCCCCCCGCGCGAGCGCGAGCAACGTGCCCTCGTCGGTCATGTCTGCCACGACGATGGCAGAGCCCGCAGGGGACATCACCTGACCCATGAAGGAGGAGTCGGCGGGCGAGGCGCTGATGGCGGGTGGCGTGTCGGAGCGTCGCTCGACTGGTTCGATGATGGCCGCGGCGTGACACGCCGAGAGGATCTGGACGAGCGTGTGCGCAACGTCGCGGTCGTCGGTGTCCGTCGGCATGGCAAGCTCGGTGCGTACCGTCTCTTCCGAAGCGCCCAATCCGATGCGCAGCGCGTGTGCCAAACGTGCTACACGTGGCTCCGCGGCCGGCGCGTTCACGGCTCGGCTCCGCCCGGCTCCGACTCCTGCGGGACACGCACGAACAGCTCGTCGGCCAGCTCGTCCGTGTCTTCTTCCGGTCCGAGCGCGCCCCCATCGTCGCGTTCCTGGTCCAGCGCCGGCAGGCTGGGCAGCTCGAGGCCGTCGAGCAAGTCGACCCCCGCGGTCGCATCGTGATCAGCGGACGGCCCGTCCAGGTGCGCGAAGAGTGTGTCCGCAGACGAATCACCCTCGATACCTAAGGCATCCCCCTCGCGTGTGTAGCCGTTCTCGTCGGCCTCCGGGATGAGCATGGACGCAGGATCCACGGCGTCCTCGGCTGGTCCGACATCCTGCCAGCGCAGCACGTCATCCTCGCGCTCGTCAACCGCGGTGAGGAGCTCGGCGGGATCGTCCAGCGCCATGGTCGCGTCGTCCAGCCCGACCACCTCGCCCTCGTCCGAGATGAGGCCGTGCATGAGCGCCTCCTCGTCCAGGTAGGTCTCTTGCTGTTCGGTCAGACCGACCTCGTCGTCGTCGTCGTCGTCGTGCGTATCCCAGTCCGAGCCCGGGTCGTCGTGCGACACGTCGTGCTGGGGTAGCCTCGGCCGCCGCGGGGTCATCGCGCTCCCCCAGCGCGCGGGGTCTTGCCAACCCGCGCCATCACGAGCTGCAGGTCGGCCCAAACGTCCCGCTTGAACTGGGGGCTCCTCAAGAGGAACGCGGGGTGGTAGGTGGGCATGACCGGCACCCCGGCGTACTCACTCCACACACCGCGCCACTTGCGCTGCCCCTCACGCATGCAGCCGAGTGCCTCGGTCGCGCACTTCCCCAAGGCCACGATGACCTGGGGCTGCACGGCAGCCAGCTGCCCGCGCAGATACGGGGAGCAAGCCTCGGCCTCGGCCGGCAGAGGGGTGCGGTTGTCCGGCGGACGGCACTTCACCACGTTGCAGACGTAGACCTCGTCCCGCCCGTACCCCATGGCGGCGATCATGTTGTCCAAGAGCTGTCCTGCGGCGCCGACGAAGGGCTCCCCCGACTGGTCCTCGTGGTAGCCGGGCCCTTCGCCCACGAACACGACCTCCGCACGCTCGCTCCCGCGCGCGAACACGCTCTTCGTGCGTCCAGCGTGCAACCCGCAGGCCGAGCACGCGGCAGCTTCGGCCTGTAGCATAGCGAGCGAGCGGGGCGCGCCCTGTACCGTCGTCGTCACTGGGCTGACGGCGGGAGCGTGTGGAGCGAGTGACGGATCGCGCGAAAGGTTGGACGCCTGCGCAGTTGGGTGGGCCCACGCTTCTTCGGGCGCCGCCCTCCCCGACGACGGCGCGGAGCGCGGCGGGGCAGCCGATGGAGGCGCCAGCGCGCGCGTCACTTCCGGCACGTTCACCGCGGGGAACCCGTCACCGGACAGCTCGTGCTCCCAGTGCAGCAGCCCGTCGAGGGCATCGGCGATAGCCAGCAGCTCGCGCTTCAACTCTTCCGGCATGGTCGTGGGGTACACGGCCGACGCGAGGACAGCAAGCCCCCACACGAGGCAGACTGCCGCCACGCGGCTCCGCAGCCCCGTTCCGTCCTGCGCCGCGAATTGCGCCCCCCTTGTGTTCAGTTCATTGACGGCGGCACGTGAAGGTTTGTACCTTCGCGCTACCGAGCGCTCCCGCTCGGCACACCCGCAGCAGCGCAAGGCGAGACTCAGATGGCATCCCGTGCCCGTGTGCTGGCGGTCGGTCACACCGACGTCGGCATGAAGCGAGCTCACAACGAAGACAACTTCGATGTGATCGACGAGTACAACCTCTACGTCGTCGCCGACGGGATGGGTGGTCATGCCTCGGGCGAGGTGGCGAGCCAGATGGCCATCGACACCCTGCGCGAGTTCTTCCGGGCGACGCACGCCGATCCCGAAGCGACCTGGCCGTACAAGATGGACAAGTCGCGCGGCTACGAAGAGAACCGCCTGATGACGAGCATCAAGCTCGCCAATCTGCGCATCTACGAGGCGGCTCAGCGCGACCCCAAGCTGCGCGGTATGGGCACGACCATCTGCGGCATCCTCGTCGTGGACGAGGGCGTCCTCATCGCGCACGTCGGCGACAGCCGCGTGTACCGCATCCGCGACAGCAAGCTCGAGCAGCTCACCGAGGACCACTCGCTGCTCAACGACTACATCAAGATGAAGCGGCTGAGCGAGGAAGAGATCGCCAACTTCCCGCACAAGAACGTCATCGTGCGCGCGCTCGGCATGAAGGAGCACGTGAAGGTCGACACCATGCTGGACAAGCCCCAGCCGGGCGACATCTACGTGCTGTGCAGCGACGGACTCTGCGGCCCCGCGACCGACAAGGAGATCGAGGAGGTGGTCAACACCCACTCGGACCTCAAGACGGCCACCAAGGCGCTGATCGATCGCGCGAACAGCAACGGTGGACCCGACAACATCACTGCCGTGCTGGCAAAAGTCGTCGGCGTCGGCTGAGTCGCGCACTCACGCGCGGAGGACCGACCTGTAGAGCGCGGTTCAGCGCACCGCCAGGACACCGAACGGCCCGATGATCGCGCGCTCCGCGCTGTCCGTGACGAGCGTTCCTGGCCACACGACGCACTCGCGGAGGACCACCCCCGCGCCGACACGGGCCCCCGCGCCCACGAACGAGCGCGTGAGCACCGCGCTCGGGTGGACCTGCGCCTCGGGATGTACCTGCGCCACGCCCGCGTCGACGTCCAACGCGTCCAGGTGGGCACCGAGGTACTCGGCGTGCGTTCCCACGTCCCGGAAAGGCGCGGCGCTCGGGACGGCGTACACCCGTAGCCCTTCATCCACCCAGCCCCGATAGCCACGCCGGATGACACAGCCCTCTGGTGGGAGGAGCTCGAAGACCGCGGGAGAGAGCACGTGCACCCCGGTGAACATCCACTCGTTGGCCACGTCGCGCCCGGCGGGTGTCCCCAGGAGCCGGACGACCCGCCCCGCCGCGTCGGTGTCGATGGCCCCCAGGCGCTGGGCCTCGGGGTGGGCACGCACCACCATGGTGGCAAGCGCGTCGTGCGCGTCGTGGGTGCCGATGGCGGCCAGGAGATCGGGTTGGAACACGATGTCGCCGTTCATCACGATCAGCGGTTCGCGAGGGTTCAGCTTGCCCCACGCGGCTCGGATGCCACCGCCAGTCCCCAGCAGCGACTCTTCGCGAGAGAACCGCAGCCGGACGCCATCCGGGAGGTGGTGCGGCAGCAGCTCCTCGAGGGCCGGTGCGAGGTAGTGGGTGTTGACGGCGACGGTCCGCACGCCAGCGCGGGCGAGGTGGTCGATGGCGTGGGCAGCCACGGGACGCTGCAGCAGCGGTACGCCGGGCTTGGGCAGATGGTTCGTCATCGGGCGCAGGCGTGTACCGAGACCCGCGCCCAGCACCACGGCCTGGGTGATGGGGACGAAACCGCTCATCCGGCGCCCCGAGGCGTACCGCCCCCAAGCGCGCCACCAACGCGCGCGGCTCGGCTGGCACCGATGAGCGGCGACAACAGGCGGCTGGGTCCACCATCTCGTAGCAGCCCCACACCGCGCCGGACACACGCGCGCGCGCCGCTCGGCAGGTCGTGATCCAAAGCGAACGCGAAGAACCTGTCGGCGACTCGGGGCACCCGGTCGTTGGGGGTCGGAGTGCCGAGGGCGTTCACCACGCGCCGTCCCACGGGATCGGGAGGGAGGGCGGCCAGCGCGCGCGCGGCGAACGACCCCCCGACGCCGAACTGAAGCGCATACTGGGCTGCCCGCCGCAGCCCGCCGGCGACGAGGTGTCGGGCCGCCCGGTCCGGGTCCAGCTGCGACGCGCGCGCGAGCTCCTCGAAGTCGCGCAGCAGCTTCCCGTCACGCGGGCCATGGCGCCCCTTGGCAAAGTGACCCACCAGATGCGCCAGCCCATCGTAGGGCTCGGGCACCAGGAGACTTGGGATCGCGAGGCGCTCCGCCGTCCGCCCGCGACGAAGCACGTCACGCCCGCGAAGCCTGAAGAGCCCGTCGGGGAAGAGCTCGTAATGGACGTCCAGCTGGAAGCCGTCAGCGGACGTATAGAGCCTTGCGACATCCCCCGGCGAGTGGATGGAGAGCCCATATCCGAGCGCAGACAAGAGACCGTGCATCCGTCCCAGCGCCTCCCGGGGGATCAGCAGGTCCAGGTCCGCGAAGGGCCGGTCGTCGGCGTTCTCGTACGCGTACGCCTGGAGCCACATCCCCTTCAGCACCATCAGCGGGAGCTGTGCCTCGGCGGCCGCGGCCGCCACCCGCGCGAGGTGGAACGCTGCCACCTCACGGACCGCCCACGCGCCGAGGGCGGCGTGGTGAGAACGACGACCGCCCGCGACCGACTCCACGAGGGTTCCCGCAGCGCCACGCTCCGCAGCGAGGCCCCCCGCAACGGGTAGGCGCGGATCGCCGTGCGGACGCGCGTGGCGCGCCATGCTGACTCAGCGCTCGACGACTTCGGCGTCGCGCACTTCTTCGGCGGCCGTGCGCGCGCTGGAGGCGGCCTTGACCTGCTTGTCGGCCGGCGTCGCGGCGGGCGTCACGTCGATGTCGTCGTCCGCGGCGAGGCCGCGCTTCAGGTTGCGAATCGCCTTGCCCACGCCCTCGCCCAGCTGCGGCAGACGGCTCGCGCCGAACACCAGCATGACGATGATCAAGATGACGATGAGCTCGCCCATTCCGAGGTTTGGCATATGCGTTCTTCTTTGCCTTTTGGTCGGCGCAGGGCCGACGCGGGCTCCATGGGGAGCACCTGCCTTCAAGCTACGTCAGCCGGGGGAGCGGAGCAAGCCGCGTCGGCGACCGCCATGAGATGCAGTCGTTCCCCACGCTTGACCCCTCTCCCGGCGAGACCGAGACTCAGGTCCAGGACCCGCCCCCATGTGCATGATCAGCCCCGCCGCCCGCGTGACCCGGGCGCCCCTGTCGCTGCTCGGTCGCGCGCTGGCCGCCCTCCGCGGGCGCCCTGCCGTGCGCGTCTCCGGCACTTCGATCTACGTACGCGCCGAGGGCAGCCGGCAGCTCGTGGTGTACGCGATGAGCCTGGCGTCGCGCTCCGACGCCGCCATGATCCTGCCCCTCCCTGTGCGCCCAGGGACCCCGGAAGACGAAGCCCACCGCTTCGTGGCGCTCGATGGGTGCCCCGATCTCTTCGACCAGCTCGAGCTGCTGTTCGCGCCCCCGATGCAGACGCTCTCCAAGGGGCACGGGTTGCTGCGTGCGCAGTCGGCGCGGCCCCGGATCGCGGTGACCTCCGTGGGCAGCTTCGAAGCCAGCTACGTCCCCAGCGTGAGCGACTTCGATCGCCTGGACCCGCGCTTCCGCCTGCCCCCGGACGTGTGGTCGCAGCTCCCGCGCTACCAGGACTACGGCTTCGCGGTGTTCAAGCTGAAGGCCGGAGACGCCAAGGTGCACCCGATGGCGCTGTGGTTCGAGACGCGCGACGACCAGCGCCTGTTCTTCCCCACCGTGCACGTGCATGACGGGCGCGTCCACGCCCAGGCGGACTTCGACCACAAGCTTTACTGGGAGACCGCCACGCCCACCGCGGACACGTCCACCGAGGGCGCGGCGTGGTTCGAAGACCCGGAGACCGAGGCGCTGCGCGTGCCCGACGCGATCAAGGCGCGCGCGCCTTCGGTGTTCGGGGACGGCCTGGTGCGGCGCCGGGTCATGCGCGGCCCGTTCCCCAACGAAGACCAGTGGGCGGACGCGACGTCGCCTGCCCCCGCGTGAGGCGCGTGGTACACCTCCCGCCGTGACCGGCGACGCGCGCAGCAGGTGGACTCGTGGGTGAGGTGGTGCTCGCCAAAGGGCGCGTGCGGCCCGTGTGGGCGGGGCACCCGTGGGTCTTCGCGCAAGCGGTGAAAACCCTGCGCGGCGCACCGGCTCCGGGTGACCCTGTGCGCGTGCTGGACGACAGCGGGCGCTTTCTCGGGAGCGGCTTCTGGTCGCCAGCCAGCGCGCTGGTGGTGCGCATCGCGAGCCGGACGGATGGCGAGGCCCTCGACCAGGGCTGGCTCGCCCGACGCATCGACGCCGCTGCGACCCTGCGGCGCTCGCTCGGCTTCCCCAGCACCCGCGACACGGGCTATCGCCTGATCAATGCCGAGGGAGACTCGCTGCCGGGGCTCATCGTGGACGTGTACGGCGACACCGCGACGGTGCTCTTCGGCACCATCGGCATGTGGCGGCTGGCGGAGGACGTGTACGCGCACGTGCAACGCGTGACGGGCGCCAAACGCGTGATCGCGCTCGCGGCGGACCGCAAGGCGCACGAGGAATTCACGCAAGCGCACGAGCTGGTGCGCGGCGAGGAGTCCGACGCGCTGCGCTTCGTCGAGCGGGGCCTGTCCATCGAGATCCCCAACACCATCACCCAGAAGACCGGCTACTACTTCGACCAGCGCGAGCAGCGGGCGCGCGTGGAGCAGCTAGCCCTGGGGCGCGACGTGCTGGACGCCTTTGCGTTCATCGGATCGTTCGGCCTGGCGGCGGCGCGTGGGGGTGCCCGCTCCGTGCTCAGCGTGGACAGCTCGGTGGCGGCGAGCACGGCGGGGGTGGCGGTCAGCAAGGCCCTGGGCTTCTCGGACCGGCACGAGTTCCTCACCCGCGACGCCAAGCAGGCCCTACCCGAGCTCGCGCGCGCGGGGCGCCGCTTCGGCCTCGTCGTGGTCGACCCGCCCAAGCTCGTCCCGAGCGCGCGGCACCTCGAGCGCGGGCGGGAGGCGTACCGCAAGCTCAACCAGAACGCGCTGGCCCTGGTGCAGCCGGGCGGCATCCTGGTGAGCTGCTCGTGCTCCGCGGCGATGCGCGCCGAGGACTTCCTGCGCACGTTGAGCACCGCGGCGGCCGACGTGGGGCGGAGCCTCTCGCTGCTGCACCTGGGACAGCAGGCCCCGGACCACCCCGTGCCGCCGGCGTTCTCCGAGGGCATGTACCTGAAGACCGCCTTCCTCTCGGTGTCGTGATGTCGCCCCGTACCCCTCGGGACGACGCTTTCGGCGCGGACGACCTACGCCCCCTGACCGAGCTGCCCGCGGCGGACCGGGCTGCGCTGTGCGGCCTGGCGTTCGACATCGACGACACCGTCACCGCCCATGGCAAGCTCCAGCCCGAGGCGTTCGACGCGATGTGGCGCCTGCACCGCGCGGGGGTGCGCCTGGTCGCCGTCACGGGTCGGCCCCTGGGCTGGGCGGCGGTGGTGGCGCGGCAGTGGCCCGTGGACGTGGCCGTGGGTGAGAACGGCGCGGGCTGGTTCGCGGGATCCGTGGGGCGTCCTGCAGGGTCGCCAGCGCAGGGCTTCTTCGACGGTGAGGAGGACCGCGCCGAGCAGCGCACCTTGCTGGCCAGCATCCTCGCGCAAGTGCGCGCGACCCTGCCCCACGTGCCTCTGGCGAACGACCAAGGGGGCCGTCTGTGCGACCTGGCGTTCGACGTGGGCGAGGAGGCCCAGCTGGGCGCGGAGGACCGGGCGGCCCTGGTGGCGCTGATCGAGCGCGCTGGCGCACGCGCCGTGGTGTCCAGCGTGCACGCCCACGCGGTCCCGGGCGACTGGAACAAGGCCGTGGGCGTCGTACGCGCGGTGGCGCACATCCTGGGCGAGGACATCACCACGCGACGTGAGCGGTGGGCGTTCGTCGGGGACAGCGGCAACGACGTCGAGGCCTTCGCGTACTTCCCGGTCTCCGTGGGCGTCGCCAACGTCCGTGAGCAGCTGCCGCTTGCCTGCGCACCCCGCTACGTCACCCGCGCAGCGCGCGCTGCGGGCTTCGCGGAGCTGGCCGACGTCATCCTCGCCGCCCGTCCGGGCTGACGGTGGCTGCCACGGCGCGCGTGAAGCACGGGCCTTCCACGCCGCGCCGCCCAAGGTGGTGCGGTCGCACCCCGTGTCGCATCTACCCCGCTGCGCGGCGCACGACCCACACCTGACTCTCGGCGTACGCGTTGAGCGGCTCGCCCTCGAAGTCCCCGTAGCGCGCCTCGGCCTCGAACCCGGCGTGAGCCAGCACGGCCTTCAGCTCTTGCGGGAAGTACTGCCGGTGCGTGAGCAGCTGCACCACGGTGTCGCGCGGGTCGTCCACGTTCTGGAGGTCGATGGTGATGGCGAGCACCTGCGCCACCGGGTCGTAGTCGAAGCTCTCGTGATACGCGTAGCGCTTGCCGTTGGGGTGCCGCACGGCCCGCCCCTTGTAGACGCGCTCGGGGTTGCGCGCGAGCAGCGCTGGGTCTGGCAGCAGCACGTCGAACACGAAGCGCCCGTCGGGGTTCAGGTGCTCGTCCACGCGCGCGAGCGTCGCCGCCAGCTCCTCGGGATGGTAGAGGTGCATCAGCACGTTGAACGGGGCGATGACGGTGTCGAAGCGGCGCCCGAGGCGCATGCTGCGCAGGTCAGCCTGCATCAGCGTGACTCGCTCGCGCGCCGCGCGCGGGAGCTTCGCGCTGCGCGCCTCCGCCTCGGCCAGCATGCTCGGCATGGTGTCCACGCCAGTCACGGACAGCCCCCCGCGCGCGAGCGGAAGCGTGATGCGCCCGGTGCCACAGCCCAGCTCCAGCACGCTCCCCCCGCGCTCGGCGCAGTACTCTGTGTACCAGCGCACGTCGACCTTCCGGTGCTGGTAGGTGCGGTGGTAGTAGGCCGCGTCTTCGTAGTGCGCCTCCGTGCCGTGCTGCAGGAAGGCGCGCTCGGCCTCGGCGATCAGCTCACGCTCGGTGGGCGCGGGCCCTCGGCTGCGGCTCATCGGTCCTCCGCGGCCGCCGAGAACGGGTCCTCGGCCCCCGGGAAGTCCATGGCCTCCACCTTCCACCCGCGTTGCGCGTCACGCCGCAGCTCGAAGCGCACCGCGTTGGCGTACTCCTGGTTCAGGAAGCGCCCGCGCGCGACCGCCGCCAGCACGACGTGGTCGGCGTCGGGCGCCTGCCGGTCGTGGATCTCCAGCGTCAGGCGGTGCTCGGCCATCGTGTTCCACAGCTGGGCGGCACCCTCGCGCTCCTCGGCGGTCATGGCCTGCTCGCGCCTCCGCCTGGCCTCCACCGACGCCGCGGCCCGGGCCACGCTGAGCGCCATGGCCACCTCGTAGTCGCGCTTGCGCCAGGCATCCAGGAACGTCTCGGCCACGGCCTCCGGCGTCCCGTCGCGCACGTCCACCGGAGGGCGCGTGCTGCCGGGCGTGTCTTCTTCGGGCTCCCCAGCCTCCCCGCCCAGGTGCGGGCTCAGGAACGCGAGCGCGCCGATGACCAGCATCGTGCCCGAGAGCACGAGGACGAGAGGGGTCGGGATGCGCGCGCTGCCCATGAGCGGCAGGTATCGCGAGACCCGAGCGGCGTCAATCACGCGGGGTGGACCGAGCCACCGTCGAGCCAGCCGTCCACACCGGGAGGGGCCTACGTGCCCGAGTGCGCGGCGGCCCACGTCGGCAGGTGTCGCGCCCAGCGCCCCGTACCACGCCAAAGTTGACGCCGCCGCGCGGCCGGGGCACGAGGAGCCTGTGCAAGACCAGCTCATCTTCCTGCTCTCTGCTCCCCGCTCCGGGTCCACGCTGCTGCAGCGCATGATCGGCGGGCACTCGCAGATCTACACGCACCCCGAGCCGCACCTCATCTCGCCGCTCGCGCACCTGGGCTTCTACGACAACATCGACAAGGCCCCCTTCGACCACATCAACGCGGCCGAAGCGCTCAAGTCCTTCGTGGCGGAGCTGCCGCGCGGCGAAGACGACTACCTGGACGCCCTGCGCGCCTACACGGACATCATGTACGGCCGCATGCTGGCGCCCACGGGTCAGTCCCGCTTCCTCGACAAGACCCCCGCCAACTCGCTGGTGTGGCCCTTCCTCACCAAGCTCTACCCACGCGCCAAGTACCTCGTGCTCACGCGCCATCCGCTGGCGGTCTTCTCGAGCTTCGCCAACAGCTTCTTCGACGGCGACTGGCAGGCCGCGTACGAGTTCAACCCCATCGTAGAGCGCTACGTCGGCGCGCTCGGGCACATGCTGCGGGAGCGCCCCGTGCCACTCTTCCACGCGCGCTACGAAGACCTCGTGAAGCAGCCGGCGCTCTCCCTCGAGCGCATGTTCGCCTATTGCGGCCTCCCGCACGAGGAAGGCGCCGAGGAGTATGGCAAGGGGCCCGAAATGAAGAAGGGCATGGGTGACCCCATCGGGGTCGGTCAGCACGACCGGGCCGTCACCAGCTCCATCGGCAAGTGGACACAGGAGCTGCGCGGGGACGCGAAGAAGCTCGAACTGGCGCGCCGCATGCTAGACCGCTGCGACCCGGCCGACCTGGCCGAGTGGGGCTTCGACGAGGCCTCGCTGTGGGCCCCGTACGAGCAGGAGACGGGCACGCAGGCCCCCAAGCGCACGCTCAACAGCTACACGTTCCAGCGGCGCGTCATGCTGGCGCTCAAGAAGGACATCGACACCCGCCCGCACGGGAAGCTGGTGCGCCGCGTGAAGTACTACTGCGACGTGCTGCTGCGCGAGTGATCGCGCATGGCGCGCGCGAAGGGGTACATGCCCCGTAGTCGACGCGCGGCGCTCTCCAGCATCTGGTAGCGGCTGGCCGTGTGCCAGAACAGGAAGCCGTCGCCGCCGCCGCGCTCGGCGCCCCGGATCTGGGCCGCGAAGAAGCGTGGGTTGAACTCGTCGGCCCCGGTGGAGAAGGCCTGCAGATAAGGGCGGATGACGACCCCGTCGCCCACCCGGCGGCGCAACGCGGACACGCCGTTCTGCACCAGGTACTGCGTGCGGTTGCGCTGCCCCACCTGCCAGTCGCGCATGGCGTTGACGTACAGCATGGGGCTGATGACCTCCACGTGCTCCGCCCAACGCTCGAGGTCCTGGCCCAGCCCGCTGGGGTCGCCCTCGCGGTAGGCCGTCAACCCGAAGACGTCTACGCCGATGGGGATGTCGAGGCCCGCGTCGAGCGTGCGCAAGAGGCTCACCAGCGCGTCCACGCGCGTGCCCTCCCCCTCCGCCGGGAAGGTGGCCCACTCGGTCGCGCCGTCCACTGGGAAGCGCACGTAGTCGAGCTGCAGCTCGTCGAAGCCCAGCGCCTGCACCTCGAGCGCGAGCGCCAGCAAGAGCTGATGGTTGCGGGGGTTGTGAGGGTCGAGCCACGCGCCGCCCGTGCCCCCGGACACCCACGGCCTTTGCGAGTGCTGGTGGCGCACGGCCAGCTCCGGCATGCGGCGGGCGAGCCGATCGTCCGCGAAGCACGCCACGCGCGCGATGGTGTAGATGCCCGCGTGCTTCAGCTCGGCGAGCTTCTCGCGCAGCTGGCGGATGCGCAGCCGGCGGTTCACGGCCTGCCGGTACTCCGGCACGCGGGTGTCCACGGAGAGGTTGCCCGAGCTGTCCTTCACGTCGATGACGACCGCGTCGAACTGCATCCGCTCGAGCCGGGACACCAGGCTTCGCACGCTGGTCCTGCGCATGGTCCGCGCGTTCAGGTAGATGCCCCGCGCCGCGCGGCCCTGGGCGCTGAGCTCGCCGCGGGGACGATGCGCGACCGCGCTGTCCCCGGTGGTGTCGGTCGCAGAGGCAGCCTGAGCAGCGTCAGCCCCCTGCGCGGCGCTGCTGCGGTCTTCGCCGCCGGACGCACGCGCAGCTGCCGCCCACGCGCACAGCAACGCGCACAGCAACGCGCACAGCACGGGCAGGCGCGCGACACGAGTCTTGGCTCGTGCAGCGTGCTCCGATGCCCGGGGCCGACCGAGACGGCCCGGCGACACCGACGAAGAGCCTTCGGATGTGCGCGACGGAAGGGTCATGACGAGGCCCGACGTACGGGACTCTAGGATGGTGGGCCCCGCTGGCCGCGTGAATCAACTTTGCTGCCAGTGGCAGCCGTCACGCTGCGGCGCGACGCCCCTCGATGACGCGTGGAATCCGCCCGAGGTCGCGGTGCGTGACCACCCCGACGAAGCCCGCCTCGCGCAGCAGCGCCATCCCGTCCTCTGCCTGACCCACGCCGATCTCGATCAGCAGCGCGCCTTCTGGCTGCAGACGCTCGCGTGCCCCCTGCGCCAGCCGGCGGACGAGATCGAGTCCATCGCGCCCTCCGTCCAGGGCCAGGCGCGGCTCGAACCGGAGCACGTCGGGCATCAGCGCGTCCACGTCGGCCGACGGGATGTACGGCGGGTTCGAGACGATGAGCCGGAAGCCCCCGTCCGGCACGGGCACCGACGCGAACAGGTCGGAGCGCACGAGGTTCACCCTCTCGGTCACAGCCAGCTGCTCCGCGTTGTCCCGGGTCACCTCGAGGGCGCTCGGGGAGATGTCGGCGAGCGTGACCTGCAGCGCGGGGCGCTCGGCAGCGAGGGTCAGACCGAGGCAGCCGCTGCCCGCGCCCACGTCCAGCACGTGGGTGGCTGCGTCGGCAGGCAGCAGCGCGAGCGCCCGCTCGATCAGCGTCTCCGAGTCGGGCCGGGGGATGAGCACGTCGGGGCGGACGCGGAACATCCGCCCGTAGAACGCGCGCTCCCCCAGGATGTACGCCACCGGCTCGCGTCGGCGGCGACGCTCTACGAGCTCACGCACCAGCTTGCGCTCTTCCGCGTCCAGCGGCCGCTCGAAGTCCAGGTACAGCCGCACGCGGTCGACGCCTAGCGCGTGCGCGACCAGCAGCTCGGCGTCCAGCCGCGGGCTGTCGAGGCCCCGCTTGCGGAAGTCCTCGGTGCACCACGTCAGCAGCTGCTGGATGGTCCAGGTGTCCGCGGACAAGCTAGCGCATCCTGACGCGCTGCTTGGGCACCATGCCCGCGCGCTGCAGGGTCGCGATGGCCAGCTGCTTCATCTCGGGGTGACCCTTGGTGGCCATGGCCATCACGATGTTGGGCTCGACCAGCACGAGGCGCTCCATGGCCTCTGCGGCGAGGCCGCGCTTCTTCAGCCCGAAGAAGGTGTAGACCTGCGCGCGTAGCAACAGCGGCCGCACCTCGGCCAGCTCGGGATCGGCTTCGTTCAGACCCTCGAGCGCCGTGCGGGCGTCGTCCGGGCGCCCGTTTCGCGCGAAGCTCTCGGCCCGCACGGCGGCGTAGAGCGCCTTCTGCTTGGCCTGCTGCTGGGCCTCGGGCTTGATGTCGCGGGCCAGGTCCAGCGCGTTCTTGGGCTTGCCGGTGAGCAGGTACATCAGCGCCAGCTGCGCGCGGATGTCGTTGCGCAGGATGGCGGGCGACTTCTCGATGTCGATCGACTCGAGCTTCGCGATGGCCGCCGCGGGGTCGTCCTGCGCCAACAGCTGCGCCTGAGCGAGGACGTTCATGGCGTCCTTGCCCTCGGGCGACTGCGCAGCCAGGGCGGCCAGCGCGCTGGCGCGACCCTCGGCGTCCGTGGCGCCCTTCATGATGTCCACGATGGCCGACGAGCGGCGTGTCATGTTCCAGATGTAGAGCCCGAACCCCACGGCAGCGGCCGTCAGCACGCTCACGATGCCGATGCCGACGTACCCCACCATGGGCATGGCCATGAAGGCCAGCAGCCAGAGCACGGCGAAGCCCACCAGGATCATGCCGATCACCCGCCAGTTGGCGCGCGGGGTCTCGACCTGTCGGAGCGCCTCGTTCGGATCGACGCGCTCGCTGCCTGCTTCTAGCTTCTTGCCCTTTTTTGCCACGCGCAGGAACTACCCCGAGCCCGCCCTCCGGGCAAGCTGGCCCCGCGCGAAGCGACGTGTGCCCCCCAACTGACCCAACTCACCCCCGGGGCAAGGCGTCCTCGAGTCCGGCCATCACCTGCGCCAGTGACGGTCGCGCCGCAGGGCTCTCGCGCAGCGTGGCCGCGAGGAGGGACGCGAGCGGCTTGGGCACGCTCCCTTGCGCGGGCGCGAGCAGCTCCGCCGCGGCCCGCCCCCACGCGAACACGTCCGCCGCAGGCTGCGCGGGCGCAGCCGCGAGCTGCTCGGGCGGCATGTACTGCCGAGTGCCCTCCGCGGCCGCCCCGCTGGGCGCAGCGCCGATGGGCAGCGCGATTCCGAAGTCGGTGAGGACGACGCGCCCGTCGTCCCGCAGGAGCAGGTTGCTGGGCTTCACGTCGCGGTGCACGAACCCCGCGGCGTGCACCGCAGCGAGCCCCACCGCCGCGCTGTGCAGCAGCGCGAGCGCGCGCGGCAGGTCGTAGCCGCCGCGGTCGATCAGCGTGCGGACCGAGCCCGAGGGGAGGTACTCGAGCGCGACGGCGAACAGCTGGGCGTCGAGGTCCAAGACGCGACAGACGAGCGGGTGCTCGATGCGTGCGGGGGTGCGCACCTCCACCAGGAGGCGCTCCCACTCGGCGCGCCCCTGCCGGTGATAGACCTTGAGCGCGACGCGACGGTCGAGGCGCGTGTCACGCGCGAGGAACACCGTGCCGGCGCCGCCCCGCCCGAGCTCCTGCTCGATACGGTAGCGCCCCTGCGAGAGAGCTCCCTCCGCCGCGAGCGTGGCCCCTCCCGTAGCCGCCGCCCGCTCGCGCTCGACGAGGCGCTCCAGCTTGGATGACGCGCGGGCGTGACCCACGTCACGGGCGAGGATGGCCTCGTAGAGCTGCCGCGCCTCCGCGTTCCGACCACGACGCTCGTGGATCTCGGCGGTGAGCTGCGCTGCCAGCGCGTCGAACGACGCGTCCGACACGAGGGGCGCGAGGACGTCCAGCGCCTCGGCGTCCTGTGCGCGCGCGCAGTAGACCTCCGCCATGGCGAGGCGCAGCCGGGGCGCCTGGACGCCGTGGAGCAGCAGCGCCGCGGCGAGGCTGAGCGCGCTGCCTGCGCGCCCCTCCGCCTCGAGCCGCTCGAGCGCGGTGACGGCGGCCCCCTCGTCGAACGAAGCCGGATGGTTGTTCATGCCCCGCAGGACGTCCTCGGGCCCGGCCGGGACGACCGCCCCCGCCCGTCCAGGGCGCGTGCCCGCGCCGCTGGACGCAGGTTGCGCCGCGGCGTGATGGGCAGCGTACCCGCCGCCGGCCTCGACTTCCGCCTGTGGACCGGACGGCTCCGCGCCCGCAGGCGGTTCATCCCCGACGCCTTCGCCACGCAGCGCTTGGCGCACACGCTGCCAGAAGCTCACGACACCACCTCGACGGGCACGCCGTCGATGGAGAGCCGATCGCCGACGAGCAGGTCGACGGGCGCCACGCAGCGCTGTCCGTCCAGCAGAACTTGGCCCCCCGGTGCGCCGCGCAGCACGGGATAGCCCTCCTCGAAGGTCACGCTCGCCGCCACGCCAGGGAGTTCGAGGGCGCCCACCCCTGCGAGGGCCGCAGTCCCAGCGTCCAGCCCAGACAGCACGCGCACGACGACGTGCGCTGCCCCTGGCTCGACGCGCACCCGTACGTCGTCGCCCAGCCCTGCGTCGCTCGGGCCCGAGAGCGAGAGGGGCGCGCCCAGCGGGACGCCGCTGACCAACGTGCCGTTGCGACTGCCGAGGTCCTCCAGCACCACGCCGCGCGCGTCGAGGCTGAGGCGGCAGTGCGCGCGGGACACGCCCGTGCCCCGCACCGTCACGTCCCCTTCGCGACCGATGGTCACGGGGAGCGCGCCGAGCAGGCTCACCGCCGTGTTCGCGACACGCAGCGCGCAGCGCGTGGGGGCGGTACGTCGCGCTTCCAGGCGCCGGACCAGGTCCCGGACCTCCGCGTCCGCGGCGGTGTCCGCGACGTCGCCCTGCCCTGTCCGCGCGGCCGCCACGCCGCGCTGGAGCGCGCGCATGGCCTCGCGTCGTTGTCCGACGACCATCGCCACTTCGTAGTCGCGCACCGCCGCGCGCCGCTCCCGCTCGGCCTGCCCCTCGCGCGCCGCGGTCTCCAGCAGCGCCTCCAGCCGCTCGATCTCGCCCGCCGCCTCGAGGCACCGGATGGCGTCGTCGCGGTAGCCCAGCAGCTCGAACGCGGTCGCGGCGTAGGCCGGGCGCTGGGCCTCCTCCAGGTGGGCGGCCGCCTGCTCCAGGCGCTGGCGGTCCTCGGCCGTGTGGACGCCACGCCGCTGCGCGTCTTCGAGGCGCGCCATCCCCATGTGTCCCGCGATCTCGCGCGCTCGCTCGGTGCCAGCCGGGAACCACCGCAGCGCGTCACGATACGCCGCGACGCGCGCCTCCACCTCCTGCTGGCGCGCCGCATGGAACAGCCACGCCTCCCCGGCCTCCTCGTCCGCCCCTGCCTCGGCGTAGAGCTCGGCCGCCTCCCGGTACTCGCCTCGCCCTTCCGCCCGGCGGGCGCGGCGGTAGGTCGCATCGAAGACCCTTCGCAAGAAGCTCATGGGAGCGAATCCTAGCAGAACTGCCCCGCGCGCCTGCGCCCGCCGGAGGAAACGCTCTCGACCGGCATCCTTGCGATTCGGGGCCGCGTTCTCGACACTCCCTCCGCCGTACCGGGCGTGCGCTCGCGCGTGTGACCTCCTCTGGGCGCGGGCGGCGCGGTTCTCGACGATGCAGAGCTCACAACGACCCCCTCCCCATTCGGTCGCCGCCTACGCGGATCGTATCTTCGTCCAAGCCGTCGACGTGCCGCGGGAAGCTCCTCCCATCCCCGCGTGGACCAACGGCTTCCTCATGCTTCAGGCTGGTGACGTCTTCGACATGCAGCTCGAAGGCGGCGAGCGGCTCCCAGGCTACCGCCTGATGGCGGTTGGTCCGATGACGCGGCCGACCTATTTCGCGGACGCCCCGGTGCGCGTGCGCGGCGTGGCCGTTCGGCTGCGCCCGGGCGCACTGCCCCGGCTCCTCGGCGGTGCGACGCTCGTCGACGCGACGCGCGATCTCTCGGAGCACTTGGTTGGCGACGACCGGAAGGCCCCCGAGGTGGGAGAGCAGGAGGAGGAGGAGGAGGAGGAGGAGGAGGAGGAGGCGCTCGTCCTGCGCGCGACCGCAGTGCTCGAAGCGCTGATCGCGCGCGGACCCCTGACGCCCAGAGGGACCGAGCTATTCGGGAGGGCGATGACGTTGATCGAGGAGGGGCCTCGGGACCTCGTCGTCTCCGCGCTCGCTGCGGCGCTCAGCGTCTCGACCGTGGCGCTCCGAAACGCCTTCCACGCGAACGTCGGGCTCCCTCCGAAGCGGTTCCTTCGCGTGCGTCGCATGGAGCAGGTGCTCGAGTCCTTCTTCGACACCCCCGACCTCGAGTATCTGTCGCGGATCCACGGGTTCGCGGATCAGTCGCACTTCATCCGAGAGTTCCGCGCGTTGTGCGGCGCGACCCCGACCGCGTTCCTGGAGCGCGTCGCGACGGAAGCGGTGCGTGAGGTGCACAACAACCTCGCCTGAGCCCCCGGGAGGCGTGACCGTCCTTTCGATTCGTTCAATACCGGCGCGGTGCGGCCCTCCTAGCCTCCGGGTGTGCACAGTCGTCCCCCCTCGCCACTCGTACTCCCCGACAGGGTGCTCGTCACCGCTGCCGCCAGTTGCTTCGCCCTCGCCGCGCTCCTCGGCGGCTGCGGGTCAGACCCTGGTCCCGGGATTGGAGTCGACCAAGGCCCCGACTCGACGATGGACCAGGGCCCGAGCTTCGAGCTGGGGACGTCGTGCGCCGTCGACAACGGGGGGTGCGACCCGCTCGTGGCGTGCTCCATGGGCGGAGGCACCGTCGACTGCGGCCCCTGTCCGGAGGGGTACTCCGGCTCCGGCGTCACCGGCTGCGTAGACGTCGACGAGTGCGCGAGCGACAACGGCGGGTGCGGGAGCGCCGCCTTCTACGCGTGCACCAACCGCGTCGGTGCGGCGCCCACGTGCGCCGACATCGACGAGTGCACGGACGGCACGGCGGGCTGTGATCTCCACGCGACGTGCGTCAACCAGGTAGGGGCGGCCGCGGAGTGCATCTGTGAGGCAGGCTATGTGGGGGATGGCATGACCTGCGCGCTCGACCCCTGCGACGGCGCGACCGTCTGCGCGGGGACGTGGCCGGCCACGAGCACGCCGTACTCGTTCGAATGCGTGCCGCGGGTGCCGACCTACGTGTGCCAGGGTCAGCTCCCTACGTGGGACGTGACGGATGACGCGCTCACGAGGAGCGGACGCTTCGAGGTGCGCAGCGGCAGCGATGGCGTGCTGGGGACGGCCGACGACACCGTGCTCGACCTGGTCACGAGCCTCGAGTGGGAGCGTCTGCCCCCCTCGGGCACCTACACACAGGCCGAGGCCGTGGTTCGATGCCAGGGGCTGTCCATCGCGGGAGGAGGCTTCCGGCTCCCCGAGAAGAGCGAGCTCGAGTCGCTCGTGGACCCGACCAGGGCGAATCCCGCGATCGACACGAGCGCCTTCCCGCAGCCCATCGGCACCAGCTACTGGAGCCGCACCCCCTACGTCCCGGGCTTCGACCAGGGCTTCAGCCTCACCTCGTTCAACGGCCGCACCGAGATCGCGGCCGATACTTCCGCCAAGAGCGCGCGCTGTGTGCGCTGAGGAAGCACGGACCCCATGAACACGAGACCCCAAATGCCTCGCTTGCTCCTCGCCGTCGCCTTCGTCGGGCTGGCGACCGTCGCGCTCTTCGGAACGCGCGCGGCCGCGCTCGCCCCCGATGGCCGATATGTCGTCGACACGGACACCACCACCGACACGGTCACCGCGTTGACGTGGCAGCAGACTCCACCAGAGGCGAGCTACGATCAGGCGGCCGCGAACGCGTACTGCGACGGACTCGCGCTCGGCGGCCACGAAGATTGGCGACTCCCGTCTCTCCACGAGCTGCTCTCGATCGTCGACCCCACCCGCGGCGGCCCGACGATCGACTCGCGAGGCTTTCCCTCTACGCCGAGCGCCTACTACTGGACCCGTACGCCCTACGCGCCGGTCTCGGGGCTCGGCTGGACGGTCTCGTTCTCGGCCGGCACCTCGTTTCCACAGAACGAATCGGTCGCCGCACGCGTCCGCTGCGTTCGCTGAGCCTGCTCCGAACGCCAGCGATCTGGGCGTATCCCCGAAACGCCAAGCCAGCGACGCGCGAGGCCAGCGACCCCTCCACGGAGATTGCTCCGTCTAGCTGACCGTTTAGGGTATTCTTCTCCAGTCCTGCCGTCATTGGGTGGCGGCGCCTTCCCCCCGGATTCGGAGTCAGTGGTCCATGAGCAATCGCCTCGGAGAGCTTCTCGTACGTGAAAAGCGCATCAGCCTCGAGCAGCTGCGCACAGCACAGGAGACTCAGCGGCGGGACAAGGTCAGCCTGGGCTACGCGCTCGCTCGGCAGGGCGTCATCTCGGACGACGAGATCACCGAGTTCCTCAGCGCGCAATACCGGGTGCAGTCCATCGACCTCAGCAACTACGAGATCGACCCGGACGTGATGAAGCTCATCTCCCACGACGTGTGCATGCGCCACAAGGTCGTGCCGGTGTCGCGCGCCGGGTCGGCGCTGATCGTGGCCATGGTGGACCCGTCCAACCTGCACGCCATCGACGACATCAAGTTCCTCACGGGCTACAACGTCGAGCCCGTCGTGGCGTCCGAAGCCGCCATCCTCGCGAAGCTCGAGCAAGGCAACGCCCCGCCCGAGATCTCCTACGACGACATCATGGACGGGTTCGATGAAGACGACATCGACTTCACCGGCACCGAAGAAGACGTCAACATCATGGACCTCGAGCGGGCGTCGGGGGACGCGCCGGTCGTGCGCCTGTGCAACGCCATCCTGCTCAACGCCATCAAGAAGGGCGCGTCCGACATCCACATCGAGCCCTACGAGAAGAGCCTGCGGGTGCGCTACCGCATCGACGGCGTGCTCAGCGAGGAGATGCGTCCGCCGCTGAAGATGAAGAACGCCATCTCGTCGCGTATCAAGATCATGTCCTCGCTGGACATCGCCGAGCGCCGGCTGCCGCAGGACGGCCGCATCAAGCTGAAGATGGGCAAGGGGCGCGAGATGGACTTCCGCGTGTCCGTCCTCCCGACGCTCTTCGGCGAGAAGATCGTCATGCGACTCTTGGACAAGTCCAACCTTCAGCTGGACATGACCAAGCTGGGCTTCGACGAGGGGCCCCTGTCGGACTTCAAGGAGAACATCCACCGTCCATACGGCATGGTGCTGGTCACGGGGCCGACGGGTTCCGGAAAGACCACCACGCTGTACTCCGCGCTCTCCGAGCTGAACACGATCGACACGAACATCAGCACCGCCGAGGATCCCGTCGAGTTCAACCTGGCCGGCATCAACCAGGTCAACATGCACGACGACATCGGCCTGAACTTCGCCGCGGCGCTGCGCAGCTTCCTGCGCCAGGATCCGGACATCATCATGGTCGGTGAGATTCGTGACTTCGAGACGGCCGAGATCGCCATCAAGGCCGCTCTCACGGGCCACATGGTGCTCTCCACGCTGCACACCAACGACGCGCCCAGCACCGTCACCCGCTTGCTCAACATGGGCGTCGAGCCCTTCCTCGTCACCGCCTCGGTCAACCTGGTGGTGGCGCAGCGCCTCGCGCGCCGCATCTGCGCGGACTGCAAGCAGCCCACGACGTACACCGAGCAGGCCATGCTGGACGTCGGCTTCAAGAAGGACGAGCTGAGCAACCTCAAGCTCATGAAGGGCACCGGCTGCGCGACGTGCGGCGACTCTGGCTACAAGGGCCGCGTGGCGCTCTACGAGGTCATGCCCTTCCGCGACCAGCTCAAGGAGCTGGTGTTGCAGGGCTGCTCCACGGCCGAGCTGAAGCAAGAGATGATCCGTATCGGCATCACGTCGCTGCGCATGGCCGGCCTCGCCAAGGTGCGTGGGGGCATGACCACCATCGAAGAGGTGCTGCGCACCACGGCCTCCGACTCGAACTGAGCGGAACACGGCGGGCTCGGGCGCCTGAGTCTTGGTGGTCCTAGCCCGTCCGACGGTCGTTTGGATCAGGACCCCTGGGGGTCGTCGATGGCCAGCTTGGCCGCGGTGATCGCCTCGAGCGCGTCCAGCAGCGCGGGGTCCCGCGGCTCGAGTTCACCGCGCGCGATGGCGTCCACGAGCGCCGTGTTGAGCGCACCCGCGTCGCCGCGCTGGCCCACGAGCGCCCCCAGCAGCGCCGCCTCCTCGCGCTCGAACGCGGGCCCCTCACGCAGCTCCCGACGCGCGATGGCGAGCGCGCGCAGCGCCACGCGGAGGTAGAAGCGCTCCGCCCCGTCCAGCTTCGGGAGCAGCTGGTCGCGCAGGTGCTCTTCCACGGCCTCGAGGAGCTCCTCGGCGCTGGGTCGATTCAGCGGCATGTCACCTCCTCGCGGTCTCCGCGCAGCAGGTGCAGCACGTCGCGCTCCACCTCGGCCACGCGCCGACCGATGACCGCGCGCTCCACCGAGCGCGCCGCGCCGCGCAGGTGCGCGTAGGCCTGGTACTGACAGATGATCGCCCACTTGAGGTTGCCGAACAGCTCCCAGTAGCGCAGCGCCGTGGGGTCCACCGCGCGGCCGCTCGCGCGCTCGTAGGCGGCCAGCAGCGCGCCGCGGTCTCCCACGCCTCCGACTGCGCCCGCACCGCCGAAGCGCCACGCTGCGACGCACAGCCACCCGAGGTCCTCGACGGGGTCGCCCAGATGTGTGAGCTCCCAGTCGAGCACCCCGACGAGGCCAGCGGGGCCGACCACGAGGTTGCCGACGCGAAAGTCTCCGTGGACCAAGCAAGGCCCTTCGGACGTCTCGGGACGGTCGTCGCGGAGCACACGGAACGCCGCCTCGAGCACGGGCGCGCGCTCCCCGAAGCTGCGGTGGAGCCGCATCAGCTCGTCCAGCTGCGTCTCTGCGCCACGCACCGGCAGGCTCGGCAGGTCCCCGGGGGACACGTCGTGGATACACGCGAGCGCCTGCGCGCACTGCCCCACGAGCGCCGCGCGCGCTGCGCCGAACGCGGGATCACGGACGATGCGCGGCCCGAGGGTCTCGCCCTCGAGGCAGCCCATGAGATACCCGTCGCCCAGCACCGAGTGCGCCTCGAACGCCGCCACCACCTCCGCCACGGGGCCTCCGGCGGCGAACACCGCAGCTTGAGTAGCAGCCTCGAGCGCGGGCCCGACGCGTCCCCCGAAGGGGTCGCCCGGGGCAGCACGCCGCAGGATCAAGGCGCGCTCGGTCCCACTCGCGCCCACGCGCACCCTCACGCGGTGGGTGGTCGCCGAGGCGCCTGCGGTCAGCCGCTTGACCTCGACCACCTCGGTGTCGGGCCCAAGCGCGTCGCGGCAGAGCATGGCCACCGCCGCACCCAGCGCTTCCTGTTGGACTTCGCCAACCATCAGCGCGGATACCCAGCGGGCTCCTCGCCGTTCATCTGGTCCAGGTACTCCGCCATGCCGTAGCCCACGTGCCCGTCGCACACGTAGCGGGTCATGGCCTCGGTGATGCGCGTCTCGAGCCACACGCCGTCGTCCTGCTTCCGACGGTTGCGGAGCGGAATGCACGCGAGCGCGCGGCCCTCCACCACGTAGTCGCGTCCGCTCGCGGTGCGCAGCTGCACCCGCTGCCCGAGCGCCTGCCGACCGTCGCCGTAGTCACTCTCGACCGAGCCGGAGACGACGTGGTCGTAGCGCTTCTCGCCGTCGGCACCCCGCGTGAGCACCATGCCCCACACCCGGGGCGCCCCCGTACGCAGCGTGACGACGCTCACGTTGAGCGCGAAGTCCTCGGTGAAGCTCATCGGGAGCCAGCGGTACCAGAGCAGGTTCTGCCAGTAGCGCGGGCCCCACGAGTGGTCGCGCAGCCCGAGGCCGTCCACCGTGAAGCGTTCGGTCCCGACCACGAAGTGCCCGCGCCCGCGCACGTGCTGCTCGTAGTGGCCGCGCGCGAACGCGTCCTCGGGCGCCTCTTGCACGGGTTGTCGGTCGGCGTCCACCTGCTCCCCGCCGAACATGGGGGAGACCCCTTCGAGATCCAGCTGAACCTCGGCAGCGACCACGGGATTCTCGCGGAACGCGCGCTTCGGGTCGCGCATGGCTTGTGGGTCGCCCAGCACGCACAGGGAGCCGCGGTAGGTCACGCGCATCCGCGCGAACGGCTCGAGCACCTCGAAGCGCATGCCCGCGCGGTCGAGCGCCGCGTTGTCCGAGATGGGCGGGCGCTGGTGCATGAAGCCCACACGCCCATCCGGCAGGTACACGCAGCAGGACATCTCGGCGTGCCCCTCGTTGGGCCGGTTGCCCACGCGAAACCACCCCCCGAGCTGCTGCGCGTGGTCGAACACGTTCACGTACATACTCTCGTTGAAGTTCACGGCCTCCTCGACGGGGTGCATGCCCTCGTCGGCGGGCTCCAGGCGGAGGCGCGTGCTGTCGCTCATGTCCATGGTGCTGCTCGTGGGTTGGCGTCGGACCCGGCCGAGCGCGCACGTCCACCACGTGTGGACAGCGGCGCCGACCTCGCGTATTAGACACCGGGTGAATAAGCGCCGCAACCCCAACCTGCGCGGCCCCGAGGAGCACACGAATGACGCACGACGCCCCCATCATCCCGAAGGCCGAGCGACGCAACCACTGGATGAACCACGTGGCAGGCCACGCGAGCATGCGCCCGGAGCAGGTCGCCTTCCGCTACCGCGACGTGCCTACCACGTGGAAGCAGACCCACGAGCGCTCGCGGGCGTTCGCGGCGGGGCTCGGGCGGCGGGGCGTGGGCTTCGGTGACCGGGTGCTGATGCTGGTGCTCAACCGCACGGAGGTGATCGAAGCCGTGCTGGGGATCAACACGTTGGGCGCCATGGCGGTGCCCGTGAACATCCGCCTCGCGCCGCCTGAGATTGCGTACATCGTCGACGACGCGGACGGTGACGTGCTCATCGTGGACGAGCCGCTGATCCCGCTCGTGGGCGCGGTGAAGCAGCTGACCACGCGCATCAAGCGGGTGATCGTGCTCGGCAAGGCGCCCGACGGTATGGAGGCGTTCGACGACGTGGTGGCCGAGGGGAGCGCTGGGTTCGAGGCCCCCGACGTGCCCGAGGACACCCCTGCCCTGATCATGTACACGTCCGGCACCACGGGCCGCCCCAAGGGGGCCATGCTGGACCACGGGAACATGGTGGCGCAGTCCATCACGTGCATCCGCGCCATGAACGTGTTCCGCGAAGACGACGTGGCGTTCATGACCGCGCCCCTGTTCCACATCGCGGGCTGGGGCTCGCTGGCGCCGAACCTCATGCTGGGGATTCGCACAGTGATTCACCCGCTGGGCGGGTTCGACCCCGGTGCGCTCTTGGACGCCTACGAGAAGGAGGGCGCGACGACCGCGTTCAACGTGCCCGAGCAGTGGAAGGCGCTGTGCGCGCATCCGGACGCCACGAGCAAGGGGCGCAAGCTGCGCATCATCAGCTGGGGTGCCGCGCCCGCGTCGCTCACGCTCCTGCAGAAGATGGGCGAGACCTTCCCCAACGCGCTGAACGTGGCGGTCTTCGGGCAGACCGAGATGTCCCCCATCACCTGCGTGCTGCGCGGGGACGACTCCGCCCGCAAGATCGGTTCGGTGGGGCTACCGGTGCCCACCATCCAGTACCGCGTGGTGGACGACGCCATGAACGACGTGTCGCGCGGCGAGGTGGGCGAGATCATCTACCGCGGTCCGACGCTGATGCAGGGCTACTGGCGCAAGCCCGCGGAGACCGCCGACGCGTTCGAGGGCGGCTGGTTCCACTCCGGCGACCTCGTGCGTCAGGACGACGAGGGTTACGTGTGGGTGGTCGACCGCAAGAAGGACATGATCATCTCGGGCGGCGAGAACATCTACTGCGCCGAGGTGGAGAACGCGCTCGCGACCCACCCGGACATCCTCGACGCCGCCGTGTACGGGCGCGCGGACGCCAAGTGGGGCGAGATCCCAGTGGCCGCCGTGGTGCTGCGTCCTGGGGCGTCGTTGGACGTCGAGACGCTGCAGACGTACCTGAACGCGCACCTCGCGCGCTTCAAGCAGCCCAAGGCGCTGGTGGTGTTGAGCGAGCTGCCGCGCAACGCGGGCGGCAAGGTGGTCAAGGGCACCCTGCGCAAGAACGACCCGGCCTGACGCACCGGAGGCCCCGCGCGCTCGGGCTGAGGCGAACGGTAGAGACCTCGGTCGCCCCCGCGAAAGCGGGGGTGGTCGGTACCCGGCACACGACGCACGAGGGCCCGCCTCAAAGAAGCGGGCCCTCTCCAGCAGGTCAGCGCCGGGAGCGTTGCGCGCTCAGCTCCGGCGCAGCATGACGAGGTCGTCGCCCTTGGCGGTCATGGACTCGGTCGGCGGTGCGAAGTCCGTCAGGGTGATGCCCGACACGGCGGCCTTGTACTCGTCGATGGTCGGGGTGCGGCCGAGGATGGTCGACAGCACCACGACGGGCGTGGACGCCAGCAGAGACTCGCCCTTCTTCTCGGGGGAGTCGGCCACCACGCGGCCCTGGAACAGGCGCGTCGACGTCGCCATCACGGTGTCACCCTTCTCGGCCTTCTCCTGGTTGCCCATGCACAGATTGCAGCCGGGGCGCTCCAGGTACATCGTGTTGTCGTACTTGGTGCGGGCGGTGTTCTTGGGCGCGGAGTCGTCGAACTCGAAGCCGGCGAACTCCTGCAGCACTTCCCAGTCGCCTTCGGCCTTGAGCTCGTCGACGATGTTGTAGGTGGGCGGCGCGACCACCAGCGGAGCCTTGAACGCGACGGTACCGTTCTGAGCCTTCAGGTTCTTCAGCATGTGCGCGAGGATCTTCATGTCGCCCTTGTGCACCATGCAGGAGCCCACGAAGCCGAGGTCGACCTTCTTCTCGCCCTTGTAGTAGGTCAGGTCGCGGATGGTGTCGTGGGTGTAGCGCTTGGACACGTCCTCGTTGTTCACGTCGGGGTCGGCAATCATGGGCTCGTCGATCTGGTCGAGATCGATCACCACCTCGGCGAAGTACTTGGCGTTCGCGTCCGGTGCCAGAGCGGGCTTCTCGCCGGAGCGGATCTCGGCGATGCGCTTGTTGGCGCGGTCGACGAGGCCCTGAAGGACCTTGTTCGCGTTGTCCATGCCCTTGTCGATCATGATCTGGATGCGGCCCTTGGCGATCTCCAGCGACTCGATCAGCGTCTCGTCGTTGGAGATGCAGATGGAGGCCTTGGCCTTCATCTCGGCGGTCCAGTCGGTGAAGGTGAAAGCCTGGTCGGAGGCCAGCGTGCCGATGTGCACCTCGATGACGCGGCCCTGGAAGACGTTGTCCCCCCCGAACTGGCTCAGCATCTGCGCCTGCGTGGCGTGCACCACGTCGCGGAAGTCCATGTAGGGCTTCATGGCGCCCTTGAAGGTCACCTTGACCGACTGCGGGATCGGCATGGACGCCTCGCCCGTGGCCAGCGCCAGCGCGACCGTACCGGAGTCGGCACCGAACGCGACGCCCTTGGACATCCGGGTGTGTGAGTCACCGCCGATGATGATGGCCCAGTCATCCACGGTCAGGTCGTTGAGGACCTTGTGAATGACGTCGGTCATGGCGTGGTACTGGCCCTTCGGGTCACGCGCGGTGATCAGACCGAAGTCGTTCATGAACTTCATCAGCCGCGGGATGTTCGCCTGGGCCTTCTTGTCCCACACCGACGCGGTGTGACAGCCGGACTGGTACGCGCCGTCGACGACCGGCGAGATGACCGTGGCCGCCATCATCTCCAGCTCCTGAGACGTCATCAGGCCGGTGGTGTCCTGCGAACCCACGATGTTCACCTTCACGCGGACGTCGGAGCCGGCGTGCAGGACCTTGCCGGGCGTGGCGCCCACGGCGTTGCGGTTGAAGATCTTCTCGACCGCGGTCAGGCCCTGCCCCTCGTTGGAGACCTCCTTCGACGGGGCGAACACGGGCGTCGGCGCGACGCCGAGCGCCTGCGCGGCGAAGGTCTGCAGCTTCTTGCCGAAGACGATGGCGTAGGAGCCGCCGGCGCGCATGAACTCCATCTTCTGCGGCGTGAACGCGCGCGAGACGTCCATGACCTCCTTGTCGCCCTGATAGAGCTTCTTGGTCTTCGTGTTGATGGTGAAGACGGTGCCCGTGTCTACGGAGTACGCCTGCTCGAGCACGGGGTCGCCGTTCTCGTCGCGCACCAGGTTGCCGTCCGCGTCGGTCCGCTTGACCCAGTTCTTCAGGTCGAGGCCGATGCCGCCAGTGACGTCCACCGTGGTCAGGAAGATGGGCGAGATGCCGTTGGTGCCTGCCACGACCGGCGCGATGTTGATGAACGGCACGTACTCGCTGGCCTGCTTGCCGACCCACAGGGCCACGTTGTTGACGCCAGACATGCGCGACGAGCCCACGCCCATGGTGCCTTTCTCCGCGACCAGCATCACGCGCTTGTCCGGGTGCTGCGCCTGCAGGGCGACGAGCTCCTGCTGCGCCTTCTCGTCGATCATGCACTTGCCGTGCAGCTCACGGTCGGAGCGGGAGTGGGCCTCGCTCCCGGGCGACAGCAGGTCCGTCGAGATGTCGCCCACGCCAGCGACGTAGCTCACCACGTCGATGGTCTCGGGAAGCTCCGGGAGCTTGGTGAAGAATTCGGCCTTGGCGTAGCTCTCGACGACTCTGCGGGCGATGGGGTTGCCGGCATCGAGCGCCTGCTTGAGGCGGTCGGTGTCGGCCTCGTACAGGAAGACCTGGGTCTCGAGCACCGCGCCTGCGTCCTCCGCGATCTGCGCGTCGTCGCCGAGCGCTAGATCCAGGAGGACCTTGATGGAGGGGCCGCCCTTCATGTGACCGAGCTGCTCGAGCGCAGCGGCCTTGCTGATCTCCGGGACACTCACGTGGCCGCGGACGATCTCCTCGAGGAAGGCCGCTTTCACACCGGCTGCGCTGGTAGTGCCCGGAAGCGTGTTGTAGACGAAGAAGCGCAGGGCGTCTTCGCGGTGGGGGCTGGCCGGGTCCTTGATCAGCGCGATGACCTCGCCGAGGAGCCCCGCGTCGTCGATCGGCTTCGCGTGGAGGCCCTGCTTCTTCCGGTCTTCGATTTCCCCCAGATAACTCTCGTATGCGCTCATGTTCAACTCCTGATGCTCAGGATAGCGCCAAACGATTCATGCGATAATTTGTTTCTTTGCATGGATTGCATCGGTATCTTGCATGGGTCATGGACCTGACGTGGATGCGGACGCTCGTGGCGGTGGCGGAGACCGGAGCGATCGGTGAGGCGGCGCGGGTCGTGGGGCTCTCGCAGCCCGCCCTGAGCCGACGGGTGCAGCAACTCGAGGAGGAGTTCGGTGCCGAGCTCATCGAACGCAGCGGGCGCGGCATCGCGCTCACCGACGTAGGGCGGCTGGTGGTGGCCGAGGGCCGCACCCTCATCGGACGCTATGACCGGCTCAAGGAGGAGGTGCAGCGGCGGGTGCGCCTGGAGGCGGGAGTCGTGCGCGTAGGCGGGGGCGCGACCGCGGTGAGCTACGTTCTTCCCAAGACCATAGGCGTGTTCCGTAGCGCCCACCCCGACGTGCGCATTGACGTCTGGGAGGCGGGCTCACGCGACGTGGAGGACGCGGTGCGACGGGAGTCGCTCGAGCTCGGGCTGGTGACCCTGGGCTCGGGCTCGCCTCGTCACGCAGACCTGGTCGTGCGCCCGGTCTGCACGGACCGCATTGTGCTCGTCGCCGGACAGGGGCATCCACTGGCCGACAAGCGCCGCGTCACGGCGGCGCAGCTCGAAGACCAGAGCCTGGTCGGCTTCGAGGCCGGCACCGCCATCCGTGACCTGGTGGACACCGCCCTGCGCCAGGCCGGCGTCAGCATGAAGGTCATGATGGAGCTGCGGAGCATCGGCGCCATCCTGAAGATGGTCGAGATCACCGGCAGCCTGGCGTTCATCTCCGAGCTGGGCGCGCCCAGTGGCCGCGCGATCAAGGTGCAAGGCCTCAACGTCACCCGCCGCCTGGCCCTGGTCTCCAAGAAGGGGCGCCCCCTCAGCCCCGCCGCACAGGCCTTCGCGCAGGCCATCATCGCCGAGCGCTAGCAGCCCGCGTCCGAGCCATCCCTTCCTCGCTGACAGCCCGAGGCCCAGTGGCCGGCCGTTCGCGTTCGAGCAGCGCCTCACGCCGGACAGGGAGTGCGCCGCGAGGTGCCGAACGACCCTCCCGCTGACCCTGCGGGCGGTGGCCGGACGCGCGCCGCCCTTTTCAGGAAGCTGCGTCGTCCTTTGTCCGCTCGTACGCCTCACGCTCGGCGGCCAGGGTCTGCACGACGCTGGGGCGTTCGTTCAGCGCACCCCAGAAGCGCGCGAGGGCGGGGTACGCGCTGCGCCGGACGCCCAGCTGTGGCACCAGCACCAACGCCCAGAACAGGTACGTGTCGGCCACCGTGAGCCCCTGCCCCGTCAGGAAGGGCGTGCGGGCCAGCGTCGCATCGAGGTGTGCCAGGACGCGCGGCAGGTGGCGCGCGACGACGTCTGCCTTCGAGACCTGCGGCGCGGCGAAGTCGAAGTGGGTGGCCAGCACCTGCTTGTGCAGCTCCGTACCGATGTACGAGAGCCACGCGAGGCGCGCGAGCTGCGCGTCGAGGTCCGGCGCGTCGGCCCACGTCCCCACGCGCTCGATGTAGTGCAGCACGGCAGCGTTCTCGCTGATGACGCGGCCGTCGCTCGTGACCAGCACGGCCACCTTGCCCTTGGGCTCGACCGCGGCGAGCGCGCGACGCCCCTCGGAGTTCGGGTCGCGCGAGACCCAGGTGATGTCGAAGGGGATGCCACCCTCGCGCAGCGCGAGGTGGGCCGCGAGGGAGCAAGCGAATGGGATGGCGTAGAGCTGGACGGTCATGGCGCTCAGCCTGGGCCCTCGCTAGCATGTCGTAAATGACGCGCACCCCACACTTTCTGCCAAAGCGCGACCAGCTCCACCGCGTGCAGTTCGTGGCGCTCGAGCAGGCCCAAGCGCTCGACATCGTGGGCCCCATGGAGGCGTTCGACACCGCCAACCGCGTGCGCATCGACGCGGGCAAGCCGCCCTTCTACGCGCTCGAGCTGGTGGCGCGCAGCGCGCGGGTGAAGAGCGCGTCCGGCCTGACCCTTTGCGCCACGCCCCTGCGCCGCGCTCGGCCGGCCGACACGCTGGTCATCGGCGGCAGCCTGCCGATGGCCGACACGCCCACGCCGCAGCCGACGCTCGACCTGCTCACCCCCCTCGCCCAGCAGGCCCGGCGCACCGTCTCCGTGTGCAGCGGCGCGTTCGTACTGGGCGAGCTGGGCCTGCTGCGCGGCCGCCGCTGCACCTGCCACTGGCTCTACACCGACGCGTTGCGCGCGCGCTTCCCGGACGCGGAGGTGGTCCCCGACGCCATCTACACCAGCGATGACACGGTGTTCACGTCGGCCGGGGTCACGGCAGGCATCGACCTGGCGCTGCACCTGATCGGGCTCGACCTGGGGCCTCGCGTGGCGCTCGCGGTGGCGCGCTTGATGGTGGTCTTCCTGCACCGCCCTGGGGGCCAGTCCCAGTTCAGCGCGTCGTTGCGTCTGCCCGTCGCCGGCACCGAGGAGCGCATCCGCAAGCTCCTGGCCAGCATTGTCTCGACCCCGGGCGCATCTCACCCGGTGGACGCCATGGCCCGCCGGGTGGGCATGAGCCCGCGTCACTTCGCACGCGTGTTCCACGAGCAGACGGGTCAGACCCCGGCGGCCTTCGTGGCCGAGGTGCGCCTCGACGCCGCGCGTGCCGCGCTCGAGCAGACGGACGAGACCACGGCCAACATCGCGCACGCGTGCGGGTTCGGCGCGGACGAGTCCCTCCGGCGCGCCTTCCACCGGGCCCTCGGCGTAGCGCCCTCCGACTACCGACAGCGCTTCCGCGCCTCGCGCGCGCACGCTCCGTCACGGTCAGCGCAACCGCGTCGCGTCACGTGAGGCGGTTCCTCGTGTGGACGACACCTGCTAGCGGCGCAGCGTCATTCGCACGTCGTGCCAGTTGCGTTCTGGCGTGTGTCGATTGCCGTACAGCTGGCCATCGACGTCGATGATCTTTCCACCGGAGCCCGGCCAGGCGGCGACGACTTCCAAGCGCTCACCCGTCCACCGCAGCAACACCGTGTCCGCCCTGTTGTGCTGGGTCAGGGTCACATAGCCCGTGCGTGACGACTGGATGAAGGGCGCGTCGGAGCCCGCGTGCAGCTCGGCACGCTGAACGAGCGCGTCGCTCTCCTCGTTCATGGCGTAGACGCGGAGCCAACCTTTCGCGAGCTGGACCAGCACGGAGTCTTCGCTCAGCGCGTAGGGCGCCCCCAATGAACCGTCGACGGCTTCCTGTGTGACGTCGAGCGCCGGCAGGGTGACGCGCGCAAGCGTGCCCTCTTTGGACGACGCGGCTTCCGTTCGAAAGACGGCGTTGCCCGCCACGTCGAAGCCGATGTGCGCGCCCTTCCCCAGCCCCTTGCTCTTCTTCTGACCAGCAACCAGCGCGCGGATGCCCTTCTTGTGCACCGACACGGGGCAACCACCGAGCTCGACGAAGGCGACGTGACCGCCGCCCTTCAGCGCGTCGGCGACCGACGGTTCGGGCACGATGGTGCACGGCAGAGGCGGGGCCTTTCCACCGAGGGGTTCCGTCCCGACGCCCACCGCCTCGCGGTCTTCGTCGTTGCTCTTCGTGCCGCAGGCAAGCCGGCCGATCCAGACGGCCAGCGGCCCCTGCGCCTGCGCCGACTGAACCTCGGGGTCGAGGACGTAGACGCACTCCGGCTGGTCGTCGTTCCACAGCACCACTGCGGTCAGCGCGCCGGCGTCGTTGCCGATCATCGCGGCGTGGGCGTACCGCTCACTCGCTTCCTTGGCACCCGCGACCTCGAGCTGCTTGCGAGCGTCGCCTTCGCTGCCGACCGCGACTTCCCAGCCACCGACGCGGAACCATCCCGCGTCGCACGCGCACCGCGCAACGGCGAGGAGATCGGACGACGCGCCCTTGCCCGCCAACCACGCGCCGCCCTCGGGCTTGCCGTAGCGGTCGATGAACGGAGTGAGCACAGGGGAATGGTTCATGCGGTGACTCTAGGACAGGCCTCGCCGCCTCGCCAAGCCCTAGCCAGCGGGGCGTTCCGATGCCGGATGCATCGCAGCGGCCGCGTGCAGGAGGTCACGGCGTGCGGGCTCGATGACCTCGCCTAGCGCGCGCCTTCGGGGCTCTGTTCGGGCGAGGATCGACCGTTGGCCATGCACGCTGACCCAGTCGGGGGCCTGGTCCTCGCCCACCGGTCGCCGCAGCGCATCGTCCTCCCGAGACGGTTCCTGGGCGTGTGTGATCGCCCTGCGAAATGCGGCATCCCCCCGCGGGTGCGCCTTTGCTACGGCGAACGGGGGCTGTCCGTGACGTGGACCAGGCGTCCGTCGGCGAGCAGCGCGTGTTCTGCGCCCAGCACTCGAACGTCTCGAAGGGTGTACGAGTCGTCGGCGTGGGCGAGCGTCATGCAGTCCCAGGTCTCCCCGCGGCGCCCTCGGCACGCGCAACCCTCGGCGTGGCAGCTGAGCTCGCGGCGCCAGTTGGGGAGAACGTAGACCTCGTTGGCGGTGGTCGCGGCAAACGCTCCGCGCCGCAGCTGCTCCAGGCGCGTGACGCCTTCGAGTCGAAGCGGCGTCGAGGCCGTGCACGGCATACCAAAGGCACCCTCTCGTGGGGAGACGGGCTCCGCGTAGAGGTCCGCCCAGCGCCGAGTGCACCCCGAGCACTCGATCGTGCCCCGCGTGGTCAGCGCGCACAGCACGCGTTCGCTGGATCCGTCTTCCACCAGCGCGAGGTCGACCGCGTCGACCGTAGGGGACTCGAGGGCTTGGGCACTGGTCAGCGCACGACAGCGGACTCGGCCACCCACCACCGCACAGACGGTGCCATAGCCCGCGCCCAACGCCGTCGCGCCAGCGAACTCGGGAAGCTCGACGAACGCCGCGCGCGGGCCCTGCTCGGGATCCTCTGCGATGAGGACCGCAGTATCCGTCCGTATCACGATGTGGTGGGTGGTGAAGTGCACGTCCCGCACCCGCGACGGCGTCTCGACGCGCTCACCCACGGCTCCGACACCACAGAAGAGCCCGCCGTCGTCCGTGACACTGCAGAAGCGACCATAACGGGTCTGGAGGTTGACGAGACGGGGCGCCGGGACGCTGGTGGCGGTGGTCGGCCACGACGCCTCGGGTGCTTCCTCCGGCGCGATGGTGACCTGCCCGTCACGCGTGGTGTGTTCGCTGGTAGGTTCAGCTTCATCCGGCTGCGCACGCCGCCGCGACTGCTCTCGGGTTTCCACGCTGCCGCTCGCGCCGCCGCAGCCCAGCCACAGCGCAGCTGCGACGACCGCGAACCAACGCAGGGGCTTCAACAGGACCAGGGGGGCTGAGCGTGGGGACATGAAAGCGTTTCCTTCGCGAGCAGTGGGCATGCTCATGTGCGCGCCGATGGCATGGCTCGCATCGGCGGCAAGGCCCTGCATGAGGGCGGCCCTCGCGGCGTCGACGTCGTTTGGACCGAACACTTCGCCGCTGGTGAATCGCACAGCGCCAAGATACACCGTCGCCACGCCAGCTCGGACCCGCCGCGCACCAATGCCTCGTGGCGTCCGAGGATGCGCGGTGTCGCTTCGACGTGGGAATCACGACGCCGCATGGAGCTGCGTTGCGGTTCGAGGCGGACTGCTAGCGCACGGGCGCCTCTCCGGAACGGAACACGGTCTGAACGGAGCCGAGCGGCAGGCCCCGAGCGCGCGCGACCGCGAGATCGAGACGCGCGTGCGATACGCTCCACCGCACGGCGTGCACGTCGGGCACGGGTGGTAGGTGCAGCGTGACCACACGGGGCCGGCCCGGCATCAGGCGCGTGTCATCGATCTCCGTGGTGACCAGCGCGTCCCCGACGTGACTCGTACCGAAATGACGTCGCAGCTCGGAGGACATGCTCTCCGCGCCGAGCTCGGCCCGAACGATGAGCCGCCGGAAGATGTCGCCCGTGGGCAGCGCGTGCCCCACGTCCCGCGTCCGGAGCGTGACGCGCACAGCCACTCCGTCGTGCTCGCGGGTGGCGCGCACGTCGACGCGGACGGATCGGGCGAGCAGCTCGGCGGACGCCCCGGGCATGCGGTGGTCGACGTGGCCATCGGCGCGCCGAGGCATGTGGCAGCTCACACATGCGAGCCCTTGACGACCTGCGCGTGAGCCTCGCCACTCCGTGAACGTCGCCTGCTGGAGGACCGTCGGGTCGTAGCCCATGCTCCTATCGCGTGGGGGCGGGAAGCCGAACTCGTGACACCGCGCGCAGGCGGCAGCCGAGCCGAGCTCCGCGCTGCGCTGGACCGGGTGTGGAGCGTCGTCTCCGCGCGCGGTCGTTCGGCCCGGTACGCTCCCAGTTGGCCTTCCCCACGTCGTTCCGAGGATGTGTCCCGCGGCATCGACGTGGCACGCGACGCATGCCACGCCTTCGCGCGTGTCGACCTCGCCCGGAGCGACGAGGTTCGTGGCCAGGGGCGCGTGGCAGGCCACGCAGTCCTCGACGGGGTGGGGCCGATACTCGGCGAGGAAGATGGGGTCGCGAAACGACTGGGCGTGCAGCGACTCCTGCCACTCGCGCGTCACCTCGGCGTGGCAGCCCGCACATGCTCGGGGCTCCACCAGCGTGGTACTGGGTGCGGCTGGTACGGAGGTCTGGGAGCGGGCCGCGGTCGACGAGAGCGCGCCCGACCCCAGGATAGCCGCGCACACCGCAGCGCCCAGCGCGGCAGCGCGTGACACGTCAATCCCCAAAGGCGTCACGCGCCGCGTCGTAGCGGAACGTGGTGAGCTGCACCTCGCCCGAGCATTCGTAGCCCTCTACGTCGTCCGCCGACCGGGGCGTGAACCAGCCGTCGTCGGTGAACGGGCACGTGTACATCTCCTCGTAGGCGAACGTCTCCACCACCACGTCGGGGCGTCGGTCGCCGTTCGTGTCGCGCATGCTCCAGCGCGCCGCCACGCTGCCGGTCGCGGTCTCTTCTTCGGTCGGGCCCCAGGCCCCGAGCGCCGTACGGAGCTGCTCCCTCCCGGTGGTGTCGTAGATGACGACGTCCCGCATGCGACGCTCGAACTCCGTGCGGTTGCGAAACCCCAGCTCTTCCTGCGAGCGCACGATGTCCACCACGAGCTCTGGCTGCCTGTCTCCGTCCACGTCACGGATCGCCACGTCGAGCACGCGGTGGGTCAAACACCCGCGCCCCACATGGTCGTCGAACACGACGGTGATGGCGCCGCCGGTGCCCGCGGTCCGGCCGGCCGGCGTGGGCGCGACGGTCACGAAGGCCGCCTTGGTAGTGGTGCAGCGCGCATCCACCTGCTCGCGGCAGGTCCGGCGGCCCTCGGCGCGCGAAGGCGCCGCCGATACGCAGGCGTCGAAGGGAGAGTACTCGTAGACGAGGAAGACGCGCTCCCCACCGTCGGGCTGCGTCAGGTGCGCCGCACGCAGCACGGTGGGCATGGCGCGATGAGTCGTCCGGAGCTGGCTGACGATGCGCCGCCCCATCTTGGTGGGCACGCCCTCCATGAGCGCTTGGGGCTCGGGCGCAGGCGACGCGGCTGGGCTCCGTGTCGGCGCGGGCGTCGGTTGCGCCACGCCCCACGAGACGACCGAGACGAGGCTGCACGTAGCAGCGCAGAGGACGAGCGCGAAGCGTGCCAGAGCGGGCAATTGGACCTCCTAGGACTCCTGATGCAATCCACCGTGGACTACCACGTTTCTCGTGGTCTTGACGTGAAAGCGAGACGGTCGACGCGACCCAGTCAGTGCACGCGCTCGCTGTAGCGCACGCCGTTCGACGACTGGATGGCTGCGCGGAAGGCGCGCTCGAAGTCGCCGCCGCTGCGCTCGCGGTCGTTTGGGCGGGCGTTGGGGTTCCGCAGCAGCGCGACCCACTGACGCGTGACGGTGACCAGCGTGTCGATGCGACGCAGGAACGTCAGGTAGCCGCCTTGGCGGAGGTCGCCGTAGACGTCGCGCGGCGCGGCCTCCGCGCGCGGCTGGATCTCGCCGAGCCCCGCCGCCATGGCGTCCGCCGCCTGCGCGAGTGCGTCCACGTCGAGGGCTTGAGCGCTGAGCAGGTCGCGCATGACCTCGACCTGCTCCATCAGGCTGACTTGGTAGAAGCGGAAGTTCCGCCCATGACGGCGCTCGGTCTCGGTCAATTCGCGCGCCCGGCGCGCGCGGCTCTCGGTGTCGATGAAGGTCAGCAGCTCCGCGTCGGCCGCGAAGTACGCCTCGAAGGCAGCCATCAATCGGCGGTGGTCGGCGTTCCCCTGCGCGCACTGGTCCGTGGTGTAGACGCGCCGACGGTAGTAGTCGTAGAGAGCGTTCCAGGTGGGCACCTGAATGGCTGCCGCGTCCAACATGGCCGTGACCAATCGGTCTTGCGGCAACCGCGGCGCGCGGCGCAAGCGGCGCCGGTACCCGTCGATCGTCCCCGTGCTGTCGGCCGTCGAGTACATGTCTCGGCCCGGCTGGCTGTCGGCGCTGCACGGCGCGTCGGGCGGCAGGCCCTGCAGCGTCGGCGCGTAGTTGTCGTAGTTGGCCCGCATGCGCGTGGTGAACATGTTGTGGACTTCGATGTAGAGGTCCAGCTTGTCGCTGCGCGCGTCGGCCAGCGCGGTGGTTGCCGAAAGAAGCGAGAGCAGCGCCGTCAACGCGACGAGCGAGGTAGAGCGAGTCATGGTCACGTCCCGATGAACACCCACTAGCGGGCCGCGTGAGCGTAGCAGACCGCGGCGTGACGCAACTCGGATTCGCGAAGCGACCTGTCCACGGCGAGGCTCGCTAGAGTCGCCTACGCACGCATGCGGCAAGGGACGTTCCACGTGTTCGCCGTGGTCATGGTGATGGGCTGCAGGGATCCCTCTGTGCCGCCCCCTCCTGTCTACGATCCGTGCGAGACATCGAGCGATTGTCCCCCCGAGGAACCTGTGTGCGGAGCCATCCTCTTCGACGGCACGGATCTGCGGCGCATGTGCACCACGCACTGCACCAGTCGGACCAGTGCCACTCGTTCTCCGGGCAGAACAGCTATCTCGGGATATGCGTGCCTGTCGATGAAGACGGCATCGTCGTCAGCTCGTTTGACGATGCCATCTGTCTTCGCGACTGCGATGCACAGAGGTATTGTTTCGCCGGCCACGAGTGTCTCGAGAGCGAGTACCTGGGGCACTCGTTCTGCACGCCCGAACTGTGACTGCGTCGCGTCCTTCCCGGACGATCTCACGCGCGGCGGCGGCCCCTCGGCGACACGCATCACTACGTCGCCAAGGTCGTCGCCGGCGCGCGACACGGGACCCGGTGCACGGCGCCTCGGCGCGCCGTCTGATTCACGCCGGCCCGGCCGTCATGCGCATGATCCGCGAGCGCACGCGTCGACGTCGCGGGCCGTCATCGCTGGCGTCCGCCCCCCGCCGGGCGCAGTTCCAGTCGGGGGGTCTAGGCGGCGAGGCGCGCCGTGTGAGAGCGTATCCAGCGGGTGGACGCGTGATGGACGAGTTCGAGCAGCAGTACCTGGGCGTGAACGACGTGGTGCACAGCGAGAAGGTGACCTTCCGTGGAGCCTTCTTCATCGTGGGCGCGCTATCTCTCGCGAGCGCGGCCCTCTCGGTGGCTGGCTTCGTGGCCGCGGCTGGAGGCGACCTGCAAGCGCTGGCCGGGGGAGCCTTCTTCGCGGTGGTGGCCGGGACGCTCGGCTTCGCGAGCGTGGTCGGCAGCGTGCTGCGAACCATCGTCACCAAGAGCGAGGTGGTGTGCCACGCTGGGGTGCGTCACGAGGTGCGCATCCCGCTCGCGGGGGTCACCCAGGTCACGCTCACCAAGTACGACCCGGCGGCACGACAACGCGTGATCCAAGAGGGCAAGCGCGCCTTCGCGGCGATTCATCCCAGCAAGCCCATCCTGTGCGTGGAGTGGGTGGACGCGGGCGGCAAGGAACACGTGGCCTACGTGGCGTCGGAGGCCCCCGAGAACCTTTTGGGCATCATCCGCGCCGGGGCTCGCCGGGCGAACGCCCTGGCTGTCGGGACGCGAGTGCGCGTGGAAGATGCGGCGATGGGGCCAGCGGAGGTCGACGCGGACGCGCAGCTCGAGGTGAGCGCGCAGGCGGCAGCTTCCCACGAGTCCGAGCCGCGTTGAGCATGCCTAGCGAGTGGCGCGATCCGATGAAGGGTGCGACGCGGGGGCTGCCCGCAGGAGGTCACGGCACGCAGGCTCGATGACCTCGACGAGCGCGCGCCTGCGGGCCTGGGCACGGGCGAGGCTCGATCGCTGGCCATGCACTCGAAGCCAGTCCGCATTCTGGTCCTCATCCGCGAGTTGCTGCAGTGCGTCGTCCTCCTGCGACGGGTCCTGCGCGCGTGTGACCGCCCTGTGAAATGCAGCGTCCACGATGCCGCGGGCGGCAGACCCACCGGCCGTCAGGCCCCAACGCGCGAAGCGATAGGCGAGCGCTGCGTGCTCGGCTTCGTCTCGAGCGATCACGCCCAGCACGTGCTGCAACGTTGGCTGAGTCACGCAGCCGAGGGCAGCTTGGGCCTCGTAGGCCGCCAGCGTCTCGCCCACGCAACCTTCCTCGATGGCCAGGGCCAGCACGGTGGGGAACGTCATGTCGGCGAACGCGCTCGCGTCGACGACGAGTGGCCCTGGCCCCAGCGCGCGGCCAGCGTAAGCCGACGCCACGGCGAAGCAGAGGCGCGCGTGTCGGAGCTCGTCGAGCGCTGCACGGTGCGCAGCATCGATCAGGTCCGGAGGTGACCCCACAGCCAGGAGCTGGAGCGAGAAGCGGTCGAACGACGCGATGGACGCATGCTCGAACTGCGCTGCGCGGGCCCACAGACGGCTCACGACCGTGCGCTTCGCCGGCTCGAGCAGGCAAGCGAACTCACGCAAGCCTGCCCAGTCGAGGGACGCGTCGGCGTCCTGGCTCAGCCCCACATCGACCAATCGCAGCGCGCGACGACGGATGCCACGACGTTCGCGCCTTCGACGTTCAGTGGACGCCCTTCACACACGATGGCACCGACGAGGTAGCAGCAGTTTCCCTCGGGGGCGTCTGCGTCGGCCTCGTTCGGCCCGAACGGGCCATCGAGGTGACCGTAGCCCTCGGCGTTCGTGCATCCGCACTCGCCGGATCCCGGCGGCACGTAGATGTGCTGTCGTAGCCCCGGGTCGTTCCCGGGCAGGCAGACCGACGCGCTGTAGCACTGCACCGCCACGCAGCATTGGCCGTAGTAGCCGTTGTCGTACGTGGGCCCGCTGCATGCGAGCGCGTCGAGCGGATACGCGTTCGCGTCGATCGGCGCGTCCCCGTCAGCACACCCCACCGCCGTCACCGAGATGGCTGCGCCGATCCCGATGGCCCTCCTAAGCCTCTCCAGCAAGTCCATGAAACCACTCTAGCCAGACCGCCGGCGGTTGTCGAATCCCACCTGGACGTCTCGCGCAATCGCGCCTACCACGCCCCCGAGCGTTTCCCGGGCGCATGTGCCTCCACGGAGAACATCGATGCGCGCGAGCTGGCGCGATCCAGCACGTGTTGTTCCGCGACACCGTCGCTTGCCGACCGTCGAACCACGCGATAGGCCGTCCGTGCGCATGCCGAAATCAGCTCTCCCTGTGACGCCGCTGCACGCCGCGCTCACACGCGCGCTCGGGCCCATCAGGGCGCTCGCGTCCGTCTCGGGCGGTGACATCAACGAAGCCTTCGCCGTGACGCTCTCGGATGGTTCGCGTGTCTTCGTGAAGACGCGCGCGGACGCGCCGCCGGACACGTTCGCCGTGGAAGCGCGCAGCCTCGACTTCCTGCGCGAGGCGAGCGTGCTGCGCATCCCGCGAGTCCTCGCGGCCTGTGAAGACCCGCCGTTTCTAGCGCTCGAGTGGATACGGAGCGCGCCGCGCTCGCCCCGCTTCGACACCCTCCTCGGAGAGGGCCTCGCGGCGCTGCACGCGCACGGCGCGCCTGCCTTCGGTCATCACGAGGACACGTATCTCGGCCCGTACTTGCTGCCCAATGCGGCGCGACCGGACTGGGCCACGTTCTACGCCGAGCAACGCCTCGCGCCGGCCCTCGAACGCGCGAGCCCCAGGCTCGGCGGGGTACGCGACAAGGTGGAACAGGTGATTGCGTCCACGTCCGGGCTCGTCAGCGTGGCGGAACCCCCCGCGCGCCTGCACGGCGACCTCTGGAGCGGCAACGTCATGAGCGACGAGCACGGCGCGCCCGTGCTGATCGATCCCGCCGTGTACGGAGGACATCGTGAGATGGACCTCGCCATGCTCGCGCTCTTCGGCTCACCGTCCGCGCGCTTCTTCGCTGCGTACGACGCGGTGTATCCGAGGTCGCCAGGGCACGAAGCACGCGTCGCGTTGCACCAGCTCTTGCCGCTGCTCGTGCACGTGGGCCTCTTCGGTGGTGGCTACGTGCGCGCCGTCGAGGAGGCCGCGGACCGCGCGCTCGGTAGGTGAACCTGCCCTCGTCGTCCGCGCGGCTCCACCGGCGGCGAGACGGCCGACTGCAGCGCCGTCATGTGCGGCGACGGAACCCACGACATCGCCTTCGCCCTCGCTATGGGCACCCCTCGCGTGGCAACCTGCGGGAGTCAACGAGCAGATCGTGAGCGCCGACCAGCGGCGTATTGCGCGGACGACGAAGCAGCTGGACTCTCCGTCACATCCGTGAGGGTCTTTGTGTCACCGACGATCCACCTACGGATAGGTACGAAGATGAAACGCAATCGAGGTTCTGCGATGGTCAAATCGCTTGGTGTCGTCGTGGTAGTCGCCGCAGCGGCAGGTTTTGCCTGGATGAAGTACTCGGAGTCGAAGCAGCGAGAGCGTGTCAGCGCAACGATCATCGCGGCAAGAGGCACGACCACAGCGCTGCAGGCGTGGTTCGAAGACCAGGGAAGCTTCAATGACGTCGACCTCGAGTCGAGCACCGGCGGGACCTTGAAGCATGCGGCCACCGGCATGCGCGTGGGCGCCAACCTTCCTGCTCTTGCTGATCTCACGTGGACGGTCACGTCCGGCGGCAATGCGATTACCATCGCCTGGGCCTACGCCGATGGTTGCACGGGCACTGACTGCGACGGAAAGTTCTGCGTGGTGTGCGACGCAGCCAGCGCTTCGTGCGCCACTGGCATTGACGCGGCCAACGATAGACTCGGGCTCGACAGCAATGCGTCTGCGTGCCCGTAGAACGAGGACTGCGTTGGGCGGAAGCCAGGTCGCGTTCGCACCAGCGCATCGGATGTACACGCGCGCGGCGTTCGTCGAATGCTCCCCGGACGCCTGCTCCCGCCGCACTGGCTATCGTCGTCCGCCTCCGTGATTCCGGATCTCCATGCCGCGTTCCACTGCTTCTTCACTGCCCGCGATCGCCTGTGCCGCCGGCGGCACAGGCGGCCACCTGTTCCCGGCCGAAGCGCTGGCGCGCGAGCTGCAGCGGCGCGGCCATTCGGTCGTGCTCTACACCGAGCGCCGCGGCGCGGCCTACACGCAGGCGTTGGCCGGTCTGGAGCACGTCGTGCTGCCGGCACGCAGCCTCGAAGGCGGCCTGCGCGGCAAGGCCGCGGCGGGCCTGACCATCCTGCGCGCGACCTGGCAGGCGCGCGCCGACATGCGCCGCCGCGCGGTGCGCCTGCTGGTCGGCTTCGGCGGCTATCCGAGCTTCGCGCCTGCGCTTGCCGCGAAGAGCCTCGCGCTGCCGGTGCTGCTGCACGAACAGGGCGCGCGGCTGAGCCTGGCCAATCGCGCGTTGCTGCGCTTCGCTGATGGTGTGGCTACCTCGTTCCCGGAGACCGCCGGTCTGGACGGTTTCGACCCGGCGCGGATCGTCGACACAGGCAATCCGGTGCGCGCGGCGATCCTGGAGGCGCGTGCCGCCTACCCGCCGCTTGGCGCCGACGCGCCACTGCGCCTGCTGGTCGTCGGCGGCAGCCAGAGCGCGAGGGTGTTCGGCGAGGTCGTGCCGCAGGCCCTGCTGCAGCTGCCCGAGTCGATCCGCCATCGCCTGCACGTCTGGCTGCAGGTCAAGGGCGACGCCGCCGACGCGACCGCGACCTCGCTGCAGGCGGCAGGCATCGCCGCGACCGTGCGTCCGTTCTTCGACGACATGGGCACGCGCCTACGCGACGCGCATCTGGTGATCACGCGCGCGGGGGCGACCACCGCGGCCGACCTGCTGACCGTCGGTCGGCCGGCGCTCTTCGTGCCGATCCCGCACGGTGGTTCGCGCGACGAGCAGCGCCGCAACGCCGAGGCGCTGGCCGCGGCCGGCGTGGGCTGGTGCGTGCCGGAGGCGGCGTTCACGGCACCGCAGCTGGCCACGTTGCTGGCCGAGGTCTTCTCATCACCGGCCACGCTGCCGCACGCCGCCCGCGCGGCCGCGGCGCTCGGCCGGCCGCAAGCCGCAGCGACGCTCGCCGACCGCGTCGTCGACACGCTGCAGCGGCGCTCCTGAACAACACCATGTGGCGCTAGCGCAGCTTCAAATCCGAGTACGCCCCTCCGGTCGCAGCCAGCCGCCCAGGCCGGCCTGCCCCGTGAACAAGGTCGCGGCGGCGAGCGTGGGCGCCGTGACGGGCGAGCCCAGACCCACCTCGAGCGACACGAAGGGGTTGAAGCGCGCAAAGTCGATGTGGAGAAAGCTCACCCGCGCGCTGGCGCGGATGGTCAGGCGTGGGAGCGTCAGGGGCCGTGCGCCGTAGTGCGTCGGGTACGAGGCCGCTGGCGCGGGCTCTGCTTCGGGCGCGGCGGGCACGCCCGAGAGACCGCCGAACGCGCTCGCCGTGGGCGTCGCCTGCGCCAGGGTGGTCCCCGGTAGCGCGCTCGCCGCTCCGACCATCCACCCCATCATCCAACCCAGCGCACGCCGCGGCCTCTGCTCCAGCTCGTAGCTCATGCCTCGCCTCCTCGCTCTTGCGGTCCGACCCACGCACGGACGTGCGGCCGCGCGCAACCGTCCCGGTTGGATGGAGGCACCCGTGGCGTCCGCTACGCGGGCGATGCCCGGGGGGTCGAGTGGCTGCGCTCTCCGCGCGGCCGCTGGCCCGTGCCCCTGTGCGATGCCGCGCGCCACGCACTACCTTCTGTCGCGTAGAGCGTCCCGCCTCTGATCCTGCTGATCCGGTTCGTCCCGGGAAACCAGCGTAGCGCCGCGCGCGCCGTGTCCTCCTTGGTGTGACCTTGGCGCTGTTGGGGAGCGCTGGTGAGCTGCGTCCGGCGGGACATCCCGGTCGAGGAGCTCGTGCCGGTCTACGCGCCCCGCACCCTCGCGCTTCGTCGAGCTCGAGGGCATGCGCGTGCACCTGACGCTCGCGCACCCCGAGCGCGCGCGCCCCTCAGCGGCTCACCGCGGCCAGGGCCTCGGCCAGCGACCGCACGCGCGAGAACCGCACCCGCGACCAGTGCGGATCCATCGAGGCGGCGCGGAAGTCGGCGCGGTCTGGGGCGTAGCGCGACCAGCTCCACAGCAGCACGTTCTCGCGCGCGTCGAGCCGCGCGAGGTCCCAGAAACGCTCGCGGTTGCCGTTCCATAGCGTGGTCCCCAGCGCGCGCCGACCGAGCGAGCGCACAAGCAGCTGCGCCATCACGCGCCAGCGCGGGACATCCAGGAACAGCACCAGCTCCGCGCGGTCCCACAGCACCTCCCGCGCTGCGTGGTAGTTCCCGTCCGCAACCCACGCATCACCCTGCGCCACGCGCTGCACGGCGGCACGAAAGGCGGCGGGCTCGGCCGGGGTCCAGTCTGGGCCGTGGTACAGCCCGTCCAGCTCGACGTGGGGCACGCCGAGCGCCCGTGACAGTCCTCGGGCGAGGTGCGTCTTGCCCGAGCCGCTGGTTCCCATGATGTGTATGCGTTGGGTCATGCTCCGCCGGGCGCGCTCTCTGGACGCATGCGCCCGCCGTCCTTGCCGCCCGCTGCAGCGTGCCACATGTGTTCGACATGGTGACACGTGGCCCCCTCCTCCAACGTCCCCCATCGCGCATTCGGATTCGACACGGTGACCGCTCCCTCGAGCTGCGGCCCCCCTGCCCGGCAGACGCCCCAGCGCTCGTCGAGGCCGTCGAAGCCAGCTTGCCCGAGCTGAAGGTCTTCATGCCGTTCGCCCACGTGCCACAGACCGTGGACCAGCAGTACGAGCGCTTGGTGGGCGTGCAGCGCGACTACTGGGCCAACGGGGACAAGGTGTTCCTCATGTGGGAGGGCGAGCTGTTGGTGGCTTGCTTCGGGCTGCACCGGCGCACGCTGAACACCGCTGGCTACGAGGTGGGCTTCTGGGTACGCAGCAGCGCCGCCGCACAGGGCCTCGGGACGGTCGGTACGCGCACGCTGGTGCAGCTGTGCTTCGACCACCTCGGATGCGACCGCGTCCAGCTGCTCCACAGCGCGGCCAACCAAGGGAGCCGGGTGATTGCGCAGCGCAGCGGCTTTCAGGTGGAGGGTCAGCTGCGCCGCTTCACCACGGAGCCCACTGCCGCGATGCTCGCTGACGGGGCGAGCGCGGAGCCGGTCACCGTGATCACCAGCCTCGTTCGAGACGACGTCGCGCAGCTGGGTTGGTACGAATCCCACCGTGCGCTCGTCGACGTGTACGACTGGCGCGGGGTGCGGATCACTCCGGCGTGACAGTTGGATCCGTTGGACATGGTGCTGCGCGGGGGTCGCTGGCCCACGTCTACGTGCACCGTGAAGCTGGGCGGGCGTGTGCGCAGCGCCAACGACGCGCCCGTGTTCCGGTGCCGCCGGCCTCAGGGCGGCGGCAGCTGGAACACGACGGCCGACAACCGCCCACCGACCGAGGCCGAGTACGCGATCCACACGGACCCACCGGTCAAGTCGTAGGGTGCTGCCGCAATGGCCGGAAAGTAGTCGCCGCGCATCGTCATGCGGAGCGTGTCGAGCTCCGCGCCCGGGGTGACCCCCACACTGACGAACATGGGATCGGGGCGGGAGTCGTTGTCGGTGTACACCACGATGTACCCGCCCGCCCCTCGCGGCCCGTACGCCGCGACCTGCATGTTGTTGACGCCCAGCGAAGGGTCCGTGTCCAGCGGATACCGCGCGCCAAGTGCGCCACCTGCCTCGCGCGGCACCGTCATGCTGTAGAGGTCGCCGACGGTGTTCTCGCGCGAGATGTACACCAAGAGATAGCTGTCTCCCTCCGGGTGGACGTTGGTCAGACGACCGATGGAAGCGTCGGTGGGGACGATCACGAACTCGTTCGCCAAGGGCGCGCTCCCTGAGTAGCGCCTCCCCCAAAGCACACGGTTGTTGCTGGGGCCGCCTGGATCCGACCACAGGTAGGTGACCATCCACGAGTCTCCGTGCGCCGCCACCGAGGCATTGGAGCGCCGCCCGTCGGTCCCGCTGGACACCGAGAACACAGGAGAGAGCGCCGCACCCGTGTTCGAGAAGCGACGACCCCAGATGTCGGGCGAGACGGTGCCGCCCTCCCACACCACCACGAAGCTGTCGTCGAGCGCCGCCATCGATGGGAAGCGTTGAGACCCGACCATGGCGCCGTGCACGGCCTGCTCTGCGTAGACCGTCCCGTTCACAGCAATTCGCCGCATGCGCAGATAGAACCCGACTTCCGTCCCAATCGTTCGCTGGGCGGACCAAGCCACCACGAACCCGCCCGTGCTGAGCCCCACCGCGGTGGGCGACATGTCGAAGCTGGTGTTGGTGTTGGTGTCGATTAGCAGCGGCGCCGCGAGGTCCAAGAAGTTCCCGTAGCGGTCCATGCGCGAGGCGCGCAGCTCTTGCCGCGCCGCGCCGATCTCGATGTGGTGCTGGACCCACACCAGCAAGCCATTCCCCAGACCGTCCACGACCAACATCCTGCCCGTACCCGAGAAGCGAACGTCGTATTCCTCGGGTGCGGTGGGCACCCGAGCCGCGAACTCCACGGGGACACAGGCGTCCGAGCACGCGTCACCGTTGCTCAGGTTGCGGTCATCACACCCTTCGCGGGGCCACGAGGCGTCCGCGCCCGTCTCACGGATACCGTCACCGCAGCCGCGCACCACGCACTCGGTGGCCGAGCAAACCTGTGTGGTCACGTCCCCGCAGGGGGTTCCGTCCGCGAACGCGCGCTCCATGCACGTGTCGCTCGGCAAGTCGCAGTACCCTTCGAAGCACGGCCCCGAGGCGCCGCACGTCTGGCCATGGCACACGCAGTCGTTGGTGGCGTCGGCATCACAGGTGCCACAGTTGTCCACTGCGGCGATGCCGCCCCATGCGCCTGCGCAATCCTGAACGCAGTCGTTGTTGGGGTTCGCGTCGCACACGCCGCACATGTCGAGAGTGCGCGAGCCACCCCACTGGCCGCTGCAGTCCTGCACGCAGTCGTTGGTGGGGTCGGGGTCGCAGGTGCCGCACATGTCCTGCCGGTCGGGCCCGCCCCATACGCCTGAGCAGTCGATGGCGCAGTCGTTGCTGGGATCAGCGTCGCACATCCCGCACTGGTCCACATACGCGGACCCGCCGGGCACCATGAGGCAGTCGCAGTCGTTGCTGGGGCTCGCGTCACAGACGCCGCAGTCATCCACGGTGGCGGTGCCGCCCCACGTGCCCGCGCAGTCCTGCACGCAGTCGTTACCAGACACGGCGTCGCACGTGCCGCACATGTCCACCACGTTGCTCCCGCCTGGCACACCTGCGCAGTCGCAGTCGTTGGCCGCATTGTCGTCACAGGTACCGCAGTCGTCCGGAACGCTGTTCCCACCGGGGACCCCGGCGCAGTCGCGCACGCAGTCGTTGCTGGGATCCGCATCGCACACTCCGCAGAGGTCGCGCGTGAAGGCGGGATCATCGCACGTACACGTGCCGCCCACGCAGGAAGCGTCGGCGCCGCACGCGATGCCGCACTCACCGCAGTGGTTGTCGTCACGGCGCGTGTCCACGCACGCGCCCAGACACTCCTCGCGGCCGGCGGGGCACCCGACGGAGCAACCCGGTTGAGACGCGCAGGTGCCCACGGTCAGCGTGTCACAGCGGGTGGCGTTCCCCTGACATGGGGTGTCCGCAAAGATGAACTCGCTGGTGGTACGCCAATAGCAGGCCTGGAAGCGCCTGCAGTCGGCCTCGTTGGTGTAGTCGCAGCCGCGGCTCGTCGTGTGGCAGCGGTCCCCATCCCAGTAGCAGCCGCTCTCGCACTGGTATGAATAGAACGCCGCAACGCAGGCGATGGGTCGGTAGGAGCAGTAGCCGTAGTCGCACCCGCGGATGCTCTCGCAGAACGTGGGCCTGCCATCGGCCTCCCGACAGCTGGTGGCGTCGCCCTGACACTCGCGCGCGACGGGAGCATACGGGGGCACCACCGTGCCGCCGTCGACGGGCCCGGCATCGAGCATCGGAAGCGGTCCAGCGTCACGTCCAGCATCCCCGCCGGAACCTGCGTCCGGTCCAAGCAGTGGGCCCGTTCCGTCGCCGCATCCGGCCACGACCATGAGTAGACCCTGGATGAAGGCCGCGCTGAGCGCGCCTGAGTGTCCCGTTCTTGCAAGCACGAACCGAGCGTAGCAGACGACCCGCGCGAGGTCTCGCAGGCCGTGGAGCCACTTCCCATGTCACGGGGACCTCGTCGAATCCAGACGGATGCCCCTGCTTCAACGACCCTCGAGCTGCGCCTCGAGCTGCTTCGCCGCCCGCGCGTATCCGCCGTTGGCGCCATCGACGAGGTGCACGTGGTCGCCGTCGTACCCGTCTATCACGCACGTCATCAACGCCGTCTCGGATGTCTCGATGCCGAAGCACGAGTGCCCCGCCGCGCGCTCCGCCGTGAGGCGCTCTCGCAGCCGGACGAGCGCCTCGGGGGACGCGTCGAGCACCACGCGCAGCGTGTCGTCCCGTCGCAGGGGCGGCGGCTCGTGCTCTTGCGCGAACGAGCGTTCAGTTCCGAACCGTTCCTGGAAACCCGGAGCGGTTCAGTCGTGTACGGCGCACCGAATTCCTGGAAGACTACGACTCGCACAGCCGTTCCCGGCTGCACCGCAGCGAGGGAGACGCGATGACCATCGACCAGTTCACGATCAAGCCGCTCGACATGTCGACGTGGAACGCGTTCGCGAGACTGGTCGAGGCGAACAACGGCATCTTCGGGGGCTGCTGGTGCGTCGGCATGCACCCCGAGGAACGGACCCATCTCGACGCGCCGGAGCCGCACCGCGAGCAGAAGCTGGACCGTGTCGGCAAGCATCGCTGGGTCGTAGTGCGCGACGTCGCCCCGGCTTGATCTCGACCCCGGTCGCTTTGGTCCGTCGGCTGGGAGTGCGGAGGACCGCGTGACGATCGCGCTGCGGGGGCTTCGCGCCGGGAGCCGTGCGGTAGCGTTGGAACGATCCGTGCAGGCCGTCCCGACCGGACGTACGGTGAGGAGCCAAGAGTGGCTTCTTCGGTGAGCTGCGTCCGAGCTCGCGCCACCCGGCGCACTGGAGTGATGGATGACCAAGCAGAATGCCCAATGGCCCACTCGGACCCACGCATCGTCGTGGGTCACATTGTTCACGATGCTGGGACTGATGTGGACAGCCGTTCCCGCTGCCGCACAGTCCGATGGGAGCAGCTCGGAGCAAGCGCCCGCTGCCTGGGACCCGCCGCAGACGGTCGAGACGTCGCCGACGTTCGCGGCGCCCGCGGCGGCCGACTACGGTCCGCGGTTCCGCTTCGGCGTGTCGGGGGGCGGCGGCGCGGAGTTCGTCGACGGCCTCAGCGCGTGGATGGTGGGCGTCGACTTCCGGATCGGCCTCCAGATCAACGAGATGATCGCGATCTACGCCCAGCCTCACCTCTCGTTCGGCAAGTTCGGCGGCACGGGTTCCGGACTCGCCGGGACGACCGGGACGTTCGCAGTCGCGGCCATGGTCGATCTCACGTTCAGCGACATGTTCGCGGTCGCGGGCGGCTTCGGCTATGGCGTGTTCAACAACCCTAGCGGTCCGATGCTCGCTCTGCGGGGCGCGTTCTACCCGCTCTCCAACCGCGACGAGGTGAGCGGGCGTCGCCGTGCGCTCTCGGTGGGCGTCGACCTTCGGACCGTCTTCCTCGGGTCCCCCTACGGCACGGGTGTCCACCTGCTCGCCACGGTGGGCTACGAGGCGTTCTGACGCAGCCCACAGCCTCCGGTACGCCGGGGGTGCTTGAGACCTCGGAGCGCGCGCTCCGGGGTCCCCGCTCCGCAGCGCCGCGTGGATGGCCGGCCAGCCGGCCCCGCATCGAAGTTCATGCGGCCCTTCCCAGGACATCGCAGCCCCCGGGGGTCGAGGGGCGCGTCAACTTCGTCCATGAACCAAGGGGTTGACTCTGGTTCGTGGCAAGGTTGACAGTGAACGCATGGGAACTGTGTCAGAGCGGGTGAAGTCCTGTGGTGCTGCGGGCTTCTGGGGGGTCATGCTCATCGCGTCGGGCTTCATCGTGGGGTGCGAAGGCGGACCCTCACTCGCTCCAGACACGGGGTGGGTGTGTGAGACCGCCAGCCAGTGCGAGGACGGCCTCTTCTGCAATGGCGTCGCGTCGTGTGATCCTTCCGACCCGGCGTCGGACGAGCACGGCTGCGTGGAAGGTTCAGCCTTGTGTCTAGCGTCCCAGGTCTGCGATGAGGCGCAGCGCCGTTGTCTGACGACCTGCGGGACGGTGCGAGACGCCGACGGGGATGGTCACGACGCCGTCGAGTGCGGCGGCAACGACTGCGATGACGCGGACCCAGACCGCTTCGTGGGCAACCCCGAGGTGTGTGACAGCGTGGGGCACGACGAGGACTGCGACCCCACCACGCTGGGGAACGACAACGACGGTGATGGCTACGTCGACAGCGTGTGCTGCAACCGGCAGACCAGTGGATTGCTCGCGTGTGGCTTGGACTGCGAGGACGAGAACGACGAGATCAAGCCTGGCGCGCCAGAGATCTGCAACTTCAGCGACGACGACTGCGACGGAACCGTGGATGAAGGGCTCCAGTCGATTGACTACTACCCGGACTGTGACGGAGACCTCTTTGGCTTCGGTGCCGGACGCTCGGCCTGCACGGTGCCTAGTGAACCTCCGGTCGTCTGCGCAGGACGGCCAGGGGCCGGCTGGTCGGAACGCGCGACCGACTGTGATGACAACGACCGGCTAGTAAACCCCAACCGCGCGGAGATCTGTGCGGGAGGAGTCGATGACGACTGCGACGGGTTTCTCCATCCGAATGAGGACGCCGATGGCGACGGTTGGATCAACACGTCGTGTGGCGGCACCGACTGCGACGACAGCGAAGCGAACACCTACCTCGGAGCCCCCGAGCTATGTGATGGCGAGGACAACGACTGTGACGGAAGCGCCGCGGGCGAAGACCTCGACGGCGATCAGGAGCTCTCCACGACCGCCACCTGTTCGGGCGGACCGCGCGCCGCGCTGCCTCGCACCGACTGCGATGACGCCGACCCCGCAACGGGGGACACTGCGGTCGAGCTATGTGATGGTCGCGACAACGACTGCGATGGCACTCCTGATCAGGTCCCCAGCGCCAGCCTGGCGTGCCCCACGGACGCCCACGCGTGTATCCGGGGGGAGTGCCTGCAGTGCGCGGACTGCGACCTGGTGGGCCCAGACAGCACCTATTGGTATGTGCTGTCCGAGCTGCGCACGGTGGACGATGACGGTGTGAACTTGGATGGCGGAGGTGGAGAAATCGGTTGTGGGGATGACTTCGACTCGCCCGATGGTACGCGCACAGGCATCGACAATCAGGTGGCCGTCATCTCGGACACCTTGGACGACCTTCTGTCCGGCGGCGTGGAGTCGGACCTGACCCCAGCCTTGACCGCGTCGGAGCTCATTTGGATGCTCGAGCTCGCCGGGGTCGATGGGTGCAATGACGCGGAGGTAACGCTCCGCATTTGGCTGGCTCGCGTGCCGGTTGGCGTGGGGGCTTTGAGGACGTCTGCGGGCCGCCTCGCGGGAGGCCAGACGGTGGACCTCGTGGGCGCGCTCCCGCTTGGTTCATTTCACGGCGCGCTCGATGGTGGGCGACTCATCGCCAACGGTGGGCACTTCCACCTCCAGGTCGATCCGGCTGAGCACGGTGAGCTCGCCGCTGTGCTCTTTGGTGCCCCACACATTCAAGCAGGAGTCTCGGCGTGTGCAGAGCGAAGCTCGTTGTCGGGGGTCCTTGGTGGAGCGGTAGAGGTCGAGGCGTGGATTCAGTTCGTGCTCGAGATGGTCGGCAACGGGTATCAGCTACTCGTTCGAAGTTTCGCGAACATGTTCATCGACTACGACCTCGCGCCCTACCGAAGCGGGTGCGAGGCCATCACGACAGGTTTCGCCCTGCACGGCGTCAGCGCGCAGGTTGGCGTGCAGTGGGCCGAGTAGCGCGCGTTGCCGTTCACGAGGCGGCGAACATGTGTGGCACGGTGAGCGACTGCACGACGACCACCAACGAGTCTGGAGCAACGCCTCTGAAGTGGCGCTATGGGTCTACGTCCACGCTCGCCCGAGACGAGCTGGCGGACGCGTAGCCGCACGCGGGACCACGACGTCAGTCAGAACATCGACGCGCTCTTGAGGCATCTCGAAGGCGAAGGGCCGCATCGGATCCTCGATGTGGGCTGCGGCCCCGGCCGCGACCTGCTGCGCTTCAAGCAGCTCGGCCACGAGCCCGTGGGCCTGGACGGGGCAGCGCGCTTCGTGGCGCTGGCGCGCCTCCACTCGGGCTGTGCGGTCCTGCACCAAGACTTCTCGAGCCTGGACTTGCCCGCCGAGTCGTTCGACGGCGTCTTCGCGAACGCCTCGCTCTTCCACGTCCGGCTCCGCGAGCTCCCGCGTGTGATGCGCGAGCTTTGGACCACCCTGCGGCCCGGGGGCGCGCTCTTCAGCTCGAACCCGCGCGGAGACAACGTCGAGCAGTGGAACGGCGAGCGCTACGGCGCCTACCTGGATCTCCCAACCTACCGCGGCGTGCTCGTCGAGGCCGGCTTCGTCGAGCTGGAGCACTACTACCGTCCCCCGGGACAGCCGCGTGAGCTCCAGCCGTGGCTCGCATCGGTCTGGCGCAAGCCCCGCGCTCACAGCCCCGCTCCATGACCCACGACGATGGCGGAACGCTTCGCCCCGCCCTTCGAACGAGAAATTCACCCGCCGATTGAATACTGGCCGAGCAGCCGGCGTCGGCGCCCGGGTCGAGGGCGAGGCCTTCGTCGGAAGGACGAGCCAACATGGTGGTCGGAAACTCTCGAGGCGCGCAGCGTCTATACGTCGCGGTCGCGATCCTGACGCTGACCCTCGGATGCGGTGGCCCCAGCGCCGGCGGCAGTGACGGTGGCGCCTCGGGCGACGGTGGCCCCTCGGACGCCGGGATGGATACGTCGACGCCGGGAGGGGACGCAGGCCCGGACGTGGGTCCACCCGTTTCGTGCCTGTCCACGCAATGCACCATCGACGGCGCGTGCGTGGATGACGGCGCGCTGGCCCCAGGAGGATGTGGCCGGTGCGACGTGGGTCGCGACCCGTCCGGCTACTCGCCCGCGGACGCGACCCTCGTGTGCCGCGCGGCGGTCGGCGCGTGCGACGTGGAAGAGCGCTGCGACGGTCTGAGCCTCGACTGCCCCGTCGACGCGTTCGCCGCCACCGACGCACCCTGCGGGGACCCGACCGCGACGGCCTGCGACGCCCCCGATGCGTGCGACGGCGCGGGGGCTTGCGTCCCGCGCTTCGTCGCCTCCGGCACTTCCTGCGGAGGGCCCGACGAGGTCGTGACCGAGTGCGATGGCGCCGACGTCTGCGACGGCGCCGGGAGCTGCACGTTGGGCCTCGTCACTGCCGGGGCGCCCTGCGGCGACGAGACCAACACCGCCTGCGACGCCGCGGACTCCTGCGACGGCGCCGGGAGCTGCTCACCCAACTACGCGCCAGCCGCGACCCCCTGCGGCGTGGACCCCGGCCCAGGCGCGTGCGTCCTTTCGACCTCCTGCGACGGCGCCGGCGCGTGCCCAGCCCCGTCGCCGGTGGCCGACGGAACGTCGTGCGGTGCGGGCGAGCTCCGCTGCTTCGACGCCACCTGCGGCCCTCGCGCATGGATCGGTTTGGGCCCCGTGCCCGCCCCTGCGAGCGGCGACGACATCCGGCCCCTGGCCCTCGTCACGCGTGGTCCGCTCTCGTTCCTCGCCGTGTGGGAGGTCAACGCGAGCGCCGCCGGTTTGGACTCGAGTACGTACGAGAGCGGGTCGGACACCTTCGGCGCGCCCGCCGCGATCCCCGGTGCCGGCTTCGGCGGGTCTTCCGCCACGTTCGGCGGGGTCGACTTCGACGCGACCGGCCGAGGCTCGATCGTCTATGTGCTCGGCAACGCGGTGTACGGCTCCGAGCACGCGGCGGGCAGCGGGTCGTGGGCTCCCCCGGCCACGGTCGGTTCACCGGCCACCGTCTCACCAAAGCCCGCGGTGGCGGTCGGCGACGACGGGTCCGCGCTCATGGTCTACGCCTACTCGACGGGGGATATGAACAACCGGCCGGCGCTCGTCGCCGCGTACCGCGACAGCAGCGGCGTCTATTCGCCGTTGCCGCTGACGACGGGCGCCTACTTCCGAGATCGCCCGCACGCCGTCGCGTGGCCGTCCGGCGACGTGGCCGCGATCTGGCTCCAGGAAGCCGTAAACGGTTCCGTCACGATGCGCGCGCGCGCGCGCCTCCCGGGGGCAATCACGCCCGGGTGGCAAGCGGAGTCCGTGGGGCCCGCCACGTCTCCCGAGTCCCTCCGCGCCATCGCCCTGGACGACGGGCGGCTCCTGGTGGTCTACGTCGAAGCGGGGCAGACGGGGGCCAACGCGATCGCCACGACGATCTGGGATCCGTCGGCCGGCTCCTGGACGACCCCTCAGTCTCTCGGCGACGCGACGGCGGAGGTCCCTTACGGCTCGCTCGCGCTCGCGTCCAACGGCGACGAGTCCGCGGTGCTCGCGTGGGTCGGGAGGCTCTATGCCCCGCCGCAGTACGGCTGGCAGCCGATTCGGGACGAGTATCGGATCCGGGCTCGTCGATTCGACGTCGCGACGGACACCTGGGGCGGCCCCATCACGGTCGTCGAGAACGAGAGCGCGTACACCACGAACGTCGGCCAGCTGAGCGCGATCGAGGGGCTCCAGGTCGCGATGAACACGTCGGGGGACACGCTCGTGGGGTGGGTGCACGAGAACAGCCTCTTGGACGGAGGCGCGCGCGACACGCAGCTCGAGGTGCGCCGCTTCGTCCCCGCGGAGGGGGCGTGGGCGGAGCCCCTCGACCCAGGGCCCGGGGACTCGGAGCTGCCTGGGAGCGGGTGGTGGGCGCCGGTGACGCTCGCGTCGCAGTCGGACACACCGCCCTTCCCGCTCCACACGCCCCGGATCGCGCTCGACGACGAGGGCTACGCCGCGGTGATCTGGGGTGTGGGCTACGGGCGCACCGGCACCGACGGCCTGGGGTCCGCCGTGTATCGGTGAGCGACGGCACTCAGCCGATGCACCGATCCTCGAGCGGAGCATCCTAGGTCCACGCCCCGTTTCGTAGGCCCACCGACGGCTACGGAGTCAGCACTTCCCAGCGCTGCCCAGGGACGTCTTGGCAGTCCGCCATGTAGGCCCCACCTGCGTGGAGCGCCAGGTTGGTCGGCACGTTGGCGTCGAGGCACTTGGTGCTGCCTTGCCACTCCGTTCGAAGCCGGAAGAAGTTGCCCTCGGGGACGAACTCCCAGGATTGTCCGCTCGCATCGCTGCACGCGGTGACGAACGACGCCCCCTCACTGGTGGCGCCAACGCTCTCGTTGCCTTCGAGGCAGTCGCCCGTGGATGCGGCGAGCAGGTGGAACCAACCGTTCCCGACGTCCTCTCGCCCCCAGACCGTCTGAGCGGAGGGCGTGCAATCCGCCATGTACGCGGCGCCGGAGTGGGAGCCATCCCCCGACGGGGCGTTCGCGTAGAGGCACATGGGCGTGCCCTGCACGTCGGCGCGGAGCTGGATGCGCTCGAACCCCGTCGTGACGCACGTGTCCGTGGCGAGATCGCAGCTCGACAACGCGTCGCAAGCGACCTCGGTGGGGCAGCGGCCCGCCTGAGCGTCCGCAAAGTCGATCCGCACGAGGTAGCCGCCCTCGCGCTCCGCCACGACATTCACGGACACCCCGGAGGCGAGATGCGTGAACGTGGGTGTCTCCAGGTTGAACGGCGCGTTGTATAGCTCACCGCAGCTCGCGACGATGGATCTCTCGCTCGCTTCCGCGCGCACCACGTAGAGCTCGGGGGCCCCCGACCCGACGTCGCCTTCGGTGTCGGCGGTGTACACGAGCACGCCCTCCTTGCACCCGCTCCGGACGCTGTCGGCGTCTACCGCCTCCGCGACCAGCCACTTCGTCGGTCCAATGCGGACCCTCACAGACCGGGGGCCGCGGTCTCCCGCGATCGGCCGGATCACCTGCTCCACGGAGTGGGCACGAGAGTCCACGCAGTCGACGTCCTCGGGCGGCATCCATCCCAGCAGCTGTCGTTGATAGCCGAGAAGTTGCGAAACCGGCTCGGATCCTTCGGAGCCACTCATGATGTCCCAGCGCCCAACGTACCGATTGGTGTAGTCCCCCGCGCTGTAGCCGGGTACGTCGTAGAGGTCGGGGAGACCGAGGAGATGTAGGAACTCGTGGGTCGCGATCTCGGCGCCATAGTGCGGCGGCGCTTGGTCGTACCAGATGTCGGGCCCTAGATTCACGATGAAGCGGGTCTCCGCGCCATCCGCGATGCGGGAGGCGAAGCCCCACGCGACCTTGCTTCTCGCCTCGGTGGGGGTGGCGACGAAGATGGCATCGTAGAGATCGAGGTCCACCTCCGCGGCCGCCACCTGCAGGGCATCGGACAACATCTGCGTGCGATTCGAGTTGGGATACGTCGAGGTCGGATTCGGCATGCGCAGCCAACGGTCGATCGGTCGCTGCAACGCGATGTCGAGCGTCCCGTTCGAGAGGGTCGTGACCGCGTCGGACATCCAGGGCTCGACCACGTCGAATACGTCTTGGACGGTGGCAGCGGCGATCGCGTCCGAGAAGTCGATTGCGATCAGCAGCGCCCGCGCCGAGCCTGTAGACGCGATGCTATTCGGATAGAGCGCTCTGAGCTCACAGGGGCTGGGTGCCGTGCAGACGATGTCCCAAACGAGCGGGGTGAGGGAGCCGTCGACCACGTTGATCTCACGCTCGGTGGTGCCGTTGACGGTGCAGTGACTGCGGAGGTCGGTGAGTCGGAGGGAGTGTGAGCCGGCCGCGAGCGAGACGGTGACGGTGGCATCCGTATGCCGTTGCCAGTCCGTCCCATCCGTGACCAAGACGAACCCGTCCGGGTCCGCGCCGGCGCCCGTGACCCGGAACTCGACCGCCACTCCCGTGGACGCGCCCGCGTCGCCACCGGGAGGGGTGGCGTCGCTCCCCCCGCAGGCAGTGATGGAGAGCGACGCGAGCAGCGCCAAGAGGGGGGATGTGGTGTGCTTCATCGTGTAGTCGAGGCTGGAATCCGTGCGAACAGCCCCCGCGACGCTCGTCTCCGACGGTGACGAGGACCACGCGAAAGCGGCGTCCTCGCCAGATGGTGAGAAACGATGCGTGAATCTATCTGGTCCTCGATGCGGTGGCGAGCCGAATGCCATAACAACCGGCCGCAGGACGGCCAGCACGGTGGCGTACGCATCATCTGGGGCGCGGGTCGCTAGCATCCCTCGAACGCCGCCGGTGACAGCTGACGCCTGCCGCCCCCTTTGGCGCACGGCGGCAACCACGGCATGGTATGGCCACGGTTCCCTCTCCCCCCTTGCGACCGGACGACGCTTTGTCACATCCCCCCTCCTCTTCCCGCCGATGGCTCTGGGCCACGTGCATGCTGTTCTCGTTGGCGCCTGGGTGCGGGTCGGGTCCAGGCTCGGTGGAAGACGCCGGAACGGACGCCCGCGTGCCAGACACTGGACCACGCGACGAAGGTGTCGCCGACCTGGGTGACCCGGACGAGGGCCCCCCGGCTCCGACCTGCAACGACCTCACCCAGAACGGCGACGAGACCGACATGGACTGCGGGGGCGAGTGCGGCGCCACGTGCGAGGTGGGTGAAGGCTGCGTGGACGACGACGACTGCGAGTCCGGCCGCTGCACGCTCGACCACTGCGAAGCCACGTACACCGTGGGTGGCACGGTCAGCGGGCTCGTGGGAACCGGGCTGGTGCTCCAGCTGGCGTCCGGCGAGCCGCTCAACGTTACTGAGGACGGGGAGTTCACGCTGCCTGGGCGCCTACCCGCGGGCGCGTCGTACGCGGTGGAGGTCGCCACGCGGCCGAGCGCGCCGGGCCAGGAGTGCACGCTGTCCTTCGAGGCTGGGCAGGTCGGGAGCGAGAACGTGACCAACGTGGCGGTCACCTGCATCACCGACACGTACGGCGTGGGCGGGACCGTCAGCGGCCTGCTCGGGGCCGACCTCACCCTGCAGAACAACGGCGCCGACGACCTTGTGGTGACAGGGGACGGCCCCTTCACCTTCGCCACCGAGGTCGCCGAAGGTGCCACGTACGAGGTGAGCGTGAGCGTCCAGCCCCACACCCCCACCCAGGCCTGTGTAGCGGCGAGCGCGAGCGGCTCGGTGGGCGCCGCGCCGGTGACGTCCATCGCGGTGACGTGCACCACCCGCTCCTTCACCGTGGGTGGCACCGTCTCGGGGCTCACCACCGACGGCCTGGTGCTGACCAACTCGGGCGGTGACTCGCTGAGCGTCCCCAGCGGTGCCACGTCGTTCGTGTTCGAGACGACGGTGTCCAGCGGTGGGAGCTACGACGTGGAGGTCGCCACCCAGCCCGCAAACTTGTTCTGCGAGGTGAGCGCAGGGAACGGCGACGTGACGAGCGGCCCCGTCACGAGTGTCAGCATCACGTGCGTGACGTGCGGGGACGACTGCTGGGGCGAGACGGGCTGCATGACCCCAGCAGGGCGCTGCGTGCGCTTCTCATGCCGTCCGGGGTCGTCGGGACCCTCGTTCTGCGACACGTGCCTGGGTTGGGCCGAGGTCTCGTACGACCAGTGGATGAACCAGGGCTACTGCGGCGACGTCATCGCCACCTACCGCGCTCACTACGGCCAGGCGACCGCGTGTGGCGGCGGGCCGAGCTGCTGCGGGTCGGCGGCGGCGTGCGCCGGCACTGACAACGCGTGGCACTTCTCCGACGGGACCGCCACCCGCTACGTTGGCCCCTGCCTGGGTTGCGCCGACAACACCAACTGCAGCAACTGGGACGAGGTCGCCGGCAACACCGCCTACACGCGCATCACCGCGTGCGAACGGGTGTTGTCGGGCCCCTGAGCCCGGCGTGCGTCGAAGTCGTCCGGATCAAGAACAAGTGCGAGTACGAGAAGGAGCTGACCGTTCTGCCGACGTGGCGGATCGGATGCTGCTACGCCGGGAAGGGTCACCGACGTCAGGGCGTCGCCACGGCAGGACTCGCTGGCGCGCTCGAGCTGGTCGCTGGAAGCGGCGGTGGCAGGGTCGAGGGGTATCCTGAACCGGCGGGCGACGTGCCCGCCGGATTCCTGTACCACGGCGCGTTGTCGACCTTCGAGGCCGCGGGCTTTCGCAAGGACCGCAAGATCGGCAAGCATCGCTGGGTCGTCGTGCGCGAAGTCGCCCCGGCTTGATCTCGACCCCCGCTCGCGATGGCCCGTCGGCTGGGACGGCCGGGGGCGTCAGTCGAGGCCCTGCCCGGTGAGCGTGGCCGCGATGCGCTCGCGCACGTCGTCTGCGGGCTCCTCGTCTCGCGCCAGCTCCAGCGCCGCGGCGGCGCCTGGCGGCCAAGCGCTCCGTGGCCACGCGGCGAGAGTGCGGACCGCCATGTTGCGGTTGCGGACGACCGGGCTCCGCAGCGCCGCGTGGATGGCGGGCCAGCCAGCCCCAGGGTGGCTCGCGAGGTCCGGGACAATCGCGTCGAGGCAGGCGTGCACCGCGAACGCGGAACCCAGCCCGAGCTCGTCCGCAGGGCCCGTGGCGATGGCGTCGAGGGGCGCGGCCCGGTCGTCCGAGTCCAGCGCACCCTCGACCGCGGCAGCCCACTGCGGATGCGCGAGGAGGGCTTCGACAGCCGTCGCGAGGCGCGTGCGCCGCTGGTCGGTCCAGCCGCGCGCCTCGAGCGAGTCCCACGGTCGGTCGTCCACAAGGAAGCCCCTGAGCTGCGCGAGCGCCACCAGCCACGTGAGCGAGAACGCCCCACCCGCCAAACGCGCCTCCACGTGGTCGAGGAAGCGCTCGGAGGCCAGCGCACCGTGCTCGTACTCGGCGAGATCAGGCGCGGGACCCCCCGTCACCAGGGCCGTGAGCAGGTCCGCCGCACCGTCCAGGAGCGCGTCGTCCAACGCGCCTGGTGCGTGCGCGAGGGCCTCGGCGAGCCCGCCCGTCGTCGCGCAGACGTGCGCGAGGTACTCGTCCATCACCGTGTTGCGGAACCCCTCGCGCAGCAGCCACGCCTTGATGGCGGGGTCGTCCGTGCCGGACAGCCGCTCGACCGACTGGATGCGCCCCCACCCGCGCGTGCGCTGCGCGAGCTCCCAGAGGGTCTGCTCGCCCAAGTCGGGCCGGTTCGCCATGGCGACGACCACGAAGAGCGCCAGCTCATCGTGAGCGCCCAGCGTCAGGAGGAGCTCGCGGTCGTCCGTCCCCTCGACCAGCCCGACCAGCAGCACCCCGAGCTTCACCATCTCCCGCTCGGTCGCGCGTGTCGCGAGGGAGCCGTCCAGCGCGCCCGGGGCCCAACGGATTTCACCGTCGGGCTCTGGGGTGTCCGGCAGCTCGTATCCGTCAGGCAGGCTCCCGTCCGGTGCTGCGGCGTCCCGCAAGGCGTCGTGGCGCACGCCAGGGCGCCTCGAGGTCGTCGAACCGTCGCCAGCGCCTCAGGAAGCTGTCGAAGAGTCCCATCGACAAAACGTAGCGCATCGCGGCGGTGCGGTGGCGCTAGCCTTTCGGTCTCCATCCGGAACAACGAGGCCACCGTGAATCGACGACTCATCATCATGCGGCATGCCAAGAGCGCCTGGCACACCGACGCCGCCACGGACCACGACCGCCCGCTGAACGAGCGCGGCCAGAGAGACGCCCCGCGCGTCGCTTCCGCGCTGGCCGAGCTCGGCTGGTCTCCCGAGCTCACCGTGAGCAGCGACTCCACGCGCACCCGCCAGACCTTCGAGCTCATGCGTCCAGCCTTCCGCGGCCCCGTGACCGTGCGGTTCACGCGCCGCCTCTATCACGCCAGCCTCGACGCCGTCCGAGACGAGCTGGCGGACGTGGGTGACGCGCTCCGCACCGTGATGGTCATCGGCCACAACCCCGGCTGGGAAGAGATGCTCGCCCGGCTGTGCGGCCAAGACCGACGCATGACCACGGCCAACGCAGCGCTGCTGACCATCGACGCCCCCAGCTGGAGCGACGCGCTCGACCGCTACGCGTGGACCCTCACGCGTTTGCTTCGCCCGAAGGAGCTCTGAAGACCGACCGCGTCCGAGCGGGTCCATCATGGTACAAGGAGGGCTACTCCAACAAGTCGCACCAGCGACACTTCGCATGGTCATCGGAACAGCACGCATCGTATTGGGGATTTGGGGCAACGACTCACTGAAGGGGAAGCGCAAGGTCGTGCGGCGGGTCATCGACCGCGTGCGCCATCGCTTCAACGTCGCGGTGGCCGAGGTCGCCGACATGGATGAGCACCGCCGCGCGGTGCTCGGGTTCGCCGTCGTCAGCAACTCGGAGCGCCACGCGACGTCCATGATCGACACCATCATCGCGCAGGTCCGGCTCTCCACCGACGCGCCGATCATGGAGCAGCGCATGGAGATCCTGCACCTCGGCAAGGGGGTCGAAGAGGACTGGGACCTCGATGCGGAAGAGGCGCTGCTCCGAGACGAAGAAGGGCCGCGGAGCTAACCAGGTCACCAGCGCCGCCTAACTAGAAACGACGCGGTCCGGGATCGAGGCATCCCCCCCGTCAGGCGCCGATGGAACTTCGGTCAGACCCCGCTGTCAGACTCGCGAGAACATGCGCGAGCGCCTCGAGAGCATCCTTCGTCTGAGCTTGTTGCACGCGAGCGTCGGTGCGCTTCTCTGGGTCTGGGTCGACTGCGTGAGCTACGACGCGTTCGTGGCCGTGCTGATCCGGTCTCTGCGATGAACGGGGACTACGTTCCCCCTCCGGCAGGGATCGACCTGGACGTGCCCGCGAGCGACATCGCGGTGTTCCTGGTCGCGGCGGGCGTCTGCTGCGCGGTCGCGCTCAGCGGGTCCGGGGGTCGCGTGGGGTCATCGGGTGGCGTTCGGCGGTCTGCGCTGGGGGCGCTGCTGTTGCTCCTGCTGGTGGGGGGAGCGAACCACTGGCTTCGCCGGCGCATGTACGCCGCCCTACTCCCGAGCGACGCGGGGTTGTGGTGGACAGGCTACGTCGAGCTCGCGACGGCCCACGGTCGGAGCGGTGCTCTCTGCGTCGGCGCTTGCGCCGTCACGGTGGTCTGGTGCCTCGCTCGGCTGTCGCCCTTCACGCTGCACCTCGGCCGCGGGCTGGGGGCGGTGCATGCCGTGCCGAACGCTCACGTCCTCGTGCTACATGCGGCGGTGCTGGTGGTCGCGCTCGGAACGCTGAGGTTCACCGCCGAAGTTGGCGGGCTGCCCGAGGTGTGGTCCGTCCCCTACCGCGACCTGCTCTACGCCCGACGGGTCGCGCACGAACGCCTGTACGACGCGAGGGGCTGCGCCGCGGCGCTGGTGCTCGTGAGCTGGATCATGGGCGTGAGCGCCGCGCTCAGGTCCCCGTCCGCACGCGAAGACGGTCCGCGCACCGTCTCGCGATGGGCAGCACGGCTGGCGCTGCTCGCCGTCGCGTCGTTCGCCTTCGGCACCACCCGAGACGTTGCCGCCGACGCCGCCAGCCTGGGTCCAGACACCATCCATCTGCAGGACATGGTCCCGCACCCAGGGCAAGGCGAGTCGTTCGCTGCGTGGGTCCACGCGCGGTGCCCCAACCCCTCCCTCGGTCGCGCGGACGGGCCGGTCGTCGAGTTCGTCCGCGGTTCCATGCGCATCGATGGAAGCCCAGTAGCGGACGCGTCAGCCCTGCGCCGCGAGCTGCAGTACTGGCGGGCCACTTGGTTCGTGCTGCATCCCGGAGACCCTCACCATCCGCTACCCCTCTACATCGCCGTCGCGGCGGACACACCGCCAACAGCCATCGCGACCGTGCTGGACGCAGCACGCGCCTTCGACGCCTGGCAGCTACGAGGGCGGTTCGAGCTTCACGAGCCCGTGTGGACCCGAACGCTGCCCCCGCTCGAGCAGGTCGTCGACTGCTACGTTCCGTTGTCGCGCGCCGCGCTCATGGCGGCGCGACCGAATGAACGCCTCGTCGACGTCGTGCGGGCTACGGACGGCCGCGACACAGCCCTGGCTGGAGAACCTCGGTCCCGAGCCCGGCCGTCCGCGTCGTCCCCGCGACCTGCAGCACGTCGTCGATGACCTCCGAAGCGGCTCGCCGAGTCACCGCGCTCTGAGGGCAGCTGTCGGTATTCGGCGCCGTGGAGCTCGCTCGTGGAGCTCGGCCGGACCTGCGGCGTGCTAGATTCGGCCCCATGAGGCCCTGGGTACGCGGATGGATGGTGTTCGTGGCCCTGGCCTCGCTGGCCGGCTGCGACGGGGTCCCGGCCTCGAACCCGGACGCGCGCGTGGAGCGTGAGGACTTGTTGCTGTATCCGGGGGCGTGCTTGGAGATGCGCGTCACGGGCGTGGTGCAGCTGGAGGATCTGCGTGTACGCAGCGACAGCACCGTCGTGAGCCAAGCGCTGCGCGAAGAGCGTGGCGGCGAGACCTCGCTGACCGTCTGCGGGCGCGCGGTGGGTAGCACCCGCGTGGACCTGCTGAACGGCGGCGCGGTGGTGGACTCCGTGTTCGTGGAGGTGCTGGAGGTGGGTCTCTACCTGGGCGCTGCGCAGAACAACTTCCCGGACGAGTTCCCGGTTGTTCCCGGGCAGGTGGGGCTGCTGGTGGGGCGCCGCGCGCTGCTCTACGTGGTGGTGGCCGCCAGCGATGGGCGCATGTTCGACGTGCCGTTCGAAGACACGTTCCAGCCGGTCTTCGCGCCACCCGTGGAGCTCCGGTCCGTCGTGGGCTTCCTCGTGGAGCCCATGTCTCCGGAGGCGGGCGTGTTCCCTGTCCGGCTGGTGGGTGAGAACGAAGAGCGCGCAACCGAGCTGGTGGTCGTTCTGCCGGAGGACATCGATCACATCGAGATCGCGGCCATCGAGGACCGCAACGGGAACGGGAGCTACTCGGTGACGGGTGTCACCGCCGACGGCCTGCACATCCTCGGGTTGGACGCCGAGCTGACGGCGGACGGCGTGCTGCTGGACAACACGCTCGGCCGCTGGCTCTTTCAGGGCCCCTCGCCGAGCGAGGTCGTGTCCGTGGTGGCCGAGTGGAACGGATTGAGCGCGTCGCTGCCATAGCGCGCGCAGTACGCCGCCGGCCAGCTGCGTCGAGACCGCAGAGGGAGGCACGGAGCGCGCCACGCTGGGCGGCCGCCACTACGTCATCAGGCTTCTGGCAACGTTCGCGAGGTACGTGACGGGAAGCTCCCCGCTTTGCGCCGTGTGAGGCAACGCGGACCAGTGTTCCGCCCGCTCACCTATTGCCGCTTGCTCGCGTTGTAGGTGCTGTACGATGCCGGCGTCTGTGCCGGCGAAACGTGAAATGTACTCGTAGAATCCGGTGTCGCGCCTGCCGTCGACAGCGCGCGCTGCGATTGCGTCGCGCGTCAGATTCAGCGTTAGAACTTTGGCGCCCACCGCAGCAAGCCGCTGGTCGATCTCGTCGAATGACTCTCGCCTCAGCACCCCTGGCCTCACTGATTGTGTCAGGTGAAGCGTGTCTATGGCGACGTCACGGCCACTCCCTGCAGCTGCTTCAATCACGCCCAGCACTCTCCTCAGGAAGGCGAGATTAATGTGGTCGGTCAACGTGCCGCTGTCCTCAAAAGGTACCAACTCCGCATAGGGTGTGATCCATGGCCCGGTCAGGCAGCCAGTTGAAGGGGCTGCGCGCTGGGGTCGGATTCGGATGGCGCTGGCGCTGGCTTGAGTGTGCGCGTCGCGAAGGCGCCGACGAGTAGCGAGGAGATGTCGTCGTGCCGCCAGAACTCATCCCAGCGACCGCAGAGGCGGAGCATGCGCAGGTTGAAGACGGCCTGGGAGGTCTCTGGCAAGCAGCGGATGCCCGCCACCTTGAGGCGCGTCTGGCTGCCGGTGCGGTGCAAGGACTCCATGGCGCCGGAGCCGATTTGGTAGCCGCGCGGGCGCCACTGCTCGTAGTCGATGCGGTCAGCGTTGTGGTCGATCGCGTTGACCAGCCTGTCGTGCTCCTCCTTGGCGCGCTCCGGAACGACGCCTTCGGCAAGGAGCTCGAGGAGTCGGTCGGCTGCGGGAGCGCGCCGACGTCGACGAGCATGGGGCGCATCGTCGGGAGGCATCGTCGGGTCGTCGATGGGTGCGGACGGGCGCTTGCGGTGACCTCGGCGGGGCTTGGGCGTCTTGGGCTTCTTGCCGCGGCTCTTGCCGAAGAGGGCGTCCAGCGCTCGCTGATAGAACCGCTTGTTGGAAGCCGTGCCCGCGAGGAAGCGAATCGTGGCGTACTTCGCGAGGGCCTCGAGCAGATGGTAGGCGTCGAGCAAGACGACGGCCTTGGGGAAGAGGGGGACGATGCGCTCCTTGATCCACGGCGCCCCGTCCGTCACCAGCACCACTTGCACGTTCAGCCCGTTCGCCATGCGGCCATCCGCTGTCACTCGGCCCGTGTCGCGGAGCCACTCGAACGTCTCCTGGACCTTCTCGCAGTCGCCCCACGTGTACTCGCCTCCGAGGTGAATCGTCGCGCCGTTGTGCCGGTCGATGCACCACACGCGAATGCCGTTGGCCATCTTCCACTGCGCGTCCCAGGTGTCGTCCACGTAGCTGCGCAGCGCGTGCGCGTCCGTCGACGCGTACAGCAGTGGCCGGCCCGTCTTCGGGTCGCGCGTCGCACGGGTCAGCAGCAGCTCCTCGATGTCGTTCGCCGTTCGGTAGGTCCACTCACGGCCTACAAGGCTGCCCACCGCCACCATGTGGCGCGCGATGGTTGTGTCCTCTCGATACGCCGCGCCGTGCGTGAAGAACGACAACGCGTCCTGCGCGTAGCGGAACGGGTGGTCGCTTCCGAGTCGGCTCTCCCACTCCAGCAGCAACTCCGACGAGCGACAGTGCTTGAACAAGGGCAGTACTACCGCCTTGGCGGGTGTGTGGGTCACCGTCGCCGCCGCGCTTCGGTCTCGGTACGCGAACCACGGAAACGTCACTGGACCCAGCGTCGTGCTCAACGTGCCGTGGTAGTCGCGGTCGAGCCGCAACGTGACCTGCTTCGCGTCGAGACCGCGCTCCTCGACGTCTCGCTCCGTCGCGCGAGCACACATGCGGCTCAGCCCCGCAGACATCAGCGAGCGTCCGAACTCGATAGAGGTCTTCCACACGTGCTCTTCGAGCGCGCGGGCCGTAGCGCCGTCGTCCACCGCGCGGAGCATCGTCACAAGAGCCTGCTGGACAGCGGCGGTGGCCTCCTCCTTGACCGCCTGATCTTCCGGAGCGTACAACATCGGCTGGTGGCGCCTTCTGAGGCGTGGTGCCTCGGTGGGGATACGAACGCCACCTCCTACCAACTCCCCCCGGTCACGTCGATCCCCTCAGACGGCCTCCGTGACCGGGTCATGAATCACGCCCCTCCGCATAGGTTTCCTTCTGCGATAGCGTGCGGACACCTTGGTCACCGCCCAGCGCCCGAAGCAATGTGGTTTTTCCCGCCCCACACACGCCTTCTATCAGCAACACTCCCAAAGTGCTCTCCCGTTTCGCCCACAACCGGGTGGACGCTTCCTGGCCAGTGTCCCCCTGCCGAGGGCTCATAGGAAACATGAAGCTCCTCCGGGAGGTGTCGGCGGAGCGCGTCAATGGGTTGAGCCAGGGGCCGCTTGAGTTCTATGTCTGCTTGGCGCCGAGGGGCAGCGCGCCCGGGAGTACGGACATCGACTTGGTGATGCGTGGTGGCGTGGGCGCCATGAAGTCGGCGTCGCCCGCCAGCAGCAGCTCGGTGAGCGGCATCGGCCCGGTGGGATCGACGGGGTTGATGGCGACCACAGCGGGCGGTCGTCGGACCTGCGGACGCCCCTTCACGAAGCGCTCGGGGTGAGCGTCGAACGCGGTGTCCATCGCGCGCTGACGGGTGTTGGCGATGGCCTCGATGCGACGGTAGAAGACGTCGGCCGGCGTGAAGCGGGCGAGGCCGCTGTGGCGGTGTGCGTCCGCGTACCAGGCAAAGAGCTCCGCGAACCAGAGTCGCCCGTGCGCGACGTCGCGGAAGCGGCCTGGGTAGTCGGTGGAGGGCTGTTTGGGACGACACGCGCCGACTGCAGTCCGCAGGGCGACGACGAGACGCGGCGCGCGCCATGTGTTCCTGGCGCTCGTCGTGCTCGCGCTGGCGGTGCGCCTCGCCGTGCCGGGCAGCCCGATGGACATCCGCGACCGACTCGGCTCAACCGTCTAGTCACTCACGGACGCCCGATACTTGATCAATCCGTGCGTGTCCGGAAACAGGCGTGCATGCGTGAGGCCGAATGAACGCTCAAGCGTCTGCCGAATTTGAGCTCGCGTACCCATCTCGACACGAACCGTGAACATGATATTTCCTGGGTGAGTCCCTGAGACGGATGTTAGACCACAAATGCGACGCAACTGGTCCTCGTTAACCGCGGTAATTGGAACCGAGGCGTAGGCTCGAACATTCGCTGGTACCGGACCGAAAAGAAAACACCCATGCTGACTCGCCATTCGCGGATCAATCGGGCTCGCATTCCAGAAAAGGGCCTGCCTGCCGTGTTCTCCCCAATCTTCGGACCAAGGCAACTCAGATTTGTAGTGCCACTCTGACGGGACCTCCCGTGAGGTGCGCGTCACTCCCGCACCAGTGTTGGACGTGTCCACTACAACGACCCGGCTATCCTTGAGGCCATCGTACTTTGGGTCCTGAACAGCAAACCAGAGGCCGACAAGCGCGTTGTGCGAGAAGTCGATGAGGCGTGTGGCGCCCTCGTGGTGCTGTATCACCGCAAGGACATCAAGATCAGATAACCGTCCTTGGGCGGATTGACCAATATGCCACGTGCGACGCGCGGTCCGCAGTAGCTTGGCCTCTTCGGTGCGCAACTCGATCTCGGTCCGGCGCACTCGGCCATCGTCGCTAATATCGCGGTACATCTTGCTATGAAGTGCATAGTTGGCGTTCCCAAGTCCACGCCAAATGAACTTCCACGGAACGTAGCTCGCCGGAGGGCCGTGATACGCTGTCTCTACAAAGCTGAAGAACTCCGCGAGAGATTCACTATCACCTCGCCCGTGCCGTCCCACGAATTCATTCGAAACATTGCCCGTCTCATTGGATCGCTCCCTCGCGTCGTGAGACGACCGCTACTACCTTTTGGGTTTAGGTGGAAGGGTTTACCGTTTCTTCAGGGGACGAACGGACGTGCCTCATCGATGGTTTCCGGATGAAACGTCGTCACGGACATCCGTCCCAACCAGGCCCCCAGACCTCGTTCATGTCGAGCCCTGCGGACATGGTGGTCTACGGCGGGTCGGCGGGCGGCGGGAAGAGCTACGCCACGCTCCTGAAGGCGGCGCAGTACACTCACGTCCCTGGCTAAGCCGGCTTCCGGCGCGAGGCCGTGGAGCTCATCGGCGGCGGCTCGTTCTGGGAGGAGTCAGAGGGGCCCTGCCCAATCCTCGGAGGCGTGCGGTCCTCGACGCCCGTGCTCAAGTGGCGGTTCGCGTGCGGGGGCGGCGGGTCCTCGCTCATCGATTTCCTGCATCTGCAGCTCGAGAAGCACAAGCTCGACCACCAGGGGAAGCAGTACGCCGCGATCTTCTTCGACGAGCTCACTCACTTCACGCGGGGGCAGTTCTGGTACCTGGTGTCCCGGCTCTACTCGACGTGCGGGGTGCGCCCCTTTCTACGCGCGACCTGCAACCCCGACCCGGACTCGTTCGTCCGGAAGCTGATCGACTGGTGGCCGCGCGGCTTGGTCATCCCGAGCGCTCCGGGGTCGTGCGGTGGTTCGACGAACGAGCCATTGCGCGACGCGTTCTTCCTCGAGGCGACGGCTTCCCCGACTGGTAGCAGACGACCACATCGACGTGGTCTCGAGCGCGATGCTCGAGCTGACCGAGCGGTTCAAGCACCTGCACGCGCGGGAGGCGTGGAAGAACGCAGTGGTCTAGCACCCGCGCTTCGCCGGGAACTAGTGCCGCCTGCCTGAAGTGCGATCCGGGTTTCGGATTAAAATAGATCACGGGGGCCGGGCGTTAGGTGGTCATGGCGAGAGGACCCAAGGCGACCCCATTGACCATGTCTCGCCGGATCCGACGCGAGCTGAAGCTCCTGACCCGTCGGCAGCGTGCTCCCTTCGTCGAGGTGCAACGGGCCCGCTTCGTGTTGTTGGCCCGCGACGGGGTGGGCACGTCCTCCATCGCGCGCAGGGTTGGCTGCGACGAGCGCACGGTCCGTAAATGGAAGGCCAGGTTCAGAAAGAACCCGCGGGTCGAAGTGCTGAGCGACCTTGCTCGCTCTGGACGTCCGATGAAGGTCACCATCGCGACACGGTGCGAACTCGTGCAGCTCGCTTGCGAACGCCCCGACGGAGTCACGGCTCCATTCAGGGAGCTCTGGACGTACAACTCCTTGGCCGATGCGCTGCATGCGCGGACGGGGTGCCGGCTGAGCGAAAGCGAGGTCGGGCGCATCCTGCGGTTCGAGTCGCTGCGCCCTCACCGTGTGAAGCAGTGGCTGAAGAGTCGAGACCCCGACTTCACCGCGAAGGCGACGTGTGTGTGCGACCTCTACCTCAACCCGCCGAAGGATGCGGTGGTCTTGTGCGTGGACGAGAAACCGATGCAGGTGCTCGAACGCTGCCACCCGAACCACGTCGGCGCCGACGGTCATCTCCGCCGCGAGTACGAGTACAAGCGTCACGGAACGCAGGTGCTGTTGGCAGCCT